>JADEXJ010000212.1 GCA_015207195.1 Pleurocapsales cyanobacterium LEGE 10410
GTTCGTCCCCAAGGCACAAGAAGAAGCCCAAACCCAAACCGACTTATAACCCCAAACATCCTCATCGCTCTACTGCTCGTCTTCTTCTACAGCAAAAACAGTACAAACGCTCACCTTAACAGGGGTAGAGCTTAGAGCCTAGAGCTTACAGCTTTTTAACAATTTAACAACCTTAAACAACTAAAAACATCATGGTCTACACCAAAAAAAATAACCGCATTCAAGACCCAAACCAAATCAACTACGTCAAAAGCATCTTAGAAGCTTCGGCGCAGCAGTGCCAGCAGGGGGGAATGTATACTCCTGAAATCTACATTGCCACCGCTCAAAGAATAGCCGATACTTATTCTCTTCAAGACAGTAATTACCCGCGCATTAGTTTCAATTCCAAAGAACAGAGGCTCAAGGGTCAAGAAAACCCCGTTCCCGAACTTACTGCGAGCATCGGCGATCGCACCAGCACCAGTTATTTTCTAATTAAAGACTCTCTACCCCAGGGAACAAAAGCCAGCCCAGAACAATTAACCCATCTACGTCCCGATATAGTTTCGACTCGTATTGCTACAAATCTCGGTATCGTTCAACCTCCGCCTATTACAACTTCAGCAACCATACCACCGATGAATCTGGGAGTACCCAGTACAACACCAGTCCCAACTAGAACTATGCCTACTCAAGTTACGCCAAGAGCAATACCAACTTCTCACGTACCGCCTGTGTCCAAAGCTCAGGCAATGGCTCAAACTGTTCCCCCAGCAACTCCTCAACCTCAGTCCCTTACAAACGCACCCAATTCAGCAGTAGCAGGTCTGGCGACATTAGCTATATGCGAAGCGGTATCCTTTAGGGTACCTAACCAGGCAAATACTCAGAATTCTTCTACATTTACCAACGAAAATAACTTTGCAATCAACAACAATACTGCACCTATAGCTAATCAGTTTCCCAATACAAATACAGGGACTCCACCTGCATCACCGCCTATTCCTCAGCCTAGACCAATTCACAACCCTAAAACGGCGAAAGCAATTAAAGCTACTAACCAAAACTTACAGGCTGTGGGCAATTTAAATCAAAATATTGGTAAAGCACTCAAAGATATGGCAAAAGGAGAAGTCAATCCCGTTCAACTTTATGGCGATACTCTAAATATCATTGGCAGCTTCATCAACGGTATCCCCGCAGGAATACAGTCGGCTCGGTTAAAAAGTATCGCTCAACAGATGAAGCTGGTTGAAGAGAAGAAAAAAGCGATCGATCTCAAAATGGATCGAGTAGGAGATGATTTTATTACTTCAGAACCTAAACCCCCCGTAAATAATACAGATGTTTTTAATACGTCAGTTCCCAAACCCGAAGCTGAATTAAAAACTGCTGCCGATCCTACTCCTAGTAGTCCTACTCCTCCAGCACTGTCCAAACCCGAACCCGCAGATACGGCGATCGATAAACTGTTAAAATCCAACGCATCCCTCGATGAAAAGCTCGATGCGATCGAGAAAACCCTCGATAAGATGCTAGAAGAGTTAATTAAGATTGAAAAAAATCTCGAAGCAATTCAAGCATCCCTCGAACCTAATTCTGCCGAACAAACAAATGTATCTTCTACCCCAACACCTCAGCCTAATTCAGAAGATATGGTAGTAGAAACCGAGGCTAAGACGGAAGTAGAGGTTGTTGCCAATAATCCTATGGCAGAAGTACCTGTGAGAACAGAGATAGAAACAGAGGTTGTTGCCGAAGCAAAAACCGAAACCGAAGCAGCCCAGGAAGCTGAAGTACCAGAGATAACCGTTGATTCTGCTTCAGACATAGATTGGCAGATGGCTGATTTAATCTCTAGTTATGACGGAGATTTAACCCAACTTAACGATCGCCTGAAAGTCCATCAGCTACAAATTAATTTATCAGAAGATAGACAAAAGCTATCGGTTTCTGAGATAGATAACGGCGTAGCTTTTTCAGTGTTTGAAGCTCAGGCAGAGGAAAAAGGTTGGAAAATATCGAGTCAGATTAACGATTCTACCAAACTTGATATTTTGGAGCGTTTTGTAGAGGCAGAGGAAAAAGTGTTGGCAAGTATTGTAACTCAGCCAGACCTGACATCAGAGCCAAAAAAGCCAAATAAAGAAGAACCTTCTTTATTTCTATAGATAAAATTATTACTGCCTCTCCGAATCGTTCGGCGATCGTGTTTATCTATAATAATGCGATCGAACTGACGTTGAAAGACAGTTATGCAGACAATTCATCAATACCTACAAAATTATAAATTTGGAGCCAAGATTGCTTCGCTATGATTTAGCAAATCCATTCATTACTACATCAACTAATTCATTTACAAATTTATTTGTTAAAGGTTGATGTTTGAGTAACAAACGATAGAAAAGCGGACTGTACAAAGCATCGATCGCAATTTCTGGATCTACGTCTGCTTTTAATTCTCCCCTCTCTACTCCTCGCTGAAATATCTCTTTAGCTGCCTCTCTTCGGGGAATTAACCAATTTTCCCGAAATGCTGCAATTAATTCTTCATCCGCCTGTCCGCAACCTATAACGCTAGCCAAAACTTCACCTCTGGGACTATTCATCAATCTCACTATATTTTGCATTTGTTCCCTAAAATCTTCTTTCGCTTTCCCCGTATCGGGAAATGCTAGTTCGGGGTTTACCGCTTCTAAAAAAGCATCCATTGCCAATGCTGCTTTAGTTTTCCAACGCCGATAGATAGTCGGTTTGCCTACCCCCGATCTTGCAGCGACTCCTTCGATGGTTAAATCCATAAATCCAACTTCGTTCAGTATTTCATAGGCTGCTTTAAGAATCTTCTCTCTGGTTTCAGGATCGCGAGGTCTGCCTCTTCCAGATTTGGCAACGGTTTTAGCTTTTTTTGTTTTAGAGGTTGACATATTCGTTTGGTCTTCGCTATATTAATTACGTGGCGTAACGTTAACAAGAACACTTTAACTTAATGTATGTCAGATGACCACTTATCGTCAAACAGGCTTTTTAAAGCGATCGCCTTTAACCAACAAACGCCCATCACGTTATAAATTATTTTTTCTAACCTGGCTGGCAATTTATCCACTCATTACAGTTATTCTGCATTTTTTCGGTAAATACTTAATTTTATTGCCCTTACCACTTCGTACTTTAATTCTGACAGGAGTTTTGGTTTATCTGATGACGTACTGGGTAATGCCCAAACTAATGAAGATATTTCATAATTGGCTTAAGTAGCAACCCCATTCTTTTTTTACCTGTTTACTTTACTATTCGTAACGTATTTATAATCATGAACACAACTACACAAATCTCTCAAACTTTTGCAATTGCCAACGAACTAATCGTTAACCGCCTTGGTTACGGTGCAATGCGTCTTTCTGGACAACCAGGCAATTTTGGAGCATATCCAGACTGGAAAGGCGGAAAACAGCTTTTACAACGCGCAGTAGAATTAGGAGTAAACTTTATCGACACTGCCGAAGCCTATGGTGCAGGGCATTGGTCACAAGTTAAGAAAATTAAAACCAAGTCAAGAAAACTTAAGAATTGTGCAAAACTCATAGAGAATAGGCAGTTCAAGGATTGAATTTCTCCATGAGTAAAACCAAAAGGCTTAATCGAGATCACGCCAAAAAAACTCAGCGACCAATGGTAGAAGATCGAATTATTGCCGAACACTTAACGAATCTGCTTACTCCCACAATCAAATCGCAATCTCAATATTTTAAAGAATTAGGACTCAGAGACAGGATTCTGACTCTTCCTTTGATGGTAGCTGCGGTTTTGACTTTGTTGTGGAGAGATGTCCCAGGAGTAAGCGAATTAACTCGATTATTGGAAACCGAAGGATTTCTATGGTGTGGAAAAACCAAAGTTAGTCAACAAGCTTTATCTCAAAGGTTTTTGACCTTTCCTGCTATTCTATTTGAGAGAATTTTCACCGAAATTTTGCCCACCTTGAAAATTAGATGGTCAGCTCGTCATAATCGTCCTTTACCCGAAAGTGTTCAATTTACCCTGTCTAAATTTGAGAACATTTGGTGCGCCGACGGTTCAACTTTGGAGGCTTTGTTTCGTAAGCTCAAGAGTTTAGAAGATGTCAAATCGGGGAAATTAGCTGGAAAGATGGGAGTAGTAATGGATTTAGTAACAAGATTGCCGATAGCAATTTGGTTTTTGGAAAATCCCTGTGCTTCAGATAACCGTTTTGAAGACAATTTGTTAGAGCTAGTTTCAGCCAATACTTTACTACTACTCGATCGAGGGTTTTATCATTTTCAATTTTGGCAAAAATTAATCGATCGCCAAGTTCACTTTATTACCCGCATCAAAATTAATGCTGCAATTGAATATCAACAGGTTTTTACAGATGGTTATAGTCTGAGAGATCGCGACTGTTAAAGTAGGCTCTGGGACAAAAAAGACACCATCTGTTACTCTTCGTCTAATTGAAGTCAGAGTAGGCAAAGTTTGGCGTTCTTATCTAACTTCTGTTCTTGACCCTGAAGTATTGCCTCCCTATGTTGTCATCGATTTGTATCAAAAACGTTGGCGTATCGAAGATGCTTTTAATGTAGTCAAACGACTTTTAGGACTGAGTTATCTTTGGACGGGTTCGATTAATGGTATTAAGCTACAGATTTGGGCAACGTGGTTATTTTATGCTGTTTTAGTTGATTTGTGTGATGCAGTAGCGGACGAACTTTCTCTTCCCTTCGATCGCATCTCTTTAGAGATGATCTATCGTGGTCTTTATTATTTTCACGGTGCTTCAAAGCGTGGAGAAGCTCAAGATCCAGTCAAATATTTTTCTAATCCTGATACTGTTAAATGTTTGGGCATTGTTAAACGGCAGAGAAAACCGAAGAAAAAGTTAATCATTGCTCCCTTTCCAGATAAACAGCGAGATTCTGACCAGTTTTTCTTTCAATCTACTCTCAAAACCTCTTTGACAAATGGTTTACAAGCTTAACTTGTGACCAATGAGGGTTGGTTAATTGTTTGGTTATCTCAAGCGCAAGCTTTTCCTTTAAGCTTTCAAAGCCACTTCTTGATATGGCTCACCCTCTTTATGAGTGCTAATTTCAATTGTTACTTTCTGGTCTAATCGTCTGAGAAAATCTAGAAGTTTATCGGTAGTAAAACGACTAAAATGCCCGTTCATCAAATGAGATACATCTGGTTGGGCAATACCTAAAATTTTTGCGGCATCTTTTTGTTTTAATTCCTTAATTAGTGAGGCTACATGAAAACCTATTTTTGCACGAGTCATTAGCTCCTCAGAGTTTTCCATACCTAAATCTTCAAAAACATTACCAGAACTTTCTTCAAACTCAATTTGTCTAGTATCAGTCATTTTTGGCAATCTCCTTAGCATCTTTTAATCGTCGTCTAATCAAATCAATATCTTCTTTTGGAGTACTTATGCCACTCTTGGATTTTTTCTGAAAAGCATGAAGCACATAAATTTTTTCTCCTAATTGAACAGCTAAAACAGTTCTGTAGGCTTCCTTGTTGTATCTTACGGCAATTTCAAAGACTCCAGAACCAACACCTTTAAACGGTTTTGCATCCTTGGGCATACCACCGAACTGTATAAATTGCAGTTCGTCACCAATAACTTTTCGGACTTCTAAGGGAAATTGTAAAAGGTTTCTCTTGGAATTTCCCATCCATCGCACAGGTCGCATTATTGGCGTATTCAAATTAGTCACTAATTATCACTACTAAATTATAGCAAATTTACTATAAAACTAAAAATACGACTTTAGAACTTTTTGCTGATTCGTTTTTTACTCTTACCTGTTGTAGCTTTCTCTGGTGCGTGCCAAACTAATTTAATCGAATTAGGTTTTAACTCTGTCTCTGGTTTTTGTAGACATATTGACGGTTCAGTTACTTCAATAGTCGCCTCATTTGCTAGCGATAAAGATGATTTTGTCTCAATTTTCGGTTTGGTAGAACGATCTACCAAAGCCAATCCTACTAGTTCTTCAATGCCAGACAGTTTTAACCCCACTAAATAAGCTATTCCTCTAGCCAAATGTAGCTCAAATTGTCTCTCAATCGATTCTGAATCCAAAGGTAGATTATGTTGACGACAAAACTGGATTACCGCAGCAGGAATAATTGCACCAGTATCTCCGACAAAAGTTGACCAAGTAATCTCCAAATTGGAATCAAACACTTGTGGTACTGGGGATGGAACAGTGTTTTGAGCCAAACTGTAGCAGATTCCCCAACGACAAATAGCAGCATAGGTAGGAATTTGGGTTTTAGTTTTGATATTAATTATTTGATATCTGGTTTTTTCACTAAATCTGAGTCGTTTGACAATTGGCTGCATAGAATAAGCTAAGAACAATATTTTGCTTATCTCCAGCGTCAGCTACGCACCTTGCTTTGAGACACAAATCACAGCAAAAACTTGCTTTACAGAAAATACTTGAGATTAGGTATTCGCGAATTCTACTGTAGCAATGGCAAATAAGACTTCTAAATCTAATAAATCCGAAACGATTTTCTATCGATTGAATTTCAAGTCTTCAATCTATTCTCAAAATTTGATTGAATATTTACAGCAGCAGAGTCATTGCCTCAACGGTCGCCAAAAAGTAGAACAGATAGTAGAAACGTTTCTTTTACCATTAGTCATATCTCCTGAAGACCCTAATTTTAAAGCAATAGTTGTCGAATCTTTGAGCAAACTCAAAAGCCAAATAGAGATAATTCAAATTCTGACGGGAGTAAGTCTTGTCGATCGCAGTCAATCTGGATCTCTTCAACTATCAGACTCCATAGCTCATACTTCTACTTCAAAGACATCTCAGCTTACAGTAGTCGAGCAGCAAGATAAAACCCCAATAGAAGAAGAGGTAAAGGATTTGACTCCCTTTCAAGAGTTAGAAGCCACTATTGATAATTTCAAACAGCAGCTAACAGAAGGTGTAGAACCCTTAGTAATCAGCCAAAATCTGACCCAAATCCAGCCAGAAGAGGAAGAATCTTGGACAGAAAATATGTGGCAGGTCTTATTGGGCAAATCGCCCAAGAAGAGTCTTTACCAAGCCAATTTAAACTAAAGTTGACTTTGCTTTTACCAATGTCTGAGGCAAACGACCAGGAGTTTATCCATTCTGAACTATCAAAGGCTCTACAGAACTTCAGCTACAGCGGAGTATCTTACCAAATTAAAGAAAGCAACATCGGATTTAGACCAGAAGGTAGTGGAATTTATTCTTATCTGTCCCGCACTATGAGTGCCGATACGATTAAAAATCAAACCTCTGCCTATTTAATGTTTGGTTATCGCAATACCAGTTTGCTTCTAATTGAAAATGGTAAGTTAAATCACCGCAATTCCCATTCTACCGACCTGGGCTTTTATAACTATTTAGACCTTGTAGCCGAGTATAGTAGCGGTCTTTATCGCCAAGATATTCAAAAAGCAATTGTCTCTGAAGCTATTTATGGGGTGGGAGAAAACTGCCAGCAGGTTGTTCGAGGCTTTACCAGTCAGATTCGTATCGAAGACCTAATTCGTAGCACCAATACCAAGTATCAAGAGCGGGAACGAGCTGCAATATCGGCTGCAATAGAGAGGGCTGACGGCGAATATTGGCATGGAGAATTGCTGAATACCGATGCCATGAGCATCCAAATGTTAGAACAACTGAATCTTTCTTCCATAGCTCAAAGCAAGTTTATCGAGCAGTATTTACCAATTCGCTTGGCTGATGCTTGGGGCGAATTTGCTAAGCTGGCAAATATTAAAATTTAACCTCGCACCGAAGAATTCGATCTAAATTCAAACAACTGAGAATTGAGTACTGAGGACGGCTAAGAGTCACCACTGTTGTTTATTTGGTGCGTTACGTAGGTTCTCAACACATCATTAATCAAGGTTTGGTAGCCTCTGATTTCTGGATGTTTTTTAGCTGTGGTGCGAAACCACTCAAGAGTTTCAGTATCGACGCGAATAGAAATTGCTTCTGTATTTGGTTGCCTCTTAACCAGTTTAGCGTTCTTGAAGAATGCTTCGTCTAATTCTGGAATGTCTGAAAAGTCAATGTCTTCATCAGACATTTCCACTAGTTTTTTTTCTCTTTCTTCTAAAGACATATTTGGATTAAATTGATTGCTGCTCATATTCTTTCCTCTCTTGTTTGCTGGCTTTTCTGGCAGAAATTAGCCTTATTACTCCATTTCTATCGGTATAGACTACCAATGCAATGATTATTCTTTGCTGAGTTGTCAGCAACAGTTGTCCAATAGAAATTTCTCTAGTTTCTCCATAATCAAAGCGAGTATCTTCATAGGTTAACAAATTTGGATCTTTGAATATCTCCTTGGCTTGCTCGAAATCAATCCCATGTTTGGAGATATTGCTTTGATTTTTATCTTCGTCCCATTCAAATTCCATCACTTAAATATACGTATTTGTATATACAAAATCAAGACTTTTTTAAAACTAGATTTTGGTAAACTTACGAAGCGATGCTTGAGCTAAATATCCTTGTTATTTAGGAAATAGCGACAAATATAGTCAACAAAATCAGAATTACTCTGAATAAACCTGTTTTACGGGTCAATGGCGACCAGATTAAAGACAGCAAAGATAAACCAAAAGTGCAGCCGACTAGAAATTGTTTATCGGCTACAAAAAACACAGCTACAAACCCGCATAAAGCCAGAAAGCCGAACAAGCAGCATAAAACCCAATCGAAAAAGAGAACTGGATCGCGATTAATTCTATTCATCATTAAAACAATTTAATTAGCGAGCCAGCATTCCAAATTGCTTGAATTCGTTTGCTCATAAGAAATCTGAACTATATAACAATTGGAAAATCATGAATACAATTCACTTTGTTGTTGGCAACCGAGGTAATATCGGCAAAAGCTTCTTTAGCTCTTTAATGTGCCATTTTTACTCATCAAACACTAGACCATTTACTCTTTTTGATGCTGACC
>JADEXJ010000213.1 GCA_015207195.1 Pleurocapsales cyanobacterium LEGE 10410
GTGCTAATTTTGTCGGGAAGAATTACTCGTAGCCGTGACCAAGATGGCTTGCTAAAAGCTAGGGTCAAGTTTCAAAACGTCAGTATCGAGCAACACCGAGAATTGGTCGAGATGTTATATTGTCGCCCTGGAAGATGGCAAAGACGCAATACTCCCAACGAAATACAGTCGGCAGTTATTTTACTCAAGCTGCTTTCAAGACCATTGATGTTTTTAAATGCCAAGAAGGTTAAGCAATTAGTACAGTATTAAAGTAAAGAGCAGGTTTGTCTAACTTCTGCGAGAGGTCGATTATGATAGTTCTGGGATAGATTATTACGTTAAAGCCCTGCTATTTATCAAAGACAATATGCTCGACAGAATTACTAAATTACCCCAGTGGCTTACCAGAGGTTTAGTCCTACCTTTATTGGTATTAAATGGTTGGCTGCTTATATTGGTGTGTGACTATTTCCAGTCTTTAGTTACCATCTTTTTGACCGCAACCTTATTGTCGTTTATTTTAGACTATCCTGTCCGCTTTATCGCCCAAAAAAATATTCCCAGAGCGATCGCGATCTTAATCGTTTTGTTAACTGGTATCTTGTTACTAGGCATAATCGGAGTTACGGTCATACCTATTCTGTTCGCCCAGCTCAATGGCTTATTAGAACGCTTACCTAGTTATGTAGCCTCTGGTAGTGAACAGGCAAAGGTGCTTGAGACTTGGGCAAGCGAACGCAATTTCCCCTTCAGCATTAGTACCATAGTTGCAGATTCTCTTGGTCGCATCTCTTACCAGCTACAGCAGTTAAGTGGTCAGATTTTGGGCAGCTTCTTTTCCGTAGTCGGCAGCCTGTTAGATTTGTTACTGACGGTAGTTTTAACTTTTTATATGCTGCTACACGGAAGCGAACTTTGGCGAGATTTGTTCCAGGTTTTTCCTGATTATTCGAGGGAAAAAATTCGCGAATCACTCAAACAAACCTTTAATAACTATTTTGTCGGGCAACTGACGGTTGCTTCAGTTATGGGGGTTTCTATTACGATCGCCTTTTTGATCATTCAAGTCCCCTTTGGTTTATTATTTGGATTGGTAGTAGGTATTATGGCACTATTTCCTTTTGGCGCAGCTTTAAGCATCAGCCTCGTCAGCTTTTTGATGGCGTTAAAGAGCATTTGGTTGGGTTTAAAAGTGCTGGCGATCGCTTTTGTGATTGAGCAAATAGTTGAAAGCGTGATTGCTCCTCGCCTTTTGGGTGAGTTCACAGGGTTGAATCCAGTATTGGTTTTAGTTTCCTTGCTAGTTGGAGCGCAGTTAGGAGGATTTTTGGGCTTAGTTTTGGCTGTACCAATCGCTAGCTTTATTAGAAGTTTGTTGATTCTCTACAAATCTCGACCTGAACATCAAGAATTATCCGTAAATGTTTAAAATTTGCACTTTTGTCAAGCTATTAAAATTATGATTGCCATTTATCCAGGCAGCTTCGATCCCATTACTTTAGGTCATATTGATATTATCGAAAGAGGAGCAAGACTATTTGAGAAAGTTATTGTCGCCGTACTTTCAAACCCTAGCAAACGACCTTTATTTACTGTAGAAAAAAGAATCGAACAAATTACAGCCTGTACTCAACACATTGCTAATGTAGAAGTTGATAGCTTTATTGGCTTGACCGTCGATTATGCCCAGTTGCATAATGCAGGAGTCTTGTTGAGGGGTTTAAGAGTCTTGTCAGATTTTGAAAAAGAGCTACAGATGGCACATACCAATAAAACTCTTAATTGGGAAATTGAAACCGTATTTTTAGCAACCAATAAAGAATATAGCTTTTTGAGCAGTAGTGTGGTCAAAGAAATCGCTCAATTTGGAGGTGCAATCAAGCATTTAGTTTCTAATAATGTGGCACAGGATATATATTACAAATATAAAAACAAACAGGATGAATAGTACCTTTGTTTGGGATGTAATTTGAGAAATTATTTTAATATAGGATATTAACTAGTAATTATTACTAATTTAAGCTCAAAAGAAACTTTAATAATGTTACAAGCAAATTGTAATCAGGATCACCAAACTCAAGTCAACGCTTCAAAAGCATCAGAGCCAACTGACGAGTCTCATCTTGGTTTTAATATTCAGATTGAGTTAGAAAACTTGGAAAATTTAATTCTTGACGGAACTCATATTCCGCTAACAGAATTAGCAATTCTAGACCAAGATTTGTTGTTAGAACAGCTTGAAAGAATTAAAGAGAATTTGCCAAGAGATATAGCTACAGCGATTGAGATCGCCAATCATAAACAACAAATCATTACCGATGCTGAAAGCTATGCTTATTTAATAGTCAAATCAGCCGAAGAAAAAGCCAGCCAAATTTTGCAGGAGTCGGCGATTGTGCGTCAAGCAGAATTGGACGGGGCGAAAATTAGATTAAAAACTGAAAGTGAATGCCAGGAGTTAAAGCAAAAAACCCAAAACGAAATTGAACAGCTGCGTCAAAATGCGATCGCCGAGTGCGAAGCAATTCAAATAGGTGCAGATAGCTATGCCGATGGTGTTTTGGGCAATCTCGAACATAGGCTGCAAGAAATGTTATTTATTGTTCAAAATGGTCGTCAACAGCTAGATCGAACAGAACAAGAATAATCATTGGGTTGATGAGACTTGCGTTCTCCAAGATTAGGTTCTGCCTAATCGCCCATTTTATTCTAGTTTCTCAAATAGGGCAGCTAACATAGTGTTGGAGAAGAGAAAACCTTCGGGATCTTTAAAACGTATTGTCGAACATTGTTGCCCAACTCGATCGCTGAGATTGATTGTTGTTTTATCATTGTTGACTAGTTCTACCCATCCCCGATTATAGTATGGCTTCAAACAAGACCAAATTGTTTCTATGATGTCTCGGTCAAACTGGGCTAAATTGACACCTTCTGCCAAGCGCAACCCCAGCATCAAAGTCTCTAGTAAATAGTCGGTGGCAGATATTTCTGGCGCATCAACAATTGCTCCCGCGTCCAACCAAGCATAATATGCTTTTCTGGTTCTGGGTCGAGTAAATCTTTTCCCTGCAACATAACTAGCTGCACCCATACCAAAGCCGTAATAAGGTTTATTTTCCCAATACACTCGATTATGACGACACTGGTAACCCGATCGCGCATAATTAGATACTTCGTAGTGTTCGTATCCCGCAGCAGTTAGGGTTTTTTGAGTTAGCCGATACATTTCGGCAGCAGCAGCATCATTGGGTAAGGGAGTTTCTCCTGGCTGATATTGTTTGCCAAAGGCGGTGACGGGTTCGAGTACTAAATCATAGCAAGACAAGTGTTTGGGCGCGATCGCGATCGCCTGTTCTAAAGATGCTTGACAATGTTGTAAGGTTTGATGGGGCAAACCTGAGATTAAATCTAGGCTAAAGTTATCGACTTGCAGTTGCTTAATAATATTTACCGCCTGCATTATCTCTTGTAGAGTATGCGATCGCCCACATACTTTGAGTAATTGTTCGTCAAAGGTTTGTACCCCCAAACTAAAGCGATTTAAGCCTGCGTCTATATATCCTAATAGCCGATCTCGGTCAAATGTACCTGGATCTATTTCCATTGAGATTTCCGCATCGGGGGCAACTTTAAACTGCAAGGCGATCGCTTGAAGAATTTGTGCTAATTCCCGTGCGGACAACAATGAAGGAGTTCCGCCACCAAAAAAAATTGTTTGTAAAGGTTGTGGAGTTGGTGGCGTTAGTTGAATCTCTTTAATTAAAGCTGTAAGATAATCTTCAACCATAGATGAAGAGTGAGCGCGATCGCCCACTACTGAAATAGGAAAATCACAATAATAACAGCGACGACGACAAAAAGGAATATGAATATAGGCAGCGGTAGGAATCTCGATCGCCTCAATCCCTAGCTTTGGAGAAACAATATTTTGCGCTGAAGCGGTGGGGATCGCATTTACTTGATAAATATTAGATTTAGTTGAAGATATATTGTCGGTCATTACTAAACATTTCTGAATATTTCTGAATCCGAATAAATTTATATTGGATTTTTTTCTAATATCTCACGGTCTCGATTTTGGCTCAAACTAAGGACAGATCTTGTTTGTAGAAAATAATTTTGATGATAAAACTATTGTAGGCTATATTAAGAAGTCTCCTATTTTCTCACACTATCATCGATAATTTATTACAGTAAAGAAGAAATACATCTATATATTTATTATTCAACTGAAACAATGGTTGATGCCATCATAATTATCATTTGCATTATCGCAGCCGTAAACATCGGGTTTGATGGATTACAGTTGCTACCTCCCGACATTTTGGAAGGAGTGTCCAACATTGAAGCCTTGCGCTTTGTAATTGCTGGATTTGCTGCAATTATTGGTCTGGGTATTGGGGTGGCGGTACAAACTACCTACCGTCGATTAGAAAGTCAGATCCGTAATACTAAGATTGAGATTATCATTACTAGGGCGATCGGATTAGTAATGGGCTTATTGGTAGCCAATCTGATGTTAGCACCAGTATTTTTGTTACCCATCCCTAAGGAATTGAGCTTTTTAAAGCCTACCTTTGCGGTATTAGGCAGCGTCATGTTTTCTTATTTGGGCGTTGGTTTGGCTGATACTCACGGACGCACTTTTCTGCGGTTAATCAATCCCAACAGTATTGAATCTATGTTGGTTGCCGAAGGTACATTAGAAACCATACCCACCAAAATTCTCGATACTAGCTGCATTATTGACGGTAGAATCGAAGAGCTACTCAAAACAGGATTCTTGGAAGGACAGATATTAATTCCTCAGTTCGTACTTCAAGAATTACAAAATTTGGCGGATGCTAGTAATTCTCAAAAGCGGATTCGCGGTAGGAGAGGCTTAGACATACTTAATCAGATGCAGGAAGATTATCCCGATCGCATCGTCATCAATAAGGCAGATTATGATGATATTGATACTGTCGATGCCAAATTAGTACGCCTGGCACAGGAAATTAGCGGTACCTTGCTGACTAACGACTATAACCTGAGTAAGGTTGCCAACCTGCAAAAAGTTCAAATTCTTAATATTAACGATCTGGCTCGTTCGCTTCGCCCTGTTTATCTTCCTGGAGACAATTTAGAGTTAAAAATTCTCAAGCAGGGAAAAGAACCCGAACAGGGGATTGGTTATTTAGAAGATGGGACAATGGTGGTAGTAGAAGAAGGCAGCGACAGCGTTGGCGGAGAAATACAGGTAGTAGTTACCTCTTCTTTGCAAACTTCCGCAGGAAGAATGATTTTTGCCAAACCCCAATCTGAATCTGAAAGCTATTCTAATGTTATAGGTTGAGGCGATCGGCGATTGATAAAATTAACCAGAATTAATCATCATACCTACCCTAGTTCAGACTGAGCTGGGGTCTTTTTTTGCTCCTGGGGCGATCGTTTTAGGAGTTCGGAGTTCGGAGTTAATAATCTCTTTTAACTTTCGATCTGTAGTAAACCCTGCCGATCTGCAAATCGATATAACTCAGACTTAACTACAGCTTTAAACTACGTTTACCAAAAACTGGGAAATTATTTGGAGGTCATGACAATAAATTGGCGATTGCCTCGTATTTCTCCAATTAAATTGTCCTGAGTATTTCATATATCGATCCCAATTAAACCCTAGAGACGTAAAGTTGCGTTGTTTAATTGCGGGTGCAGTAGCATAACTACCTTTTATTTAATTTCCCAATCTGGTCTAATTAAGCATGATACTTATTTCTGAATATATTGAAGGCAGCAGCAACAACAAAGCCATTGAACTTTACAACAACTCCGACAGTTTAATTGACTTAGGAACAAACGGCTATACCCTTGAGTTTTACTTTAACGGTAGTGATACGGCGCAAACTGTAATTGAATTGACAGGAACGGTAGCAAGTGGAGATGTTTTTGTTGTTGCCGATGACGGTGCCGATCCAGCGATTTTAGCTCAAACCGACCAGACTAGTACTAGTAGTTTTTTCAATGGTGATGATGCAATTGTCTTAAGAGATAGTAGCGGTGTTGTCGATTCTTTAGGACAAGTTGGCTTCGATCCTGGTTCAGAATGGGGTAGTGGTGAGGTTTCGACGCAAAATAATACCCTGCGACGCAACACGGACGTTACCGCAGGAGATACAGATCCTAATAATGCGTTCGATCCTGGTGCGGAATATTCTGGTTTTCCTCAAGATACTTTTGATGGTTTGGGTACTTACGATGGTTCTAATGGCGGTAATGGTGGTGGAAATACCGACCTGACTTCAATCTATGATATTCAAGGTGCAGCACTAATTTCACCTTTGAATGGTAGCCAGGTTACTACTGCTGGTATTGTTACCGCAGTAGACTCTAACGGTTTCTATCTTCAAGATCCTACTGGAGATGATAATACGGCTACTTCCGATGGAATTTTTGTGTTCACTAGTTCCGCGCCTGGGGTAAGCGTCGGCGATAAATTAGAAGTTGCAGGTACGGTAAGTGAGTTTACTCCTGGTGGTGCGAGTACGGGTAATCTTTCAATTACCCAAATTTCTGGAAGCCCTACAATTAATCTTGTTTCTAGTAACAATCCTCTTCCTGATGCGGTCATTATCGGTCGAGACGGTAGAATACCACCAGATGCAAGTATCGATGATAATCCCGATCGCTATAATCCCGATGTCGATGGACTCGATTTCTTTGAATCATTAGAAGGAATGCTGGTTACGGCACAAGACGCGATAGCAGTAAGCGGGACAACTAGATTCGGCGAAATTTTCACCGTAGTTAACGATGGTGCTAGTGCTACGGGAATTAGCGACCGCGGTACTTTAAATATCAGTCCCGATGATTTTAATCCTAAAAAAGTCCAGATTGACGAAAACTCGGATATTCTACCTGGGTTTGACTTTCCTAGCGTGGATACGGGAGCGAATTTGGGAGATGTTACGGGAGTTGTGGGCTATAGTTTTGGCAATTTTGAAATCTATCCCACACAAGAGTTTAACGTTACTCCTTCTGGTCTGAGCGAAGAAATTACTAACATTCAGTCGGGAGACGAACGGCTTACCGTTGCTAGCTATAACGTTTTGAATTTAGATCCTAACGACAGTGATGGCGATACAGATATAGCTAATGGTCGCTATCAGGCGATCGCTAACGATATTGTTGATAATCTTAATACTCCCGACATTATCGGTTTACAGGAGATTCAGGACAATAGCGGTTCTGTTGATGATGGTACGGTGGCAGCAGATGCCAATCTACAGCGATTAGTCGAGGCGATCGCAGCTAATGGCGGTCCACAATACGAATTTATCGACAATACGTTTATTGAAAATAATGCCAGTGGCGGTCAACCTGGAGGCAATATTCGTACTGCTTTTCTTTACGATCCTAACCGTGTCGATTTAGTAGAGGGTTCGGTTGAAACCATTAGTAACCAAGATCCTGGTAGTCCTTTCGATGGGGCGCGTTTGCCCTTAGTTGCCGATTTTGAGTTCAACGATCAAGAAGTTACCGTAGTCAACAATCATTTCTCTTCCAAAGGCGGTAGCAGTCCGATTTTTGGGGTAGACCAGCCTTTTGAAGAACTGCAAGAAAACCCCGACGTTAACGGCAGTTTAGATGAACGCATCGCCCAGGCTCAAGCTGTAAATGACTATGTAGAAGGTATCTTAGCTAATGATGCCGACGCTAATATAGCCGTACTGGGAGATTTAAACGAATTTGAATTTATTTCCCCCGTAGATGAAATTTTAGGCAGCAACCTAACTAACTTGGTAGATACGCTACCCGAAAACGAACGCTATAGCTTTATTTTCCAGGGTAACTCCCAAGTGTTAGACCACATTTTAATTAGCGATAGTTTGGTTGATGGGGCAGAATTCGACATAGTTTACGTTAATTCAGAATTCGCCGAAACCCCTCAACGTGCCAGCGACCACGATCCTATTTTGGCTAGTTTTAACTTACCAGAAGCCACTGTAGAAGTTAATCAAGTAAACGGTACCAATGGTAAAGACGATTTAGTCGGTACTAACAATGCAGATTCGATTTTTAGTAAAAATGGTAAAGATATTTTGTCTGGTTTAGATGGAAATGATTTTCTTAGTGGAGGTAACGGTAAAGACACTTTAATTGGCGGTGATGGTGATGATACTCTTGAGGGTGGCAATGGTAAAGATACTTTTGTTATTGCACCAGGTCAAGGGTCTGACGTAATCGAAGATTTTGGCAACGATCTGATCGGTCTGGCAAACGGTTTGAGCTTTGGAGAATTGAGCTTTTCTGGTAGCGATATCCTGTTTGGTGATGAAGTCTTGGCTACCTTAACGGGTGTCGATGCAACTACTTTAACCGAATCCGATTTTACAAGGTTGTAAAATAACAGGCGATCACCCTACAAAACTTAACAGCTAGAAGGGCGATCGCCGATTGTTAATTACTCATTATTCATTACTAACCGCCTCTAATTTAGCCAACCGACTAAGCAAATCTCGATTAGTTTCTTTTAACTTATCTATTTCCTGACGTAGTTCTTTGACTGCCTTATCCGCGCCCAGGTTTTTCTGTACTTTGGTCACGGCTTCTTCGGCGCGACGGCGTACCCGTCCATCGGGAGTTTGAGCTGCTAGTTCGTTAAGAATGTTAATTGCTTCGGCAGTCTGCATCCGTCCTAAAGCCCCAACAACCGCCACCTGAGTTAAAAAGAAAGATTCACCCGCGATCGCCTCTAGCTGTTCTAAGATTTCGCCTAACTTTTCAGGAGTTTGACCCGTAGATACCGTACCCAAGCAGCGAATCGCTGTCAGTCTTAAAGGCTGGGGAATACCAGGCTTGGTATATTCCAGAATGATATCCACCGCATCGGCAGAAGTTTTCATTTTGCTTAAGCCTGCGATCGCCCCACCGCGAACTACTTCATTCCACCCCGCCCGTTGTTCTAAGATAGTTTTGAGCAAAGATATCGCTTCTGGTTGTTTTTC
>JADEXJ010000025.1 GCA_015207195.1 Pleurocapsales cyanobacterium LEGE 10410
CCACCACGGTTTCTTCTTGGAATCAAGGCAATCTTACTAGTTGTTGTTGGAGTTGCTCTTACCGCTTTATAGCCTCCCGCAAACCTGACAGAAGCCATTTCTGTTTCAACGACCACGGCACCCAAAAACCCCTCAACCGTTGCTTTGGTCTTAGAATTATAAAGACATCGATCGAAGACTGCCCTCTGAAAGTTAGAATCGACTAAATCTGTGTTTGTAAAATCACAATCAATGAACTTCACCCCAACAAAACTACACTGACGTAATTTCATTTTGTGGAACGAGACCTTACTGATAGTGGAAGACGTGAACGTAAAATTAGTGACAGTACACCCTGTAGTGTCACAGTGTTTAATGACTTCTTCTAGGTTCTTTACCTTACTTATGTCAGAGTCTCTGATATCCAACCCATCGCCAATGGGAATAGTGACGTTCCCAAAGTTTTTTCTGCGAAACGTGGTATTTCCTCGTGCGAGCTGTTTTTTAAAATCCTCCTCGTTTAGAACCTGCCGAAAAACCGTGTCTAAATAAAGCATTACTTTTTCTTTCCTCCGACAACGCTCTCTACAAGTGTTCTCCACCATGATTTTCGGTGCGCTGCTTCAATATCCCGAATCACCTTTTGAGCACTGTTGTAGAAGCTTATGACACTTACCTGTCGCCATCTCAAGTGATCCCCGTGGTGGTCGGGAAGACTTTGAAGCGACAGGATTTCATCTCTTATCAGCAATGCTGATTCAAACAAATCGAAATCTCGTCTTAGGTCGTAGGTTGTAACCTGGTAGAAAATGGCAAGATTTAAAATCCCTGAGTAGTCTCCTTGTAAGACAATTCCTAATTCTTCTATCTGTTCAATGGAATCCCATAACTCTTGCTGCTTTTGTTCGCTACCAACCAAGGTTTCAACAAGTCTAAGAAGTGCTGAAAGTGTCTGTATGGAAGTGCGAAGACTTTCTCGCAGCCGTTTTAATTGACGAGACGTATTACGATCGACTGGTTCTTCAAGTTTTGCCTCATCTGACAATTTGTCAATGTCGTTAAAATAGGTGGTTACTTCATTAAGCATCGGTTGATAAGAAATTGGTATCCGACCGCTTCTTACCCGTTGTTTCCAGTCTAAAAACATCGCTAAATCGGGATTATGTACTATATCGTTAGTTGTGTTCATTAGTTTTTTCGGTAAGTTTAATTTCGTTGAGAAGTGCTTCTTGTTCTTGCGCCAGCAGGGAGTCGAGAAGCTTTTTGCAGCCTGGATCGAAGCTCATTCTGATATCAGGGTCTTTCGCGAGGGTAAAGACAAACTGAACGCTTGCAACACTGAGGCTTATTGACAGCAAAAGCATGATTGTAGGGAAAAGAAGTATGCCGATTCTCCCTTGCAGTAGTGCCTGAGCTGCAAACAAAAGAGATAGCTCAAATGATTTTAGTGGGTCTTTAATAGAACCATCTTGAGAAAAGGTCGCGTCATAGATTTCGGGGTAAAATTCCTTGAGCTGACCGAGTGCGGTAAGTCCCCTTTCTGATGCAGCTTGTTTCGATTGAAGAAGGTTTTCGCCAATTTTGCTGGATGCTTCTTCAATATTTCGGCGATCGACTTTTACCAAATTACAGGTTGAGCCTGGTGCATAGTCGCCAGTCAGATCGTTTCCAAAATCTTTTAAGATAATGGCATTACGCCCATTACTTTGAGCGGTCTTTGGATCGTTTCCCAGTTTAATTATTTCTCTTAAAGACTGCTCGCAGTGCTTCTCGCGTGCGAGCAGATTTATTTCCTTCTCCCGCATTGCGACATAGGAATCCATACTTTCTTCAATCTTATGAAGTTCTCTTTTTGCCCCTGATTCAGCCAATGCAGCAGGAGATGTTAAGGCGATTGAAACTGGAAACGCCAAAGGAGTCAGAAGCGAATTTGCTGCAATCACCGTCATCATTCCAGGCGAGCGCAATATTTTTTTCCAAATCGGCTGTTTAGAATGATGCACATCTGGATTGGTAAAATCGATAAGTGCATTCTTATAGCTATGAATCTGGATTGTATTACAAAGAACGCCCAAGGCTATTGCTGCTGGTATCGATGCCCCACCAAAGGTACTAAGTACGAGCGCGAAACTTTGAGTGACGGGTATTGAGTTCCAGACAGAGTTAATATTTGCCAGAATATATAGTCGGTCAGCTTTTGTTTTAGCTGAGGCAGTCACTACTCCTTCCCCTAAGAGGTCGCTTGGAGTGATTAGTATTGTCTGAAGTATGGCGTGTACTGCGAGCACTGCCGTATCAAACACTGGATGTTCCTTAGACAGCTTTTTTACTGCTTCTTCTAGTTGGGGTTCCTTTTTGTTGATGGATTCACAGATAAGATGCCCCAGTAATTTATTGGTATCTGGTTTGTAAGTCATAATTTTGTAGTTGGATAGGTTAATTCTTCGAGATATTTTTCAATAAAGCGATCGGCGGTAGATGACATCGCTAGGAACGAACAGAGTCCTATGATGTCTGCGATAAGTTCGTATTCATCAGGGTTGCAAAGGTAGGTATCAATCAAGGTGATAAGAAGAAGCCTGGTTAAGAACCAGGCACAAAACGGGTTCAGGACGATGAGGGGAATAATCACCAGGAGATACTTTAGTATTAATGCACCTACTTTCTCAGCACTTATATCTTCATCGACATAGGTGTAGTACCACTCTTCAGTGACTAGTCGGATAATCTGATATATAACTAATGCGCTAAAAAGGGTTGCTCCGTAGGTAGCTATTATTCCCCCCGTATCTGTTCTAATCCAGTCATCAATTCCAACCAGACTTTCCGACATTCCCCCAAGTAGCCACCACGTTGAGAGTGGATATGCTCTAATAAGTTCGAGCACCCAGGTAGTAACCGCAGTGTTAATTGCTAAAATGACCAGCACAATAATTGAGAGGTACTTTAGAAGATGGCGAATTCGGATCATGGTTAGTCTAGGGAGATACAGGTATCTATCAGTTGCGGTAGCAACGTCTGTAGGACAACAAACGTCCCTACCATCCAGAGATAAAACTGAATAATTTCTTTTGTTGCTGCTTCCATTACTTCACCCTCATCTCGCCAATTCGGTCGGGTAATATTTCTGGATATTTATTTTGAAGCACGATAATTCCAGCACTTCCAACCACCAGTGAAATTCCAATTGCTAGGATATAGTTGACAGTGACCCTTCCTTGTTGAAAGCAAAGTCTGCGTAAACACGATCGCATTTTATCGAGCATCCCCTTCAGATCCTTAGTAACACCAAGAAGGTTCTTTGCCTCAGTTGAGGTTACATTGACAAGGTTTGCCGTTGATTGCTTGATGGCTAGCTCGCAGTCATAGACCGATTTAATACGTAACTCGACATCAGTTAGGATATCTTGGGCGATAGTGGTTACTTCTTGTTTTACCGAAGCTTTTAGATCGAGTAATTCTTTCGTAAGGTCTAGGTTTTGCCGAGTCAAGATAGCTAAATGTCCGACAATGACGCTTAAGTCTGGATCTTCTAGTACCCCCAAATCCGATAGGAGTTTTTCAATGAAGTCCCGATCTTCTTTTCTGACTTGGTATTTATCAAGAAGCTGGTTTATTTGTTTTGGTAGACGTTTTGGGGAGCGGTTCGGATGTTTTTTCTTGTCCTGTACAATTTGCATGGTGGATAGTTTCTAGAAGTGGTAAGAGTTGATTTGAGTAAGTGTGTACGAGGTTTCTAAGCCTGATTCGCTCGGCAAACCTAAGCTCGGATTTGGAGTTTAGAGCCGAATAAAGAGAGATTCCTTTGTTAAGAAGCTTTGTATAGGTGTCTTGGGGTATTTCTGGGATATAGAGTTGGTAGACACCTTTTTGGTCGATCAGCTTTTCTAGCTTTGAGGCAATTTTGCGTACTGAGGGTTCAGCGTAAAATAATTCCCACTTGTCGGGATTATTTTCTGAGCCAAACAAATTCTTGGCGATTATGATTAAAAACTGGTGACGGTTTTCCTCAATAAAGGCTACCGCCTCTTCGAGACATCCTCGATTGGGAAGAATAGGGACAATTGCAATTGTCTTAACGTTAAGTTCTTCTGCTGCTTCTTTTCCTGTGCTAGCCCAATACTCAGAGACGAGTTTGGCATCTCCCCCACTGGTATCAATAAGATAAATACCTTTTGGGTGTTCAATGATGACTTGAAATACTCCATCAGATTGTTCAATCTGGAGATGATTTTCGCTGTATCCACAGTCCGTTATCACATTGAAGTCTTTGCTATGCAATCTTTCTGTAGTTTTAGACTGGTCATCAGCATCAATCAGAATCAGTTCCTTTTTGTGCCCCTTTTGCATCAAAGCGCAGATAGTTAATGCTATCAACACACTTTTACCCGACCCCCCTTTTAGACTCAGGGTAAATATCAGAATATTTACCAAAGCTATAAGCTGGTTGTAGGTCATTTTTTTTAGTGCTAGCGAGTGTTCTGAAAGTATTTCTTTCCTACGGCATAATACAGCTTACGCAAATAGTGTTCGGTGA
Organism: Pleurocapsales cyanobacterium LEGE 10410; assembly: GCA_015207195.1. GTDB lineage: Bacteria > Cyanobacteriota > Cyanobacteriia > Cyanobacteriales > Xenococcaceae > Waterburya. The sequence goes on from JADEXJ010000025.1 coordinate 4,517, forward strand.
TTGGTTCACCGCTTGATTCGCTAAACAGTTCGGCTAGTTCTGCCCAGGTATATTGCCTTGGTAAGCCTTTTTCTCTGGCAGTTTTTGATTTCTCTCGAAGCTGTTGCAGCTCCTTAAAGTTTTCCCAGACAAGAAACGCTTTACTGTGCTTGGGTGGGTGCGGTGATTCGCGAAGTGGCTCGCTTATTTTAAGCTGTAAGCTATCTTTCAAATTAGTTGTATTCATTAGCCTCCCAACAGGTTTTGTAATTTAAGTCAAATAGTAACGCTGCCAGAAGTGATACCCTTTAATGTTCTTTTTGGTTGACTACTGAAGAGACTTGTAATGGTTGCCTCATAAGACATACAGCCAAACATCACGATGAAATTGTAATGAAAATATCACTATTTAAGTCGTACTCGTACATACCATAAAACAGCTTATAATTCAGTCCACTTTGATATACCTTATATTCTTTTTTGCGTCAGATTTATAGAACAGAGAGCTTTTTTTAAATGGTGATGCGACAATCTAAAGAAAATAAAAAAGGTAAATACGATATAGATTTAACTAAATCTCATCCTGAAATTATTAGAGAGGCGGTACGCAGTTTTGAAGAACGAGCTATAGCTCAAAATATTCTTGAAATAAACGAAAATGGCTATGCGTTAGAAAATAGTCGCTTTAAATCCAAAAAAGCGGGTAGCTTATCAGCAAGTCACCCTACAGTGAAAAAGTTTGCTGATTATATGTTTTATCTAAAGAGTTTTAATATAGTGGCAGCTGAAGCAGTTAACCTCTCCCCTAAAAAATTTCGTGAGTGCTGGAAACTTTCAACCAATACCACATGGTGGAGATGGGTAAAAAACAACATCGAAACTTCTCTTCTAGAGTCTGAGCATAGCTGTAGCTATTCTTCTCAACCCCGCTTTAAGCATGGGATAGAACTTGTTTACAATGCTGCTGCTTCTGGTGTGATGAATGACAAAAGCCCTGCTTTTTTTATAGGCGCATATTGTTCTAAAATCTGGGCGAAATATCGCGAAGTGTTACTCGAATATGTAGAAACACATAACTATCAAGTCCGTATATTAGGGCAAAACCCTTATACAGAAAGAGCCAAAAAACTTGCAGAAGATCTAGACACGGATATAGAAACATTCATTCGTATAAAAGAAGAATGTCTTATATTAGAATCAGAAGCACCTAATTTAATTAGAGTGAATTTTGATTACGATCTTGATGACTATTACTACCAGGGAATATTTTCGGAAACCAATAAGCATTATATTTCTTACAAGCTTTTCTTCAGTAGAAAATTAAATATAGAAAAAGCTGGAGTATATGAGATAAAAAACAACCAAGACCTAAGAGAATACGGCGATGTATTTGCTAAAATTAGATATTTGTATCGCGATGGTGCTTGGGAACTTCCAGCAGTAGAATACAGTAAGTAAATAAAAAGGGAGCGACTGTTGCTCCCTTTTTATTCCAATTCTAGAAAATTGGTTTGTAGAGTCCTTCAAATCCTGGATGAGATCGATTTAGCGTTTTTATCGCACCTTGTGCTGCCCATCTTATTTCGGTATTACTATGGACGAGAAGTCGCCTTAAAATAGGATAAACTTGAACCTCAGACTTATCTGTAACTAAGACATAAATTGCCAATCTTTTACTAGTAATATTTCCTACCTCGTTGTTTCTTAGTACCTCATAGAGATGAGGTCGTAGGTAAGTTTGATACACCTCTGACTCTTTATATTTTCCGTATACGCATAATAAAGCGTTGTCATGCGGAACTTCTTCAATTAATTCAGAGGTTACAAAGAGCATCTTTTTAAAAAACTCGCCAATATGCTCTGGATTTTCAGCAAATGATTCCAACATATGTTGAAGCAATAAGCTACGCGCAGCAAACATTACTTTTTCAGGATTATTTGGATTAAACCTCGGTGACACCTTTTTCCACTCGTCCCAATCGTCGGAGTACTTTAGCCAAAAAAACTTCTTATCAACTTCTCCAAGCTCAAAGCCCCAGTATTGATTAAAATATTGTTCAGCAGTAAAACCTTTCCATTCTGGAATTCGATCGATCACAGTGACAAAACCATTAAAGTTGAAGTGAGTTTGCCTTTTATTTACACTGGAATCAAGAGGAAAGCTGCTATTAGTAGAATCCATAATGGATGTGAGTATGTATTTTGAGTGGTATTAAACCACCTCCCAGTATAGTTAAAAAAAAGTAAATAATTATAAAATCGCTCATGGCGATCGCTCATAGCCACGTTCTAGTTCCTGCTCTCGGTTGCGCTGCTGCTCCCACTGACGATCGCGATTAGTTTTCATTCCCCTGGCTGCGAGCCTATGTTCTTCTCCTGGTATGGTCTTTTCGCCTCGTTGCTCCATGTTCCAGGCTGCTACACCCATCGGAACAGATCGCCTTTGTCTCCCCTGGCGAAGACACGATCGCTCGTCGATTGTGGGAAGCCCAGCACTGGTAAGAACGGGGTTGGCGTAATTACTCCAGGTTTTTCTGATATCAAAGACAAACTTTCTCTGGACTAGCTCGCTGACTCGTTTGCCAAATCCTTCATCATTGACACTGCGAATCGTAAACATGATATGACAGTGAGGATTATGCGATCCTGCTCCTTCAAAATTATGAAACCCTATATCAGCAACCACCCCGTATTTCTCTACGATTTCATTGGTGACAAACCGCATAGTTAATTCAATCTTTTCCTGATGGGATAATCCGACAGGTAACGCTAACTCTATTTCTTTGGCAAAACAGGCATTTTTCCGAGTATTGGCACATTCAACCGCATTCCATAGGCTTTCTCTTTGGCTTGCCCAGAATGCTTCATCATTACTGTTAATTATCTCAGCGTGATAAACCTCTTTATCACTATAATTATAAATCTTGCCATCTGAACGATCCACAAGGCTCTCTCCCGCTCGGTACGCAGCACCTCTAATTGCAGAGCTTAGATAACAAGATTTCCCGCGTCCTATATTTTTCACAGCGAGATGGTACATGGCGATCGCTCTTTGGTCTAAATTCTCTTTCAAAGATAGCGTATTAAAGTACCAGGATGACCGAACTGCATGAGGTTCAGGGTGCGAGTGTGAGATCATATGCACGATCTAACGATGGTACAACCAGGGGTTTTTGCCTGTCACTTTCTAGTGACCGATATACTTTTGTGAAGTCAACTTTGATCGCTTTTTCCAATAAAGTAGAGGTACTACCAACAGTGCATGGATGCGTTCTCTATGTGGTTCTATGAGCCGTTCTACTACGGGTGTCAGCAGGGAGAAGCCCACGGCGGTGCGAACGAAACATTTTTTGCGATTGAAAATCGGCAAAATAGAAAAAATGTGTAAGTGAGCTTTGGTTTTGTCACCTTCTTTGAAACTACTTCCGTTCTCTTTACCACACCCTTTCTTAGATCCTCAATGTTTCCTGAATGCTGCATACAAACCTCAACATATGCTTGTCTTACCTTATAGATTCAAGACTTGCTTACTCCCTTTTGTAGTTGTCCTGAAACCTCATAAATGCCCGTCAGTTTCAATATCTGTTCTCCATTTTATTTCATCGTTGGTTCTTAGTTAGTTTTCGCAATTTATGACACGAATAGTTCTTTTTACTCTTATTTAGTAGCATATGCTATTATTGATTACATATTGCTTCGCTATTCTTGTTCCTTTTCTTGGAGCATGAATTCTAAATCGCAGTAGTAAAGAATCTCACCAATTCTTTTTTTAGCTACTTGCGTTTCTTTAATTCTCCAGATGGTATCCGAGTTGTGCATTAGTTCTTTTTTAGGGCTTTTCTCAATATCCCAACTGTTGAATGAGGAAGTATGTTTAACCGCGTTTAGGTTTGAAAACGTTTTTACTATAGGTGGAGTAGATAAATTAAGAAATCCTTCTTACAAACCACAAGCAACGTCAAATAGTAGTTTTTTTAACTACGACTTTAAAAGGAATAGCTTATGGATTTTCATCCACCAGTGAAGCCCAACACTAATACCAGTGCCATTCAGGAGGTACGGCAATCGATTCAATATTCATCGGTAAACTATGGCAGGTTTCAAAGATGGTGTGTCGAACATTTTGGCTCGTTAGAGAATTTTCGCTCTCTCGAATATTGCCAGTTTGAACACCCTTCTATTGCAAGTCATGGTTCCAGAATATTTATCACGAAAGCCTACCCTGCATGGAATACTTGGTATGTTGTCGGTGTCACTTCTGGCGATGATACAAAGCCATCCTCTGAGCAATACCTCGTTAACATCAACTCAAATGAGAAAGTGCTGTATGTGTTTGCAGATTCTGAACATTTGAAATTGATTCAATTTGAGTATTGCCAATCTTCAAGCCATATCGATAGTCCCTTGAATGTCTATTGCAGTCAGAGATTCTTTGATTGGCTCAACCTTACTAGTAGTTCATCGAATCGCTAGTCATCGAACCTTGAAAATTATATAACCTCTGCTTTTCGCTTATTGGAATTGCAGCATTTAAGAAGGAATCATCTCATGGATGATAATGATAACTCTCACGCAAAACTTGACCTTAGTACGCTAAGGCAGTTTCGTGGAACAACCATTCCTCATCGCCATTACTTACCTTTGGGCTTATCGATTGTCTTAACCGATGGCTGCCACTTCTTACGGGAAAAGGCTCATTGTCATTGGCTCTTTGACGCTATTGCAAGTCATCTTTTCTTTAACCCGAAGATTAAAAAATACAGGAAGGATTTAGTGGGGCTTTTCTGGACGCTTACTGCGCTAGAAGGCTCTGCTGTCAAACTTACCTGCCTGTATGACACAGATATGGTGATTGACTCTCAAACCATCAGTCCCTCGGACATTGGTGACTACGTTTTGATGACCGAACCAATCCACATCTGGACGTTTCCAAGTGGTCGAAAAGAGGGCGGTATCGATTGGGTAGCTCTGCTTCCTTCGGAAAACTGATTCAATGTGTGTGTTGTGCCTGTGGAATGCTACTCCACACACCAATAATCCCTGTATATCGCTCTTTATGAGGATTACAGCGTTTTTTAAGGAACAGGTTTATGACCGAGAATCAATACTCTGTCTTAGAAGAGAGAATCACTATCAAACATCCTCCGCAGTATAGAGGTACTTTTGATTATTATCGGTATTACAGCAGTCAGGGAGAGAGAACGTCGTCAATGCTTCTTACTAAAGGATGTCTCTATCTTTTAGAAAAGACGCAGTGTCATCAAGTCTTTGACGAGATGATACAGCAGCTTTCTACTCAACCTACGCTTCTAAGATATCAAGAGGAATCAAAAGTGGCGTTCTGGACGGTTGGTCTTAATAGACACCATTCAGTTGCTCTTACCTGCAAAAGTAGGGCAAAAGTGAAAATTCTATCTAAGACCCTTTCTTGTCCCGATGTTGATAACTGTATTTTTATACCAGGGCTCGATATTTGGACAGTTGCCATCTGTAGTAAGGATGACATTAGTAGTAACGATTGGCTCGCACTTCTTCCAAGGGAGTATTAGCCTTTTTTCTTTTCTTGTGGAACTCACCACTTTTTAATAAAGGAATAATGTATGACGCATGAAGATACTACCCTTCAATGGGAAGATACTACTCTTCAATTTAAATGGGTAGAACCTGGGTTTTTCACCAGAGTCTATTACCTTTTTATCCTGCCGTTTATGATTCTGGCAAGTATCAATATGGTGGTGCTGCTCTTTCTTGGAGCTGAGACCCATTATGAGATGCTTTACCAGATTTCTACTGTTGCGGTCGCAACCAGAAAGTGGATTTACGGTGTACTGTTTTCAGTGCTTGATGCCCTCCCTGTCAGTATCCTCTTTGGATACGCTGTGGTAGGAAGTCTGCCGTTTCATTTTAAGTTCTGGAAGTTTCGGAAATCTCCTGCGGGACGATACCTGAGACACAGAAAACTTAGAAAAAAAAGCGATATATCCGACTCTGACCCTGAGAAAGTTACTGTCGAATAATCGCTCTTCACTCTAAGGCTTTGGTATTGTTTCCTTCCGCAGAAACAATTTCCAAAGTCTTTTTATCAACACCTGCTGCTGTCGTAAAGAAGTAGCAGGCAACTGATAAGGAACACTATGCAGAATAACAACTGTGCTGTCAAGCACAATGAACTTGTACTCTGTAAGCCAGAAGAGCTTGAATACCCTGGAGGTATGGTTTCTGAAGTACAGCCCATGTACAAAAAGGCGTTACCAACAGGTGTGTTGCCACTTATTACCAGCCCTTCAGGAACAAGAAGTATTTCAGAGCCAGACAAAAGCTTTACCGAAACAATGGTAAAGGCTGCTAGACTTGTTGGTCTCTCATGCCTGGATCATCTGGTACTTCATGCGCTCAATGAAGAAGCTGTTTCAATTCGTGGAACATTTCCATATCTGTTTAACCATTAGGCTACTGACAGAGGTTTTTTTAGCTCTCGGAATATCTTTGATATATCGGGAGCTTTTTTATTCGCACTATTAATTTCACGTAAGATAATAATAAGCCCCATTCACAGTGATATCCCTATGTATCTTGGTGGAGTCGAGCAAGAAATCCTACAGAAATACAAATATGCCCTGATAGCGATTGGGGTCAATTTTAATGACTGGGAAGTCATAGAGGTCATTGAGGACTGTAGTTGTGATATGGAGACTAGGTTTCAGGCTGTGATCGGTTGGTACGTGTGGTTAGAAGAAAAACATCAACTGGGACTTGAAGAAGAATACGTTCTTCCTGACTTCACTCACATACTCGTCCGAGCCTTTCTTGAAGCCTGGAGACCAGTCGCCTGGAAAGATGAGTATCTATCAATGAGGTGCTTCCAGTCGAAATCAGCCAGAATGCGCCAGAAACTGCAAGATATTGAGTTCTTCCGCTCAGTCGCCTATGAAATCAGAGATAATTCAGCGTATGTTCGCTTCTTTCTTGATGGGCGCATGGTCTGGAAGCTTGCTATTGAAGATGGACTCGAAATGCACCCTCAAGAATTAGCCTTCACCTTTGCTCACAAAACCAATTCTTCCCCTATTCGATACTTTCAATGATAAGTGTTGCTTAAAGAGGCTTCTTCTCCCTGGGACGACATAGACTACTTGCTCTCATGAGTGTTGATTACTCACGAATGCTTTTTACAGTTATATCAAGCTTAAGCTCCAACCACACACGATCGGCGGTGAGTACTGGCAGTTCTCTACTTTTTGCCAACGCCAAACAAGCGCGATCGCCTAAAGAAAGCCCCAGAGACTTACAGGCAGGATAGAGACATCCTGTGAGCACCCCTTGATCTTTATCGAAAGGTATAACCTCGATGGGAAAAGTAGCTAAAGCCTCATTAATCTTTTCAGGAGGGACGGAATTACGAGCTAAGTATGTTGCCACTTCTGCCAAATTAACTGTCGAAATCAGAGCCTCATTTAAAGACCGCTCGCCTACTTCAGAACCAGGCTCTTGTCGCAAGATCGCAATCAGCACCGAACTGTCAAACACAACAGCCGACATTACGCTTCCTCACTCGATGCCAAATCTCGTTCCTCTCGTGTTCCTTCTTCCCTTCGCCACTCTAAGAACTTATCGACAGAGGATTCCGTTGACTGCAAGTAAGGTTGCACCAACTGACGGGCATGATCTAACGCTTGCTGAGGAGTAATAAGTTTTAACTCACCATTTTCCTGGCGGATCGTCAGAATATCCCCTTCCGCTATCTGAAACTGCTTGCGGATTTCTATTGGAATAGTGATACGACCAGACTTGTATACTTCAGCTTTGTAGTCCATTTTTATATAATCTCCATATATTAATTATATACACAAAATATTTTTATACTCAAGCATTAAAAGTGGCACTGCGGTAAAAGGACTTATTATTGTTCAGTTTAACGTCCGTATGATTGAACTTTGTACTGATTTATATAGTACGATTACCTCGACTCAATTTTCTTTCTCAAAATCCAGTCAGATTGCTCCCCGATCAAAAATCCCTAATTTTACATATTGTTTACTATTGCGGTTTAAATAAACACTGTTTATTATATTCATACTTGATGAGTTTATTAAACAGTGGGCAATGTAATGCTATTAGGTTACGCTCGTGTGAGTACCAAAGATCAGAAACTGACCCTCCAGAAAGATGCGCTGCGTTCGCATGGATGCGATAAAATTTACACCGATAAAGTGAGTGGGGCAAAGTCAGAGCGTCCAGGATTAGATCGAATGCTCAAGAATGCCCGTGAGGGAGATACGATTATCGTGTGGAAGCTAGACCGACTGGGGCGATCGCTCAAGCATCTGGTCGAACTCGCAGAGGAATTAAGCCAGCGCGGAATTGGCTTAAAGAGCTTAAACGATCCGATTGATACCACTACTGCTCAGGGGAAACTCGTATTTAACATCTTTGCAGCTCTGGCAGAGTTTGAGCGAGGAATTATCAGCGAGCGTACCAATGCAGGGTTATCTGCTGCCAGAGCTAGGGGCAGGATGGGAGGCAGAAGACCAGGGCTGTCTGAGGATGCCCAAAGAAAGGCGCGGGTTGCTGAAAGTCTTTATAAAGAAGGAATGCCCGTGAATAAAATTGCTGAGGATTTGAATATCTCCAAAGCCACGCTCTATAAGTATCTGCGGTTTAGAAAGGTTGAGATTGGCAAGTATGAAAAGCAGTCATTGTAATTGTGCAACAAGCTGCTGCACAATTACAAAACAAATTAAAAGTGTAATAAATTTAAGACTATAGAAAAATACCCAATTGTCCAGCAAGCTGTTGGACAATTGTATTTTGCCCCCCGTTCCTCTTTTCATAACACCTTCGGGGGTAAGCATTTCTTTATTTTCCCTTTCGCCGTGACAAACTCCAAAATATCAGGTAGGCTTTTAATCGCTCTAAATTATTTACCGTTTTGGTAAACAAAAATGATATAATAGTATGGAAATCACTTTCAAAGACAAAAAGCTGAGGAAGTTATGTCAAGAGCAAAGGGAGGCTCAAAAAAAGCTGGGTGAGAGATGCGCTCGTAAACTAAGAGCAAGATTAGCTGACCTCATGGCTGCCGAAACCGTCACTGAGTTAATTTCGGGACGACCGCACCCCCTCAAAGGAGATCGCGCTGGAGAGTATGCCCTCGATCTATATGGGGGAAAGCGACTTGTCTTTGATTCAGCCAATGAACCTGTTCCATTGAAGGAGGATAACAGTATTGACTGGTCGAAAGTGACTTCCATACGCATTGTATTTATTGGAGATTATCATGACTGAAGTAACGACATTACCATTTACATCTGATTGGGTTTCTCCTCCTGGTGATACTATTGCTGACATCCTGGAAGAGAAAGACTGGACACAGGTAGAGTTTGCAGAGCGACTACAAAACACTACCAAGTTTGTGAGTCAGTTAATTAATGGCAAAGCTCCCATCACTGAAGATACGGCAGTTCGGTTAGCGAGAGTGTTGGGCAGTACAGAAAAGTTTTGGTTAAACCGAGAGGCTGACTATCGCGCCCAGCTTGCTCAAATTGAAGAAAAGACTCGTCTGGAATCCTGGGTTCACTGGCTGGAGCAGTTACCAGTCAAGGAATTGATGAATCAGGGACAGATTACCAAACGTCGTCTGGATTCTAAGAATAAGCCCTCTGTGGTCAAAGATATGTTGTCATTCTTTGGTGTTTCATCTCCTGAAGGATGGAGTACGTTTTATGTCGGCAAAGAAGTGGCATATCGTCGAACCAAAGAAGAGCAAAGCGACCTTGGGGCAATCACTTCCTGGCTACGAATCGGTGAGCTTGAAGCCGAAAAACGAGACTGCCCTCACTATCACAAAGGTACATTTCAAAAAGCAGTAAAAGAAATGCGTCGTTTCACCATGCTGCCACCAGCAGAGTTTTTACCAAAAATACAACAACTGTGCCTAGAATCGGGGGTTGTGTTTGTCTTAGTGCCCTCGATTCCTAGAGCCCACGTAAGCGGGGTGGCTCGCTGGCTCAATCCTCACAAAGCTTTGATTCAGCTCTCTCTATACGGCAAGAGTAATGACCGATTTTGGTTCACCTTCTTTCATGAAGTGGCGCATATTTTACTGCACGGCAAAGATGCTATCTTCCTTGATGAGTGGAGTAAAGGGGTGGATGTACCATCCTTACAGGAAGAAGAAGCAAACCAGTGGGCGAAAGAGTTTCTTATTCCCTGTAAATACAATTCAGAATTAGCACCGTTACGATCGAAGGAAAAGGTGAAAGTCTTTGCAGATCGGTTAGGAATACATCCTGGTATCGTGGTCGGGAGGCTTCAACACGATAGAATTATCGACCATACCTGGATGAACGAGCTAAAGGAAACTGTCGAGCCTGCGGGTTAAAGGGTATGTTTCTCTATACAACGTAAAGCTTCGTAGCTTTTCTGTAAATTCAAAGGCTAAAATAGCGCAACGGGTATTCCCTTACACATAATTAGGAGTTTATTGAATGATCACAGGTGAGATTAAATCCAAGGTAGATAAGCTTTGGACGACTTTTTGGAATAACGGCATCAGTAACCCCCTCTCTGTGATCGAACAAATATCCTATTTACTGTTTATTAAAAGGCTCGACGATCTAGAGTTAGCCAAGGAACGAAAAGCCCAGCGACTGGGAAAGCCAGTGAAGAATCCAATCTTCTCAGCCGAGCAACAAAGATCGCGCTGGTCGCATTTCAAGAACCTCACCGATGCCGAGGAAATGCTCAAGATTGTTCGCGATGAGGCTTTTCCGTTTATTAAAAACCTTGGTGGTACGGCAGTAGAAACCGCTTACGCCCGACACATGAAGGATGCAGTTTTTTTGATTGGCAACCCTGCCCTGTTGACTAATGTGGTCACGCAGATCGAGCAGATTCCAATGGAAGATCGCGATACCAAGGGCGATCTCTATGAGTATATGCTCTCGAAGCTGACCACCGCAGGAACTAACGGACAGTTTAGAACCCCCCGTCATATTATTAAGATGATCGTAGACTTGATGAACCCAGGATCGAGGGACATTATTTGTGACCCCGCCTGTGGTACTGGTGGTTTTTTGGTTGCTGCTGCTGAGTATTTACGAGACTTGAAAGATTCTGAGGGCAACCTGGTTTTAAATGCCCCAGGCAACCGCGAGCATTTCAATAGTGATATGTTTCACGGATTTGATTTTGACGGGACGATGCTGCGAATTGGCAGTATGAACCTGATGCTGCACGGGATTGAAGACCCCAAGATTGAGGCACGAGATTCCTTGGCAGATGCTTATTCAGAAATAAAAGAAGCCTTCACCATGATTCTGGCAAACCCGCCGTTTAAGGGTTCGGTAGAAAAATCGACGATCGCCAAGGACTTAACCAAGGTTATTTCTACTACTAAAACCGAACTGTTATTTTTACCCCTATTTCTGAGGCTGCTGAAGGTCGGCGGACGAGCTGCGGTAATCGTTCCCGATGGAGTACTATTTGGTTCTTCCAAGGCACATAAATCAATCCGCAAAACCCTAATCGAGAATCATAAACTAGATGGAGTAGTTTCCATGCCATCGGGGGTATTTAAACCCTATGCAGGGGTTTCTACGGCAGTTATTATCTTTACCAAGGTGGGAGTTGAAAAAGACGGCACGGACTATGTGTGGTTCTATGATATGAAAGCTGATGGTTTATCCTTAGATGATAAACGGCAACCAATAGAGGAAAATGATATCCCCGACCTGCTAGAGAAATGGCTTAGTCGGAATCCAAAGAAAAAGTCAGACCGTAAATCCAAAGCGTTTTTTGTCCCCAAAAAAGAGATTAAGGATAACGGATACGACCTTTCAATTAACCGCTACAAAGAGATCGAGTATGAGGAAGTAGAGTACGAACCGCCCAAGGTCATTTTAGGCAAACTGCGATCGCTTGAAGATGAGATTAGAGCCGATCTTGATGCATTAGAGGGGATGTTGGGATGAACTACCCTAATGATTGGCAGTATTTAAGTATAAAAGAATGTTGCAATGTTGTTTCTGGCTCAACCCCTAAACGAAATAAACCCGAATATTGGGATGGTGATATTGATTGGATAACACCTAAAGATTTGAGCAATCTCAATATTCCAGTCCTTAAAGAAGCTCCTGAAAAGATAACAAAGCTAGGATATAAAAGTTGTTCAACAACATTGTTGCCAGAAGGCTCAATTCTATTTAGTTCTCGCGCACCCATTGGGCTTATTGCCATAGCGGGTAAAAAGATGTGTACAAATCAAGGGTTTAAAAGCCTTGTTCCCAATGCCTCGATTGATTCGGCATATTTGTATTGGTGTATTCGCAATTTCACTCCTCAGTTAGCTGCACAAGGTTCAGGTACAACTTTTAAAGAGCTCTCAAAAACCATTGTAGAAAAGTTCAAAATTCCTCTTCCTCCGCTCAAAGAACAAAAGCGCATAGCTGCGATTCTGGATAAAGCTGATGCTATCCGAAGGAAGCGGAAAGAGGCGATCGCCCTAACTGAAGAACTCTTGCGATCGACCTTCCTCGATATGTTCGGCGACCCTGTTACTAATCCGAAGGGGTGGAAGATTGATGAACTAGGAAAATACATTTCACACTCAAATAATGGTCTAAGCCGACGAAGAAAAACACTTGAAAATAAAGGTCACATCGTTCTCAGACTTCAAGATGTTAGAGAAGGCTATATTGTTTTTGATGAGCCAAATAGAATAGCCCTTGATGAGAAGGAAAAACAGAGATATTTGCTAGACGCTGAAGACTTACTTTTCATAAGAGTAAATGGAAATAAAGAGTACGTTGGAAGATGTGCAGTTTTCAAAGGATTTAACGAAGATGTTTATCACAATGATCATCTTATTAGAATCCAAGCTAAACCAGAAATTGAAAGCGATTATTTAGCCTTTATTTTTAACCATTCATCAGGAAAAAACTTACTGAAAAATAAAATAAAAACATCCGCTGGTCAGTATACAGTAAGTCAACAAGGTATTGAATCACTTAAGATGCCAATACCTCCTCATGACTTACAGCTTAAGTACGTTCAGCATAGTCAACTACTTAAGAATCAGCGAGATAAATATCTGCTACTGTTAGAAAATTCAGAAAACCTTTTCAATTCATTGCTGCAAAAAGCCTTTCGTGGGGAACTCTAATGTAAGAGCAATAGGAGCATTTACATGACATCGAATTTTGATTTTCTAAAAGAGCAGTTCCCTCACTTGTTTACCCATGCTACCCATACCGAAAGCATGGCGTATTCTGCTCCCCGTGCCAGTTGCTTCTATGCTCGCTTTACCTTAGAACAGGCGGTTCTCTGGCTCTACGATAACGATGCCTACCTACAACCTCCCTACGATAATAATCTCGGCGCGTTAATTCACGAACAAACTTTTAAAGATAATCTCAAACCTGGATTATTCCCTAAAATTCGGACAATTCAGAAAGTCGGTAATTTAGCAGCCCACAGTTCTAGTCAGATTACGACTAGAGACTCCCTCCGTATCGTTGAGGATTTATTTCATTTCCTCTACTGGCTCTGTCGCTTCTATTCCCCCGATGGTAAGAACCTGCCAGTCATTGCTTTTAACCGCGAACATATCCCCCACCCCGAAGCCCAGAAGGATATGTCTAGGGAACAGCTTGCAGAGTTAGAAACAAAGCTATCGCAAGCGGACGAGATGAAGCAAATTGCTTTAAATAGGCAACAGCAAACGGAAGTAGAACTAAATGCCCTCAAACAAGAAATTGCAGCCCTAAAACAGCAAAATGAGGCGGTAGCCGATACCCACGATTACCACGAAGCCGATACCCGCCGTTATTTACTCGATATTCTGCTTCAAGAAGCTGGTTGGAATCTCAACCATCCTGATTCAACGGAATACGAAGTTGAAGGGATGCCCAACAGTGCAGGTAAAGGGTATGTTGATTATGTACTTTGGGGGGATGACGGCAAACCTTTAGGGCTCATCGAAGCTAAACGCACTTCTCACAGTCCCACTAAGGGCAAACAGCAAGCTAAACTCTATGCCGATTGTTTGGAACAGAAATTTAATCAGCGACCAGTTATTTTTTACTCCAACGGTTACGATCACTGGATTTGGGATGATGTCACCTATCCACCTCGCGAAATACATGGCTTCCTTCAGAAAGAAGAGCTAGAACGCATCATTTTCCGCCGTAGTAACCGTAAAAGCCTCGATTTGGTACTTCCCAATAAAGATATCGCTGGACGAACCTATCAATTAGAAGCCTTAAAACGCATCACGGAAAACTTTGATCGACAAAATGCCCGTAAAGCCCTGCTGGTTATGGCAACGGGAACGGGGAAGACCAGGACAGCGATCGCCCTAGTTGACCTCCTGATGCGGGCTAATTGGGTCAAGCGAACTTTATTTCTGGCAGATCGTAACGCCCTGCTGACTCAAGCTTTCCGTAATTTCAAGGAACACCTGCCTAAAACTGTTACCCCCGTTAACCTAATCGACGATAAGAAGGTTAAGGCAGTCAAAGATAAAAATGCTGGCAGTGCCAACGTGGTGCTGTCCACCTACCCCACTATGTTCAACCGTATCAACAATCAAGAAAATGCGGAATTCTATCTCAGCCCTGGCTATTTCGATCTAGTTATCGTCGATGAGGCACACCGAGGCATTTATAAAAAATATCAGGCATTATTCGAGTATTTTGATAGTTTACTTGTTGGCTTGACGGCGACCCCCCGCTCAGAAGTCCACCGCGATACCTACAGAATCTTTGACTTAGAAGCTGGCGTACCTACGTTTGCCTACGAACTCCAAGACGCGATCGCCGATGGTTATTTAGTCCCCTCTCAAGGTATCACCGTCCCGTTTAAGTTCTTACGTCAGGGGGTTAAATACAGTCAGCTTACAGAAGCCGAACAAGAAGAGTACGAAGAGAAGTTTCGGGATGAAGAAACGGGAGAACTTCCCGATGAAGTCAATGCAGCAGCAATTAACAAGTGGTTATTTAACGAGGATACTGTCGATCAGGCACTACGCTTACTGATGGAAAAGGGGCTAAAGGTAGAAGGGGGTGACAGACTGGGAAAAACAATTATCTTTGCTCGTAACCACGCCCATGCAGAGTTTATCGTCCAACGTTTTGATCTTAATTATCCCCACTATCAAGGCAAATTCGCCCAGGTAATCGACAGTCACAATAATTACTCCCTGAGTTTACTAGATGAGTTTTCCGAAATCCACAAAGAACCAACTATTGCCGTATCCGTCGATATGTTGGATACAGGGGTTGATATTCCCGAACTGGTTAATTTAGTGTTTTTTAAGCCTGTATACTCCAGGGTTAAGTTTAACCAGATGATCGGCAGGGGAACTCGATTGTGTCCCGATCTCTTTGGTATCGGTCAGGATAAGGAGAAATTCTATATTTTTGACCTCTGTAGTAATTTTGATTTCTTTAACCAGGAAATTATCGAAAAAGACCCCAAACCAGCCGAAAGCATTAGTGCCAAACTGGTAAAAGCCCGTCTCAATTTGAGTAAAGTCATCGCAAATCGAGATTCCACTTTAGACAAGCAAGATTCTAAGGTAGAAAACCAGCAGCTACGAACCTCCTTACTCGACAACCTGCACCAGCACGTAGCCACAATGGAGCAAAAGAACTTTCTGGTACGCAGACATCTAAAACAGGTTGAGGAGTTCTCAAAGCGCGATCGCTGGAATGAATTGAGCGAATCCGACACTGAAGCGATCGCCGATTCTCTGGCACACTTACCTAACGGACTACCCAAAGAGGATGAATTAGCCAAACGTTTCGATCTACTCTGCCTCAAACTCCAGCTATCAATCCTCAAGGGGACAAAAGACTTTATAAGTCTGCGGGATAACCTGAGAGATTTACTCGACCGACTAGAGGAAAAGCAAACCATCCCGATGGTCAAAGCGCAGCTTCCCCTGATCGAAGCCGTTCAGGATGAAAGCTGGTGGTCGGATGTAACTCCGACAATGGTTGAGTCGGTTAGACTAAAAATTCGTGATCTGGTGAAGTTTATCGACCGCAGCCAACAAACCATCGTCTACACCGATTTTAAAGATGAGTTGGGGGATATAGAATTAGTTGATGTTCCCGTACAGCAAACAGGCTTTAGCCCCTACCAGTACCGCAAAAAAGTAGAAAGCTTTATCCGAGAACACGAAGATCACATCGCTATTTACAAACTAAAGCGCAACGTAGCCCTGACCGACAGGGATTTAGCAGAACTAGAAGAAATGTTATTTTCGGCTGAAGAGGTAGAAAGTCGCGATCGCTTTGAGCAGGTGTACGGCAAAGAAATGAGCTTGAAGTTGTTTATCCGCCAGATAGTAGGACTAGATCGCAATGCTGCCAAGGCTGCTTTCGCCAAATATCTGGAAGCTGGTAATTTTAGTGCCAATCAAATTCGCTTTGTGGAGAATGTTATTGATTACCTGACCCAGAATGGGGTGATGAATCCAGGGTTGCTCTACGAGTCACCTTTTACTGATGCTCACAGTAGTGGATTGGATGGGGTGTTTAACGATGATGACGCTGATGAAATTGTGGCTTTAGTGCGAGCATTCAACAAAAACGCTGATAATCCGTTTACAGGAGCAGCATGAACATATTTTATTAGTATAATCACCGATCTAAATTAGCAGTAAATTCGTTAAATTTTAAAGCGGTTACTTTGGATAAACAACTCTTCAAGAGACATTAAATGTGGTCAGATAACGAATCCGAAATAGATCTATTGGGCTTCCAGCACTATCAGAGCATCATAACTTCAATCATTAAAAATGAAACTCTTCTACCAGCAACAATAGGAGTATATGGGGATTGGGGTATTGGCAAATCCACTCTCCTGAAAATGGTTGAAGCCGAGTTTGAAGATGATTCTGAAGTCTTAGTTTTATCTTTTGATGGGTGGCTTTTTGAAGGGTATGAAGACGCAAAAACCGCGCTTATGGGGACAATCCTAGATGAGATTGTGTCTAAACGAGAGTTATCGGTAAAAGCAAAACAATATGTATCCAAGTTGATTGGACGTATTAACTGGATGCAGGCATTAGGATCTACTCTTAAGTTAGGAGCAAAAGGTAGTCTAGCTTTTGCCGTTGGTGGATTCCCCGCTTTAGGGTTAGCTGCGGGTACGGAAGCATCAACTGTACTGCCACAGATGATTGATAAAGCTAAAGAAGAAATTAAAGATATAGGTAAAGGAGATACCAAACAACTTGAGGATCTAGATAAATTTATCAAAGAGGATTCAGGACAGGTTTTTCGGCGAGGCATTCGTGAATTTCGCCACGATTTTGGCAAATTGCTCAAAGAAACGAAATTAAAGACTCTCGTGGTAATTATCGACGATCTAGATCGCTGTATGCCAGACACTATTATTGAAACTCTTGAGGCAATCAAGCTTTTTTTGTTTGTTCCATCTACCGCTTTCGTTCTTGGTGCTGATGAACGTTTAGTTAAATATGCCGTTCGCAAGCGTTTCCCCGAACTACCAGGAGAGCGAGTAGAAGTAGGACGAGATTATCTTGAAAAATTAATTCAATTCCCAGTTAGAATCCCTAGTCTTGGACGTGCTGAAATCGAAACCTATATTAATCTGCTGTTCGTTGAAAAGACGCATGGTAGAGAGTCAAATGAGTTTACACAAGCCCGCGACCGCGCTATTGAAGATAGCTTGGATTCTTTTTTAGAGGTTCGCTTTAATCTTGGTATTGCCAAAGAGGTGTACAAAAATTTAAACCCCGAACTGGAGGATAGTTTGTGGGTAGCGCAGCGCATTTCTCCAGTTCTAGCAACTGGTCTGGCTGGCAATCCCAGACAATGTAAGCGATTTCTTAGCACTCTGATGATGAGACTAGAAATGGCAAAATCGCGAAAAGTTAATTTAGAGCAAAGAATTTTAGCCAAATTAATGCTTCTGGAGTATTTTAAACCTGAATTTTTTAAAAAATTAGCAGAATTGCAAGCTTCTCAGGGTGGTCATCCACAAGAACTGCTTCTCTTAGAAGAACAATTAAACCTACAACCCGATTTAGATAACTCCCAACAGGAAAGCGAAAAACCAAAACACGAGATTAAGCCTCAAACAAAAGAACTTATGGAGACATGGAAGGTTGACCAATGGACTGAAGACTGGCTTAGAAACGAGCCCTATCTAGCAAAAATTGATTTACGCTTGTATTACTTCTTTTCTCGTGAAAGTCTTGATTCTCTGGGTATGGCAGTTCAAAGAATGACACCTAAAGCTCAGGAAATTTTAACTCAAATTCTTCATGAGAGCGAAGCAACACAAAAATTAGGTTTTAAGAATTCAAAAAACTTAAATAATGCGGAAGCTGCTACTATTTTTGAAACATTGAGCGAAAGAGCAAAACAAGAAAATAATTTGGGTTCGGAGTTCTCTGCATTCAGAAAAATACTAACCTTTACCCAAAATCGTGTAGAACTTTTTAGTCAGTATATTGCTTTTTTAGATACCATTCCTATTGATAAAATACCTATTTCAATTTTGCCAAAATTCGCTGCCCTGGCTAAAGAAACTACTCACAAATATTTAGTTGTTACTACTTTGGAGAAATGGTCAAAACATAATCCACAATCTCGAATATCAAGAGCATCTTCAACACAGCTCAACAAACTTAATAAACAGAGTACGTAAACAGTGGGAACATCAAAATCTTTTAGTGGAATGAAAGATAAGAACCCTCTTTTGCCAGGGTGGTCTTTGTCTGACATTAGCAACGAGAATGAACCATCAAATGAGCCAGCAGACAAAGTTGATGTAGTAACCGCGCCATCATCAAATCAATCGCAGTCAATGCCTTGGAAAGCTGCGAACACAAGTTTGGGGAAACTAGCATCTGGAAGTGTAAACAAAGGAGAATATTTCCACAAAGCTGGGCGTTCATACACTCGCGCTCGTGGCGGTTCGAGGGCTGCTGCCTCTAGTTCCGCTTCCGCAAGAGCTTCTAGTGCCAAAATAGGTGGTTTTTTATCTAGTATTGGTTCTAGGGGAATAAATCAAACTCTCAGAGATATTGGTTTATCTCATGTGGTTGGACAAGATGTAGAGCGAGTAATGGCAGCGATTTTAGACTTCATTGCGCCCAATACTGCTACAAGAGAAGATTCCATTGTTAGAGAGTCAGTCTGTGACACATTAGAGCATCTTTACGAGAAATACGATTTAAATGATGGTGACATTACTAACTTGGATCGTATGAGCGTTCCTGACATTAAAGAAGCTTTTGAAAACGCAATAAGTTCTTATATTTACAATCGATGGCTTACGGAGCTTGGAATTGCAATAGAAAGAAAGTCAATTTCCCCAAATGAGGCAGTTTCCCTTGAGCAAGAAATGAAGACCTATGTTTACGATAGCGTCAAAATAGATTTACAAGAAATTGATATTTTAAATTTTAATTGGCACAGTGATTTGGGAGAGCAATTTATAGACCAAAAATTTAAGGAAGCATACGAATTAATTGAGGGGGAAGATGAGTAAGTGGCATTTCATCGTGAAAACTAATATCTTAGATGATTATAACCCTGATATTTCTTCAGAAGAACCAAGAGTCTATGTATCTTTAGATCCAGAATATAAGTCCTTAGCTGTTAGAAATAATATTTATAAAGTCATATTAACTAAGGCAATTAAGCTTCCTTCTTCAAGGGTTTTAGATTTGTTAAATTTGGCAATATCTGTTTACACAGCCGACTTAAAAATCCCTCGAAGGTTTAGCGAAGATCGCTGGACAAGAACGATAGTTCTTCATGTTCCAGTTATCAACCTAACTACGTGGCAAAAGACTACTTCATCTATCATAGAAATGCTGGGCTTCTTAACAGGCGATCGTTGGGAAATTAGTTTTCGTAAAAATAATTTCAAACCAAAATTAACTATTAATAATAAAGTAGAGAAAGTTAGTAAAGTTAGTCTTTTTTCTGGTGGTCTTGATTCACTTGTTGGTGCGATTGACCTTTTGGAAGAGGGTAAACGTATCGCTCTTGTTGGACATTACGGTGCTGGAGTTACTAACAAAGTACAAGAAACAGTTCTTGGTGAGCTAGAAAAGCTATACCCAGATCTTATAGAATCTTACCTTTTTTATCTACAACCTCCTAAGTCAAACAGTGAGGGACAAGGTGAGCCGTCTATGCGCTCACGCTCTTTTTTATTTTTCTCTTTGGCTGTGGTAGTAGCTAGCTTGTTTACTGGAAAAACTCCTATATCTGTCGCTGAAAATGGTCTAATTTCGTTAAATGTTCCTTTAACAAATCCTAGAATAGGAAGTCTCAGCACTCGCACTACTCACCCTTATTTTGTCTCTCTATTTAGTGATTTTTTATCTTTGCTGAAAATAAATAATTTAATAATTCTTCCCTATAGATTTCAAACCAAGGGCGAAATGATTGCCCAAACAAAAAATCAAGATGCTTTGAAAAAAACAGTAGACCTCAGTATGTCTTGTTCTCATCCAGAGGCGGGACGTTACCAAGGAAAAAAACCTAATCTCCATTGTGGTTACTGTGTTCCCTGTATAATTAGGCGAGCTTCTTTGGCTTCAGCGCAGCTCGATAAGCCAAGCACTTACGCCATTGATATTTTACAAGATCCTCCCGACCCCACTACAGAAACGGGAAGAGATTTAAGAGCATTTGAAATGGCTATTGAGCGGGGTAGATTTTACAATTATCGTCAGGCTTTATTTGATGTTTTAGCAACAGGCACTATTTCTTCAGATGATATTGAAGACTATATAGACGTATATATGAGAGGTATGAAAGAAGTAGAAAGCTTTTTATCCTGATAAGAGTGATTTCAAATTATTCTCAATTATTGTTGAAGTTTTCTCTTCGCTTATCGACCATAGTTTAGCTAAATTCTTGACAGTTATATTAAGATCTTGGGGACGAATTAACGAACCTTTATATTTTACAAATGGCGCGTCAGATTCGGTCAGAATTCTATCTGGAGGCAATGATTTTACTAATGCTCTTTTACCATGATATTCAAGCATTTTGATGTTAATTGAGAAATAACATCCTGCCTCTACAGCCCTTTTAGCTTGAGCCTCAGTCCCCGTAAACCAATGTAAGACGACTTTTCCGCGTTCGGTAGGAAGATATTGCTCCAAGTTTTCTATTACTTCACGAGCAGCTTGACGACTATGAATAGTTAAAATTTTTCCTCTGGCAGAGGCACAAAGTTTCAGGACTCTCTTGAAGACTTGTCGCTGTATTTCTAAGGTTTCTTTATATCCAGAAGACCCGTCTAAACCTACTTCTCCAACATATCGAGCTTCTGGTAGGTATTTCTCAAAAAGATGGATTTCTTTGGCGTGGGAATGGGCAAGCTGAGGATGTAGTCCCAAAGCGACTCTAATATGTTTGCAGCTTTGAACCAAGAGTTGATTTTGTCGCCAAACACTTGGCACATTGGTAACTGTAAGGGTTTTTATTTCCAGCGTTTCGCATTCTCGAACTACTTCTAAATAGTTAGGAAATAGATCTAAATGGCAATGGAAGTCTACAAGTTTCAAACTTTTCATGAACTTTTTTCTAAACAAAAAAAATGAAAATTATCTAAAATCTAATGCCTATTCACTGGCAAAAAATACTTTTATCCATGAATAACTATCATATGCCTCGTTCGGATGACTATATTTTTCCAAAGCCTTTATTGATTTTCTTTGATTTCTTTAATTTCCCTTTGCGCGTTATCATGCGTTCAAATGTAGCGAGTTTTCTACGATCCTGTAGTTCTTTAGTTATCTCGGCAATATCTCGATCGGTTATGGAGTCTTTAGAACAGGGAAATCTCATCCTGAAGCCCTCAGCAACTTGTTGAACCACGACATTGGGAGGATTGCCTTCTATCATTTCGCCAGCAAATCGTTTTCTGACATAAAACTCTTTATCGGGGTTCTGCCTGAAAAATTCCCGATCTGCTTTCATATACTCGCTATCATCGTCTTTGTGTAGATTAAATACCTCTTCTGGTCGATCCATGATACCTCCTTCATTAGGGACATACAGCTCTATTCTATAAGCAAGGTCGCTCGTGACAACACAGCTATAAAAAACACACGGATGATAAGTGTTCTTTATGGCGATTTTCGGTCGTCCGTCGGAATTTCAGGGTATAAGCTTGGCTTATCATTTATTTCATTTCCTTTGCTAATATTTTCGGCATTTTCTGCGTTAATATCCGTTGTAGTGATTTCTTGCTTTATCCGAACTGGAAGTAAATGCTCGATTAACACTGCGATTCCATTACACCAATTTTGAGCATTTTGAATTGGTTTTATGTACACCAGCATTTGCTTGGGATTTTCTCTAAAATAGCTTGAATGCGGATATTCTTGATAAATTTCTACTTCAGAATCTGGTAAAATCTTTTCAAATGCAGATTGCGTTTTACCTTCAATTTCCACTAATCCGTTTGCTCCTCTACCGTTAAACCCAAGATACAAAAGCACTAATCCAGGCGTATTCATCAAGGCATCACAGTAGGCTCGTTGCAACACCTGAAACATGAAATCCGCTACGCGCACGCGCATATAACCCTTCATAAAGGGCAAGGTGTAGCCCCGATTGCTCAAGCACTTGCCAGTATTGATTTCTGGCGATTCCGAATTAGGCTGCTCTGCCCGTACTACAGCAGAAGGTGTAGCCCCATTGCTTTGGGTGTTATCACACGAGGACTTTGGCTGTAGTGTTTTTTGTGGTACATCCTGCTCCGATCCTTGCTGTGGTTCATCAGGTGTTTTTGTTACTACAGGAGGTTCAATTGGTTCTTCAGCACCAACTATTTCCGCACATGACTCTGGTTCGGGTGTCACTTCCTCGATATCCACGTTGCCTTCTGAGTCGTTGTTTTTCGTCTCCCCTTCTATTTCAGTATCAATTGTCTCTGCTATGCCCAGCTTATATTTAGGATGCCAAAGAGTTAGGTTATCTTTCTTACGAAGGGTCTTGTCGCTCACTCCAATGCCAAATAACTGTTTGGAAGTCTCCCGTATCAGCTCCATCAGCTTTTTGATATTCTTAGGAAGTGCTTGTAAGGTCTGGGACAGATGTACTACTGTGTCGGCAATCCTGTTGGATGTGTGCTCGCTTTTTAGCTGATTTAAGTTGGGCTTGCGCGATCGCCTTTCTAACCGCTCGACCATTTCTGCATAGGTAAAGCTTCTTCTGGGGCGTGAGGGGTAGGCACTCCAGTATTTTTCAGCAGATCGTGCCACATCCTGGCAACGTTTTCTGATTTCATGCCTGTGCCGACAGTGGGGATAGTAACCAGGCGCAGCAGTGGCGGTATCCTGAATAAACTGGGCTAGCTCTTCACCTTCCAGACCGTGCGCTTTTACCCCCACATTGGCAATGGTCAGCAGCAGATCGTTAGTCTGGTGGTTATCTGACCATCCTTCGGAGATATACCTGACGCTGTTATTGAGCCAGTCCTGGTAATCAGACCCCTGACCTTTTTTGGAGTAGGTTCTGTATTTCTGCTTAAACCATTTTTCAGCATCTTCAAAAGTGCTGGTTAAAAGCTCGACATCGTTATTTTGAGCCGACGTTTCTGCTGCATGAAGAAAATGCTCAACCTTATTGCTATAGGGAACAAAATCTTTATCGAGAAGGTACGAGCCTTTTTGTAACGGCAACCTGTGTCCATTGTAATAACTGAACTCGCGCTTCTTCCCCTTCTGGTGTTTCTTAAATTGTTTGGTGTTGGGGAAAAGTTCAATCTGCCCTGGCTTAATCTCAAACCCTGCCTCTTCTAATGCCCATCTCAAGGCACAGGCAAGCTTAAACGTTGGAACTTTCTTCTTAAAGAAGTAGCACAGATGCAGCCCTTCGCTTTCACTCGATCGCACAGTGACATCCTCTATCAGCCCGATATCCTCTAATGCCCACTTGACCCTACGGTACGCTTCCTCACTGGTATAGGGATGAATCGAACTCCACCTGTCTAGATCTACTACGGCGTGTTTGGTGTACTGACCAAAACGGACACCGATAATCGACAACAGGTCAGTATACTTGTACCAAAGCTTTTCTTTGGTTAAGAAATATTTCTTTATAGTTTTCCACTCAGCATCAGGGGATTCTTTCACAATGAAATCCCACGCATGATCGAACCAGTCGTAGAACTGCGCTCGTATGGTGTATTCTTCTGGAGAAGGTTGGCGATTATCTTGATTTTCGGGGAAACGAGGTGAAAATGACACGATTATGGTTCATGAATAAGTTTTACGATTTGAAGCGATTCAATCGTAAAGACCATTAACCGTGCTAACCTGAACTATAATTAAATCAAGCCAGCACATTGTTGGTCGATATTTTTGTCGGCTAGTTATGTTTTACGGCACTGTTCATTGATAAGTGAACGAAGTAAGGAGTCAGATTAGACCTTCTAACCGAACTTGCTAGGTGGTACTAACAAGAATTCGGGGTCTAAAATGGCAACTCTTACGCAGGAGCAGAAATTAGGCAACGGTGAAAAATGATGCTAATTCTGCGCGTTTCTAAAACAAATGAAAACGTAAATTTCGCGATTTCTGGAGCTTCCACCTTCCAGTAGTCGCGATTTTGCGTTGAATGTTTTAGAGCGGTCGTTTCTCTTAATTAAGAGGCGATCGCTTCTTCATAACTCTCCAAGTAAAATCGCTTCATCCGAATTATCCACTATTGGGCTACACAAAATCGAGCAGATTAAGCCAAGCTTAAAAAGAATTATTATTCTGGGGTTGAGATTGAGGTGGGATAGGAGTGTGAACATAGCTCGATTTTTTCACAGGAGAGAGTAGGGAAAGGCTTGAAACTGCACCTTTGACCTGTTCGGGTGTCACCTCCAAGTATTTCTGAAGCTCTTGTAAAGATTTGTGACCGCTTATTTCCTGAATAATCCGTAGCGGAATTCCCTCATTACTCATCAAGGTAAGTGCTGTTCTCCTAAAACTATGGGTACTGACTCCTTGGACTCCCACTTTATGACAGGCTTTTTGTAGAACTCTGCTGGCTGAACCTGGATGGAGGTGTCCCTGATTGCCCAGTCCTGGAAAATAATGCCAGGTGCGAGGAGACGGGTAGTATCTAAGCAGCATACTCCGTAAATCTTCGATCACGGGAATGCAGCGAGTCGCTAATTTGCCTTTGGTATTGCCTTTTCTGAAGATAATTTCGGGTCGGACAATCCCCTGACGGTAGTAGACATCGGTGGTTCTAAGGGTCACACATTCGTTAATTCGGCAAGCGGTGTAGAGACACAAAGCGAACATGGCGCGATCGCGGTCGTCTCTAAGCCCCTCATAAAATACGAGGTTAATTTCTTCTGTGGTGAGTATTTTTGCCTTACCATGCCTGTCTACCTTCATGCACCGTTACTGCCAGTCTACTTAACCTTTTATCCTATATGAATTAAGGGGGGAATACTCTCAATTTCTTGCGTAGTTACTAAAAATTAGTCGGTAAGGATTGTCCTTTTGACCAGAACAATATCTGGGCTTAACCGAAAAAGATGAAGCAGATTCCATAGTTTTAGTGACCTACGGTGTAATACATTACGAGGTTACACACAATGGTCAAAGAAGCAGATTATGAAGATTATGCTGTCTTTTGTATTGCGCCTTCATTAATTTGGACTTTACCGATACAAGGTTCTTCTTACGCTCAAAAAGGTGCAGACACGTCTACGTATAGTCAAAGCGACGATCTAGAGAATAGTGTAAAAACGTTCTCGTCTCAGTTTAAGGCAGGTGATTTCGTTCAGATTCTCGGCACGAAAGTAACGGGAAGGCTGGTAGAGTACTTTGAGACTACAGACTACTGGGTGATTAAAACCAGTCCAGGCTGTTCGGTAGATCGAGAGTACCAACCCGAAACACGGCTACGACTGAAGTAACGTCAACTGGTGCAGTATTGTAGACCATACGCTCCTTTTTAGAGCGTTTTTCTTACTTTGTTCACTTAATTGCTAAGACTCGATCGCCTGTGTAGGATGTACTGGAGTAATTTCTTCGTTAAACCGTCGAAAATCTTTGACGTTAAACGTGAGGATATGACTCAGTTGGTGAACTATCATAAATGCTACCAAGCGAGTATCGTGAACTTTTGTTCCTTTCACTTCGTAGGTCGATACTAACCGTTCCCATTCTGGGAATATGCTTTCAGTATCGGTTAGTAAGATAAATAATCGCTTCAATCGGTCAACTTCAGCTTTGGTTATTTCAGGGGTAAAACCGAAGCCGTTTCTATCTACTGGTCGAGTACAGACATTCCATAGCTCAATCAAATTCTGTGGCGCAATAATTATTGGGGCACGGCGGGCGTTCAACGCATCAATTGCTGTAACCGCTTCCTGGTGCATCGGATCGTTAGGGCTAATAATTCTTAGAAGTATGTTTGTGTCTAAAAGATATGCCATTACCAGCGATCTGGATACATACTTTCGCGACTCATAGCTTCGTCACTCAGGACAGGAATATCTTTTCCTTTATGACTATCCACCCAACTATGAAATTCTGCCGACCATTCTTCATGAGTTGATGTTTCGTAGAACGAAGCGTCAGCCAAATCATTATCTTTCGTCTGACTTAAACGATTTATTAATGAATTAAGGTATGGGGTAATTTCCTCTGGAGAGCGATTCACGAGCTTTGCTAGTGCATTGGCTATTTCTTTAAGCTCTTCCCTATCCCTGTGTAGAGGGCTGGCATCTGATCGATTTTGCTTCATAGTGCTGTTTCCCTTACATCTCCAGTTGATAGTTCTATTGTCTCATTTCTTTTATAAGCATTCAATTTAAATTTAGTCCACCTGTTGCCGTAGCTTCCCTTATGAACTGACTTCTCAAAAGCTGTCCATAACAGTCCTCAGAGACTGAAAATTTAGGTTTAGGTTATGACGAACATCAACCGTCAAGAGGTTACGGACTATTTAACTACGTACAACGTACCAGCATTTCTCATCGATTTAATCTGCGAGGATGAATCGGGAACTGAGCTGGTTAAGGGATGGCATAATGCCCAGCTTAAATATCGTTATAAAGTGCTTGCTGCTATCGAACGATTTGATTTGTATGCTGATGGCAAGAGGATTGAGCGATTTATCTGGGATGCTGTCACAGACAATCCTCGCCTGTTCACTTCTTATGAGAAGGAATACTTAGAATGCAATCGGCTGTTTCGCCATGAAATTCTTCAGTGGTATCAATCCTCTCTCAGTGATGGCTATTGGTTATCATCGGAGAATGTCCAGTTGATGCACCAGTTTCAACGGGAAGCTGCGGTAGAAAAAGTGCTGTCTGAAGCGGAAATACATCGTCCTATATGGAATGAGAAGCAATGGCAACAGCATCTAGGGCTTACAGAGCTTGAGGCACGGGAAATGGTACGTATTTCTCGTATTTCCGCGCCTGAGCGTTCTGTGGAGGAATGGCAGTACGTTGAAGCAATCTGGCAACACGGTTTTTCTCATGCAGTGAGTAATGTGAGCTTCTAGCAAATACTCGTTAAGGGCTGATGGGGAGGTTTATTCCTTTTCTTCAGTCTTTCTTTATTTATTTATCCCCCCCTCGTGCTTCCAAACGAGATGCCTGTTGTGGCACGTGCGCGGGCTCAAAAATAGACTACTAAAATCAAAATCCCAGGCGCACGCACCATCCGCTTCGCCAACAGGCTTGTAAACCATTTTCTCTCTATGAGAATGCCTCAAGGTCATTCATAGTGATACTTATGAACATATATAAATCAGATCTTTGGAACACTTCATTCTGGCGCAGAAAGACCAGATACTACACCATTGAGCTCCGTCAAAACTTGTTTGGCGAATGGATAGTCGTGCGATCGTGGGGGGATATTCGCTCTAAGCGAGGACGGCAAACAGAGGAGGTTTGTGAAAGTTATGAATCGGCAGCACTGCTTTTTAAAGAAGTAGAAAAGCGTCGTATTTCCAGAAACTATCAGTTAGTTGAAAATAATTTATAGCGCAATATATTTTAATAAGTCATGCAATGTTTTTGCTTATTTATGTGAGCTATCATGCTATAATAAGAGATATCAAAAGAAGTTCTCTACATCCCCCTTCTTCAATTATGTCTTTATACTACACCATCAAAATAGATCGCTGGTCGGATTTCAAATCAGTAGTTTCCACAGTCAAAGAAATCGCCGAAGAGGTACGAAAAGAATATCGCAGAAAGCAGAAAACACTCGTCTCCATGATTGCGGTACGTCCAATCAAAGCAATTATCTCTCCCTTATCCCTGCTGATGAATCACCGCTACAGTGATGAAGCAGCCTTCAATTTACTTTCAAGTGCGGTGAGAAGAATCCATTGTCTGGCATTGGAACTTGAGTCGAACTATGAAACCAGATTTGTTGAAACGTTACGATCGTTAGCCTCTATTCTTGTTAGCTTTCTCTCAAAATATGAGGGTGTACAATTGGAATTATTTGACCCGAATACCTACCACACTCCTTTTGCAACTCGCGCCGTCTCAACCTGTTTTAAAGAATGGTTAGACCGCTTTGACTGGCGAAGATTTCGTCAGACATTATCGGCATGGAAAGCCCAGTTTACTCCCGTCACGTTTTGTCAATTAAGTATTAAGGGACTTGTGATTCCTGCTTCTTCCTAATTGATAGTAATACTCTCTGCTGCGTGTGACGTATCTTCCACCAAGAATAACCCCATAACATTTCTAACTGTTGTTTAAAGGTTATATCAAAGTATGGAACGTCAAACTGATACGTGTCAGATTTATGTAGCACCCTTGGCTGCATATAGTGCAGGGCATGATACTGGTGCATGGATTACTGTGGAAAGATATGAATCAGCACTACGATCTAGTATTTCAGCACTGCTTACTCGCTGTCCCTACTCTACCCCGCAAAGCGATTGGGCAATCCACGATTACCAAGGCTTTTATGGTGTCGGTCATTCTCTTGGAGAACACCCTGCGTTAGCGGATTTAGTAAAGGCGGTAGAGCTTATCGGTGAGTATGGAGAAATGGCAGCAAAGCTTATCGACTACTTTTGCGGAGATGTAGACGAGGCAGTAAGGCATTTACAAGATAAATATTTGGGTTGTTTTTCGAGTCTCGATGAGTACGCACAAGAAGTGGTGAACTCACAACTTCAGGGACAAGAAATTCCTGTGGTCATTGCTGCCTATGTTGATTACACGGCGATGGCTGCTGACTGGCTCTTGGGAGGAGAAATTTTCACCATTGAGTTTTCTTCTTTTAACGAGCGTGCCGAAGAAGAAAAGACAATTCATATATTCACCAATCGCCCTACAGAGTGAATGAATGAGACAAAGGGAATATCGCTACATTAGTAACCCTCTCTTGGTGCGCGTTCCTTTGCGGATTAAAATTCCGCAGGGTCGTTTATACCCGTTGCCTTGGGTGCACCGCTTTTTTTGACACACCTAGACAAAAAGTACTACGAGGTTTTTTTAGATCATGGAAGATATGATGTTTGGTTTTTTATTGTTTGTATTGTTTTACGGATTCTTCGGCTGGCTGTTCTTTGTGCCTGCTGAAGCTCATGATTCTGATGCTGAATCTGCCTGGGAGATGAATCGATCTGGTGAGATTGTAGTGCGTCATCAAGATGGTCGAATCACTACCGTAGAACCCATTGAGTCTCAGCTAAAAGATTTACTATGGGACAACACAGAAGAGGTTACAGAGACAGTGACAGTTACAGAGGTTCAGCAAAAGCCTATAGTCGAGGAATTGTTAGACGGGGTTCAGGTAGAAAATATTACCTTGAGGAAAGCCCGTAAGATAGCGTCTCGCTTAGGGTTACGACAAAAGGTAAACGGGAAAGATCAGCCGAAAGCCTGGTTGGTCGCTCAGATTGCCAAACGGCTTGAAACTGAGCCCCAAGTAACCGCAGCAGTGATTAAGCAGGTCTGCGATCTTGCAGCATAAGGTTTTTTTTGAAAGGGAATTACTTTCTGTTCCCTTTCCTTATCCTTCTAATTTCAGAAGCGATGCTACCAACTGTCTGACCGACACCACTACTACACCGCGAGGATTTCTTTCACCTGTTTCGTATTCAACCCAGCCTTCGGTAAAGCAGAGCAATGGATTAACCCAGCGTAAATTATCTCGCTGTTTAAGGTTGACCGCCTGCGCCAGTATTCCTTTTAGAAAATCTTTTTCAAACTGATATATGGTATCTCCATATCTTCTATATACCCCATCGCTAGTCACCAGCTTTGTCCCTTTGTGGGATTTGACATCGATAATGTAGGTCTTTCCCGCAGGCGAAAGGGCTACAATGTCGATATCCCAGTTGGCAGCAAGCTTCTCGTTGTATCGAAACTGCCAACCTAATGGCACAAGTTCTGATTCAACCAGAGTAAATATATCTTCTTCTGCCGTTGCCCCCTGATGGGCGTTTTTCGCCGATTGTGCTTCTTTTTTCCCAGAAGCGATCGCTCCTACCAGCGTACAGAGGGTAATGCCTTTAAGAACGGTATTAATATCTCGATTCAGCCAGTAAATCGCATAGAGCATATAGAGGATAAGCCCAACGAAGATTACAGCACACCAGAGAAACAGATTTGCACCTGTCTGGCGATAGTCGCCAAGGGCTCTAATTGCGCTAATACTTTGCTGTTGCTTGTTCATTGTCTCAGTGTCGGATACAAAAACCGTATCGGTACGGCATACCTGTCATAACGCAGATAGCCCGATAATTTGGGCAGGTTTTGAATTTCATTGGGATACACCAAATAGTCAGTCCGCTTATCGGTTCTCACACTCACCGATTCCTTTCCATTGCCAGTAAAGCTTAAAGGAGAGGTAAACGATTCCACCTCCCGTTCCCTTTCTGGCATACCAATATTTTTTGCTGCCCAGTCAGCAGCAGCATACTCGTTACTTCTGAGGAAAATACGGGTTGAAGGTGCTGACATCAAGGTTTCAGCGTCTCTACCGTAGAGTTGCTCGATTTGAGCCCTGCCCTGGAAACCAAGCACAAAGCGCATATTATATTTCCGTCCTTCGTGAAGTGCGGTTTTCAGCGACGGTAACTTCTGGAGTGACGGAAGCTCATCGACAAAGCACCAGGTCGGTGTCCCCCCCTTTTGTTCCATCAATCTGAAAAATCCTGTATCCAGCCATGCGGAAAGAATTGGACGTAACCCTTCTCGTTCCCCTACTCCCTTTGTCCCCAGAAAGAGCGATGATGAGCCATTCCTGCTCCACTCGGTAAAAGAAAACTTCGGACGACCATCAGCAGCAGGAAGTAGTTTCAAGGCATCAGAAATCATCACCAGTGAGGCAAGTACCCCCGAACGCTGCCCGTGAGCATTTTTATCAATCATGACCTCAAGCTCAGAGTCAGCGATAATATCAAAAATCATTTCCTGATCTGCCATCCATCGCACCAGAGTCTCTGTGCCCTTCCCCTGTTTTTTAAGTTCCAGGAACAGTCGTGCCAGAATTCGCCGTGGGGCATCCTGCCAGAATTCCGTTCTGCCCTCAACGGGATCGGGAATAAAACTTTTTGCCAGGGACGCTGCATCAAGCGGGTTTCTGATCTCGGCAGCAATATCCCAGTAGGGGCAGTTGTCTTCCAATGGGTGCAGCAGAAGATCTCCCTCCTGCTGCTTGCCATGATGTTGCCAAAATTCCATAGAAGGGTCATAGACGACGAGGCGATCGGTGGGTCTTTCAGCAATTTGAAGCAGTAGGGTATGTTGCAGGGCTGATTTTCCTGTTCCAGAATCTCCAGCTATCAACATATGTACTGGTTCATCACTTTTACGGATGCGAAGCGGTACGGTAGTTGCTCCACCAGGCATTACCCGCAGATACCAGGGCTTTTCTTCGACACAGGGAATAAAGACCCCATCACCGTTGACGGCACGATTAAACTCTTTTGGTGTGAGCATTCGAGTGCCTTTGGTGACTCGTTCCTGCTGTTTCTGGTTACGGACATAGAGCAGTAGGGCAAAGCAAAGGGCAGTTGTCCCACCCATGCGAAAAAAAAGGGAAGTATGCACTCCGAGCGGTGTAATCATCTGGTGATACGAGATGAATATGAGAAAGGTGACTCCAAGAGCTGTGACCGCAAGGTGTCCTGTTCTTTTAAGGCTGTAATACATATCTTCTCTATCACAAAGAAATTAGCAAGAAGCAGGGTTCTGGAATTTCTGGACTGGAGGAAACAATTGCCTTTCCTCGTGTACTGCTTATTAGTTACTGTTATTGGTCAAATCTGCTCGTTCCGTGCATAGAACGATTGAAAACACCTTGTAAGACGTGAAAGGAAGGGACTTAATCCATGTTTTGACCATGAACCCAGTGTTTTTGGTTTGAGAAGTTACCATGAGCGAGAAAATTCAAAAAACTGAGACCAAAGTTCGGAGTATAGAAGAGAAAATCCGTAAACTGGATTTACAACTCGCACGCGAGAAATCGAGGCTGAAAGAACAAAAGCGAAAAGCGCGAACCAAAAAACTTATAGAAATTGGTGGTCTTACTGAAATTGCTGGCATCAGTAATGTGGACAAGGCTGCGCTCTTAGGGGCAATGGTTCAGATGAAGGAGCTCTTAGAAGACAAACAAACGTTTAATATGTTCAGAAAAAAAGGGGAAGAACTTTTATCAAAGCGCAAATGACCTCCTAAGTCTTACGATAGGATTTGTTGTATTTGAGTTTCATCGAGATTTTTTTCTTTCTCTAACCACCAACGAAAGAGCGCATCTCTTCTAATACTTTCTCCTGCTATCGTATCCCGTTTTTCATTGAAATACACTCGCATTATTACGGGAATATTTCTCACTATTGATTCCTCTATGGCTTCTGTTTCTTCTTTTGGAAGTATCGCAAAATATTCTTCACACTCATTTTGATATGCTTCTTTTCGTATTTTTAACTTGTTTTGAGAATCAACTTTTATTTGATTATGTTTACCATCTATTATTTCTTTTTCTTTCTTCTGATTTAGTATCGCTGCTGCACGGGCTTTATGCTTAAAGAGTCCACCAAAAAAATCAGGCTTGGTATCAAAATGACAAATTATGGAAACGACTTCTTTAGCTATTTCCAGTGAGTCAAATCCTTGGATGAAAGCTTCTGCTTTCGATAATTCTTCTGAAGTCAAATGCTGTGGATCTATAGCTGTATTATTTCTTACCTTCTCAAAATAAGTGATTATTTCTACAGCCTCTGATAAGTTTGATAGTTGATTTTTTTGATGTTCTGATTCGCTATCAACTGTAGACCGTTGGAAATCTTCTTGTACCCTTTGTTGAGGAGTCGTCCCAACTTTTTCAACGTCGAAGCGAATTTCTTTAACTGCTCCCCCCCTACCTCGCCGATAAAGCTCATAGGAAACTGTAAAGCCTGTTAAGTGGCACAGTTGATTTAACTCGTCCACGGCTGGATCAATAACGCTTTGCTTCAAAGTACCGAATCTTTTCCACGCACTGCTTTTCTTCTCACTATAAGGAACTTTCAACCACTCCTTAAAATCTACAACAGTCATCATTGTGCTGTTCTTATACTTCATTTCAGCATAGGGTACTAATATCTGATAGAGAGCTATCGAATACTTACTCCTCATTTCGAGGATTAGGTTAATTTTTAAAACAGCAAATAATTTAGGATTGAGCAGTATAGGGACAAGCTGATCGGGAAACCTGAAACGAAATATACTTTTGTTTTTAAAAAACTCCTCTTCCATCTGTATTAAGGCGGTAACTCCTCGAAATCGCCTATCTCCCTCGCTTCGCTGATAATCCACAACAAATGAAGCGATTCGGGTAAAGCTTTCCCAGAGCAAGTTGATATCTTTTGTTCCTGAATGTTCAGAAAATATTGATAATAGCTTTTGTCCTTCTATTTCATGCCAAAGACCTTTTCCTGATAGCTCAGTCAAATCACGGTAAGATAAAAACAACAATGTCGCGAGCATCTTGTAATCGATAGCTTTCATTGTTGAGTTTCTTATCTTGGCTTGATCGAGGGAATGAATACGTTTAATCCTGGTGTAAGCCATTTGCTGCGGTAGAGGATAGGTCGCATTCTTACCTTCTATAGATCCATGAGGCTGAAGATTCATGATTATCGTTCTCGCAAATAGTCAGTTAGATCCTTCAAGGATTAAGCTTAATACGAGCCATAAGTCGCAACGTTTGCCCTCAAACACTTCATTCTTTTTTAAAAACTACCTGCTCACAAGCGAAGTGTAAAGTGTAAAAAACCCTCAAAGACTTAACTCTTTCCCTTAAATACTTCACAAATAAAACTTAGTATTTTCTGGATACTCAGATTCAACGAATTTTACTAAAACTGAAAAAGGCTATGCTCTTGATTTAACTAATGATTTTGTTTTGTAGGACATAAAGGGAACGTCCAGATTAAAGATGTAAGTAAAAAACCCCTTAAACACTTCATTCTTTCCCTTAAACACTTCATTCTTTCCCTTAAACACTTCACTCTTTCCCTTAAACACTTCATTCTTTCCCTTAAACACTTCATTCTT
Organism: Pleurocapsales cyanobacterium LEGE 10410; assembly: GCA_015207195.1. Lineage (GTDB taxonomy): Bacteria > Cyanobacteriota > Cyanobacteriia > Cyanobacteriales > Xenococcaceae > Waterburya. Next base: position 39,038 of record JADEXJ010000025.1, read on the forward strand.
TCTCGGTAAGCTACTGTTTTTATTAACTAAATAGCCCCTGACACTTAAGACACTTAAGACACTTAAGACACACACAAGGAATGAAGCCTAAAAATGACTACGTGAGTCTCTATATCAAAATTATGGTGTGTGTTATTGGAATGGAGAGAAAGGAATAGATACTCATGAGTATAGTGGGACTTCTGCCAAACCAAATATAAGCCTCCTAAGCAGCTTTTTTACCCAAACCCTAACCTACCCCTAGCCAACAGATAAAATAGCCTTCAGAAGGCTATTACGAGGCTTTTGAAGATACTAATCTAGGTAGGTTCGAGTTGGATTTGTCGAAATAGGCTTAAACACCTTCAGTTTCCTCTAAGAACTCATCAACCAGACGTAACATCAACTGTTTGATAGTCATGCCTTTTTTTAGGGCTTCAAGCTTAATTGCTTGGTGCTTCTCCCCGTCTATCTCAAAAGTAATTCTTTTAATTTGACCTTGGAGAGGCGAAGGTTTGGGGATTTCCTTTTCCGCTCTTTCTTCTACCCATTGGTTAGCTTCTTCTGTCATTGACTCAAAGTTTTTACCTGAAGGTTTTAAGGTCAATTTCGAGTCTTTAGCCATAGTTTGTCACCACTTACAAATTTACTTACATACAAACTTACAAATGTATATTTGTAAGTTTACTTGATGTCGCTCATACATGGCAAATATAAAGAACTTTTTTTGTTTGTAAGTTTGTAAATACATACAAACTTACAAATGCTATATACAAGTCTTTAGTAGTTCCGCAGCAAATTGTTCGATTTCTTTGGTGGCTGTTTGATTCGATCCAGTTTCTAGAGCAGTGCGCCCGTCTTTCAAGCATTCAGCGTAAACAATTCTCTGATGGATAATCGAATCAAGAATAGGTAACTGATGCTCTTTAAGAAGGTTGATCGTTTCATCTCCAATATTGGTATTGATTATTTTGCGACTAATAACAATTGCAGATTCTATAGAAGGCTTATAAATGGAAGCCTCTTTCACTAAATCAAGAATTTCGTTTGATGCCCAGATGTCTAAAGGGGAAGGTTGAATAGGTATCAGCACTAAATCGGAGGCAAGAATAGCCGATCTAGTGAGATCTGTAACTCGTGGAGCTCCATCAATGACAACATAATCATATTCACTAGCTAATTTTGGAAGCTCTTTGTGAATAATAGGGCGATCTAAACCTACGAGTCCAAAAGGGCAATCTTCAACTCTTGCGCTTAACCAGTCTCGTGCTGATCCTTGAGGATCTCCGTCTATCAATAAGACCTTATGTCCTTTATTGGATAAGGCAGATGCAAGGTGCAGAGAAATTGTTGTTTTCCCAGATCCCCCTTTTTGGTTAAGCACTCCGAAGACCCTTGGCTTTTTATTAGTAACTTTTTTATTCAAATTCCCCTCACTATGTAAAAAATTACAAATGTAAAAACATACATATCTACAAATATTTTAGTTTTCATACTAACAAACTTTTGTATTTACAAACATACGTAGTAATTTCTATTTTGAGCACAAGCGCGATTCCGCGTTTCTTGAGCACGCCCTGCGGGCTTTTCCTCCCCCACGGGTCAGAAAGCTCAAGAAACGAATCGCTTCGGAGCACACTCCACATCCTCGAAACCAAGAAGAATCATTTCCAATTTAACTGCCGATGTACTTGGTATGGCAATACCACATTTTTCATTAAAGAACGGCTCACGCGCTAAAGGGAAAAGTGCAGGAGCACATTTCAGCTACCTTGTCAGGGAAGGGCGGTATGAAAAAACGCACCACGATCTTGAGTACATTCGTCACGAGAACTATCCAGAATGGGCACAGAAAAATCCGATCGCTTTCTGGAACGCTGCGGATTTGTACGAGCGTGTAAACGGTAGAACCTATACTGAATGCGAAATTGCCCTACCTCGGTCGCTCAATAAAAGCGATCGAGTTGAGCTTTTAAAGGATTTTCTTGATGAAGTATTTCATACTCACTTTCCCTACACGGCAGTTATCCATAACCCGATAGCACTCGACGGAAAACCAAACCCTCATGCCCATGTGATGTTTTCTGAACGAGCCTTCGATGGAGTAGAGCGACCACCAGAGACGTTTTTTAGTAGAGCAAATAAAAAGCATCCTGAGAAGGGCGGGGCTGCCAAAGACAGGGACTGGAGTAAGCGAACAAAAGTAGCTGAACTCAGGCAGAGCTGGCAGCTTTTAACCAATGAAGCCCTGGAGAGGGCTGGAAAACGAGAACGGGTCGATCTGCGAAGCTTAAAGGCACAAGGCATAGACCGACCCCCAGAGCCAAAGTTAGGACAATCTCGCACGGCAATGTACCGTAAGGGGATAGTGACTGAGGCTGCCCAGGAAGTAATGCAGATTAGACTGATTGCTTCGCACCAAAAGGAGCGAGCCCAGGTAAGGCGGGAGCTTGGCAGAGCCAAGATTGCCCAGTACAAGGAGAAGCGAAAGGAGAGAACGGTAGAGGTATCAGCCACTGAAGTGCTCAAAATGGTAAAAAAAGTCAAAAGAGAGCTTTATGAAAAGCTCGATCGCAATGAGAAATCACAATACGAACTGGGCGGGTTTAAAAGCAGGGGAGTACAGGAAATAAGATTTCACAATACCAATGACTCATTTACCTTACAGCGACGAGCAGGGCTTACCACCAGACATACTCAGTACGAACACGAGCTTAAAGACCTCAAGAAGTATGAAAAAGAGCTGCTTTTAGTGGGCGATATGACCCTTGAAGTGCGGGAGAAAGGGAACTGGACTGAGAAGTCTGCGATTGCAGACCCGCAGGAGTTCGATCGAAGCGTGGGGAGAGCCCAGGAGAAACAGCGTGAGCAGTCGATGGGGCAGGAGAGAGGGCTAAGTCGCACTCTTTCAAAAGAAGAGTAGGTTCTATACGTCAAAATCTTCTTCAGTGAGTGTTTGTTGTGCTGAATGCCTGATTCGATACACGTTGACCTCTGTGTCAGAAATACCAAAAAGAATTCGGTATACGGTGCGCTTTGATTTTCGATACAGTAATTGCCGAACGTCCTTTTCTAAATGCCTACTTTCTGGAGCGAGAGGACATCGGGCAGGCAGTTGTTCCAGTGAGATAATAGCTTCGCGGAAGCCTTGAAACCAGGTATCAGCAAATTCCCGATCTTGCTCTTTTAACCACAGGTAGGCGGTTTCCGCATCACGAATGGCAGAGGGAGAAAGCTTAACCCTGAATGTCATGCTTTTCTTTTATAGTCTTGAGCGCAGCATTGGCAGGTTCTCCTTTCCCCGCCTCAATTTCTGCTATCCCTTCTTTGAGCGCAGCAACGGTTTCTATGTATTCCAGTCGATCGAGGAGTTTCTGATATGCTTTTGCGTCCTGTACGATCAACTGTGCCTCTCCGTTGACGGTAAGCACGATTGGCTTTTCGTTTTCCTGCATCTGAGAGACATACTGTTTGGTATTTCTCTGAAATTCCGAAAGTGAATGAATGTGAGTAAGGTCGATCATAAAGCCTCAACATTTAATTTGCAGTTAATTAAATGTTATCAGGGGATTTAGAAGAATACAAGAAAAATATCGTTACTCAGTCACAGGCTTCTTCTTAGAAGGTTTCTGCCAAACATGCTCGTGGTAACAGCGTTTGCACACATCGAGCACTCCTTGCTTATGATGTTTCCAGGTAGGTCTTTTACGACAGATTCGGCAGATTCGTTGTTTTCCAGCCATATTCACTATTCCTTGATAACTCAACCACGGTTGAAGTGCTTTCTATCCGAAAGCGTCAATTAACTCATTTCATTCTTTATTTTGAGACTTTGAAAGATCTCTCTACGATCCTCATCGCTTAATTCGTATTTTTGATTCTTCTTCTTTGACTCAAATCCCATACGGGGCACTGAGGCTTGTTCTACCGCTTCCAGAAATATTTTTGTTGAGACACTCTCAAGATGTGTGAAGGCAACTCGCAAAAGCTGACTCTGGTTAATTCCTGGGCTCACTCTGTCAGCTCGTTCGAGTAGTCGGTTAAACCGAAGCTCGTCTTCTTGGGTAAACGAGAAAAGTTTTTTTTTCCTCCAGTGTGGCTTCTCCTCAACTGATTCTTTCGTCATATTTGGTATCCTTTCACGTATCTCATATGTCGTGGAACGTTGAGTGTTCCACGAGTTTTCAGAAGTATATTTCGCAGTCGATCGTGGAACGTTTTTGCAAACAGTAAACACAAACAAAAATAACTACTTAGGCGTGGAACATTGAAAGAGAGAAGTATTTAAGGGAAGATTTCTAGTGAGATAAAAGTCAATAAAAACGTCAACCCTGGCACATTTTAGGGCAGAATAGCACACCTTATTCATACTATGTATATACATAGTTGAAATAATTGACCGATAAGGCTACTTATCGGTCAAAATAAGGGCTTAAGTACCTAATATTGCTAAAACTTATTCCGTTCTCAGAACTTTTGCACTGGCTTGAGCTGATGGAATGGTTTAGCTCTAGTTGCCGTTGTGAACTGCTAGCGAATGTCGAATCTCCATGATTATTTTCCCTAAGCGATTGTCGCCGATGCCTTCCTTATTACAGCCCCAAAATAAATTTCTAGAAGAATGATGGATTAGTTCTTCTTCTCCAGTAGCTAGCAATCGCAATTTTAGCTGCTTGTTCTGCTCAAACTTCGCGTAAATAGCTCTTCTCATCACTTCTTCTTTGACTTGATGCCAATCTGGACGTGGTACTAAAGAGCGGTTTTGCCCAGCTTTCCTAGCTTTCAGGGGGGTAGCCGATCTACGTATTTGCTCAAAAGTCTCTGTCCCCAGAAATTTTTGAGCTTGGTAGAAATGTTCGACACTAGACCATCTCAAATCGTCTAGAGTAAATTTACTGTTGGAAAAGTTAGATAGCCAAGAATACTCAGGGCATTTTGAGTAGAAAAAAATTGCCATTTTCTATGTATGAGTAGGCGGAAATAGAAGGTTAGGTGTCATATGGCAGAGCTATTTACGCTCATGTTTCTAAGGTAAAAACATTTGATTAAAGCTAGATGGGTATCACACCTTCTTTACGAAGGAAAACCGTCTTATGACGACGTTACGTCAACCTCTACCACTAATTCAGTTGAATAATAAAATGCTTTCGCGATCTTTAAAATGAGAAGTAATTACCATGCCTTGAAAGACGCAGCAAAGAAAGGTATTGTAATACTTATCGCAATATTGATATAATAGTTTCAAGGAGTGGATCGTGCCAACAACGTCGATACTGTTTTATCAGGAGAGTGAGGGGGATGCTCCTGTAATTGAGTGGTTAAGCGAACTAAAGCGTAAAAACATGAAAGGTTTCCTTAGCTGTGCTGCTCGTATAGATCGACTTGCTACCTATGGGCATGAGTTACGAAGACCTGTAGCTGATTACTTGCGAGATGGTATTTATGAACTGAGAGCCAAGCATATTAACGTACAGTATAGGATTTTTTATCACTTTGATGGTCAAAATGTTGTTGTCCTCAATCATGCGATGGTCAAGAAAACATCAGCAGTTCCGAAGAAGGATATTGAGTTAGCCATGAAGAGAAAAGAGAAATTTGAGCGTGACCCTAAAAAACATACCTACATTGAGAGATAAAAAATGATGTCTAAAAAACCTACTTCTGATGGCATGGAAATTCTAGACCGTATGATCGGTGATGATACCGAAGTACGAGAGATGTACGAGCAAGCAAAGGTAAACGTCCATGTTGCTCAGTTAATTTACGATGCTCGTACCGAAGCTGGACTAAGCCAGACAGCACTTGCTCGGATGATAGGGACTACTCAATCAGTCATTTCTCGCTTAGAGGATGCCGACTACGAGGGACATTCACTTTCAATGTTAAGCCGTGTTGCCCAAGCTCTCGACCGCGAGGTAAAAATTGATCTCGTTCCGATAGTTCCCAGCTTGGAAGATGCTTCTTTTCCCAGTCCCTCTGTATAGGGAAAATATTTAGAAAAAAAGCTGAAAGATTATTGGGAAATACTCCTCTTTTACTCACTTTCTATGCTTACTAGCTCTGAGAATTTTTTAAAAATGCTAGTGTTTACTGATTTTGTAGCATTGATAAAATTACTATATTCGCCTAGGGCAGTTTCTATGTTTTGTGTATTACGAAGGCTATTATTTAAGGGACTTTCAAGATGTTCGCAGAATGATAAGCAGGGTTCTAGTATGGTTTCCCATAACCCAAATAATTTCTCTTCAAGCAATTGTGTATTCTTGAAATGTAATGCAAAGCGATTAGAAATCGAATCGTCAAGTATTGATTCGAGACTGGAAGATATTGCCGACTGGAGTATATAAATAGCTCCTCTTCTATTAAGAAAAGCAGCTTGTTTTTTCTCCTGTTTAGATAATTCTTCTTTATCTTTTAGGTCTGATTGTCTTTTTTTTATCGCTTGGTGAAGCGAGTATACAAAAATTATATGTTTAGCTGACGTTCCATCATTAAAGATACGATTATAGTGAGTATCCGATTCCCAAATTAGTTTCTTCTTGTGATAAGCAATGTCTGGACGAAGATGGAATGCCGATAAACTTTGTGCAGCAGTTTCTGAAGGTATTAAGTTTCTTACCCTTGAGATAGTATCACCGTCACCACCTCTTCTTCCTCCGTTGTAGGAAAAGGGAAGATTGATGTCACTAAACTCTTTCCGTAATCGCTCTTGTACCCTATCGGTGCTTCTGAAGTCTGCTGGAGCTATTTTATTCTGACTATTGTTGTATTTAACTATTTTGCCCAAAAGTTCATCATCTTTGCATTTGATGAACCGTATTGGTATATAACCATTTTGTGGCTCTTTATTTAAAGAACCAATTGCACCAGAGGACTGCGCACCATTCACAATTGACAAACCAGTAATGCTTAATTTATTTCTTTTGCCTTTAACCTTCTCGAAAGCATGAACGACTGCCGTAACTCCATTATTGAATGTCCAAAAATCGTCAGGTTCGTTGCTAGCTGTTTTCTTGATGCTATGATTTATGTTGGCATCAGAGCTTCTACTCCCAAGATAATCTCTAACATTAGCAGACCAGAGTTGTCGTTCGTAAATTTGATAAATATTATATATCCATGAAAGTGGAACAGCAGTACAATAAGCATCCCATTTTTCAGATCCTATTTTATATCCACCTTTAATGGGAACCTCAATAGTTTTATCTACCGATATTTGCGACTGCCGACTTCGATACCACTCATCTAGTTTCTTCAGACCGACTTCAATTGGTATAACGTTAAACTGCTTACCTTGAAATTTACTATCATTAAGACAACGCTTCAATCCATCTCCAACACGAGTAAGTTCCTCAGCTATATTTTTAGACTCCATACAATTATGCACGTACCATATTTCAATCGAATTAACTCGCGATGCTTCATCGGTAGTTAAAGCATCTTCTAATTGAATTGCAGCATCTCTAAGATTTTCAGGAATAGTTGCATTATTTAAGCAAGAGAATAGCCAGTTCACTGCTGTATTTAAATCACTTGCTTTATTTCCTTTCGCTGCTTTCTTTCCTGGTACTTCAGCCCAATATGATTGAGCGATAACAGCAACTCTACGTTCATAATTGACATATACAAGATCGCATTTCTTATCATTTTTCCCGTCAACAAGTGACTGAGATGCCTCAGTATCAATATCCTCGATGTTAAAACATAACTTTAAAGCATAAAGCAACCCAGCATCATTTTTATACTTTTCTTTAAGCTCTTTTTGATCCTCAAGGGCTTTCAAGAATAGGGAACTGGAGGGGGTGTCACACATAATAAACTCTTTAAAATCCAAAAAATTAAGCTTTTATATTTAGTTTTCCCATAATGAGCTATTAAGTAACTTCTAAAGTCAATAATAGATATAGGTTTATTTTTGTGACTTCTAACTCGAAATTTTTCACGGCTCATTAAGAATTCTATAAATCGATGACCGAGCAACATTGAGTTTTTTGGCTATTTCGGTTGCTCCCGTTCCCTGATTGTGAAGCTCAGTCACTGCCTTTCGATCTATCGATGGATTTCTACCAAACTTAATCCCTTTGGCTATAGCCTCAATTCTTCCTTCGTTAGTACGTTCCAGAATCCTTGCTCTTTCGGCTTCAGCAACCGCAGACAAGATAGTGATAACCATCTTGCCCATAGTGCCTTCGGTACTGATACCATCGTCAATAAATCTGACAGCTACTCCCATCTGACTAAATTCTTTAATCAGGTTGATCATGTCTGCGGTATCTCTTCCAAGTCGATCTAACTTAGTTACGAGAATAACATCACCTTTCTCAACTTTCACCTTAAGCAGATCGAGTCCTGGGCGATTCACATTACTACCCGATGCCTTATCAGTAAAAATTCTACTTTTGGCAACTTTATATGTGCGTAGGGTTTTCACCTGGGTATCAAGTGACTGCTGGCTGGTTGAAACTCTAGCGTATCCAAAGAGGCGCATAAATACTGTCCTATAAATCGTTTGCGAGACACTACTGTCTCATAATAGCCAAAAAACGATTTATAGGACACCAAAAATAGCCCAGTTTCGGGTGTCCGATATATTATAAGATAAGAGACAGGTGCTGATTGCCTTATAAAACCCAACATTGATAAAAAAGCTGTTGTCTTTTTTAAATTTTAGTAATAGGTTTTCGAGGACGTACTGTAGGTAGCTGGCTGAGAATAACAATTGCACCAGCGTGGTGAGTTTCTAAACTAGAATCAAACAAAATATCACAGACTTCAACAGCCAGCACTTCTTTAATTAATATTTTTAACTTGGATTTAATAATATTGTTAATAGCTAAGTTTAAATCTTTAACTATTTGGTTATCCTTCTTTTCCTCCATCAAAGCTTTTTCTAAAGTCGGTAACGCATCTTCGATTATAATTGCTAATTTTTTGCTAAAAAACTTACAGGTTATCTTACTAGGAGAATGTCCAAGTTCTTCACGATATACTTTGTAAGTTATCTGAGATAAGTCTCTTTCTAGTTGCCCCAGGGTAGGTAATTCTTGTTTGATAATTTCTAACATAAATTTTAGCTACTCTTCAGTATTTTTTTTAGCTTTGATAATAGTTAGCTGCTCTGGTTCGCAGCGTTTAATTTTTACGCTTACTACTATTGCTCCTTCGTCAATCAAATCATCGATATAGCCTTTTTCCATTAATTTGGCTGCCAAGGGACTATCAAAATGTCCAAAATAATAAACACAGGTAGGATTATTAGTTTTTATTTCTATCCAATACGGAGGTTTAGGAGAATGAAAAACTAATAAATCGAGTAATTCAGCTATTTTAAAAGTAATACTCACCACTCTTCATCTGTCTTTATGAAAACTGTAGCTCCTATAAAATCAAGGATATGTACGGTTTCATACAAAAATCATGGCTAAAAACGCTATTAATTTTGAATATAAGTTAACTGCAACCAACCTATTTAAAATACTTATATATTATTTTGTGTAGCTCTTCTCCCTTTTGTTTGAACTCGTACTGAAGCGGAATGTTCTCGTATAAGTAAATTAACTTAGACGACTTTACTTGAAAGGAGAGTGTTCAATTGATTATGGCTGCTCGACGACTTCTACTTATTGATGACAACGAAGATAACAGAATGTTGATTAAGTTTGCCCTAGAAAGTAAAACCGACTGGAAAGTTTTAACAGCAACCAATGGTATAGAGGGCATTAGTAAAGCAGAAACCGAACGACCCGATGTTATTCTTTTAGATTTGGTGATGCCAGATTTAGACGGATTAACCGTTTATGAAGTTTTAAAATCTAATCTATTTACCTGTACGATACCCATAATTTTTGTTACCGCTAGGGTTGACGCTAAGGTGATTGCTCGACTAGAAGCTACTTTAGCAGCAGGAATAATTACTAAACCTGTGGATGTTATTAACTTAGATACTCAAATAGCAAAAATGTGTCAATGGGAGATAAATAGCCATTTAAAGCTAAATTACAGCTATAAATAGCTATTAAGAGAGTTTTTGAGTTTCATTCTTCTTTTTGCTTTTATCACCTAATAATTGAGCTATACTACTACTGTCAAACTCTGAAAAACAATTAGCGACATAGGAACTTAAACCCAGTTTTCCTTTTTGTGACGTTAGCTCTTTTTTTGCAGCATCACAATACGAAAGGAATTATTATGTCGCAAGACCTTTCTCGCTCCGCTAATCGTCTTCTTTCTTCATTGCCCAAGGCTGAATACGAACGTTTAGAGCCTTATTTAATTTCTGTTTCTGCTCCTCTAAAAACAGTTTTCTACGAAGCTTCAGACAAGATTGAAACTGTTTATTTCCCCAATACTTCCTTAATTTCTTTGGTCAATACTTTAGAAAATGGCGCGACTACTGAGGTTAGTCTGGTTGGCGGTACGGGAATGATTGGTCTTCCAGTTATTTTGGGCAGTGGTATGAGCAAAAACCGCGCCATAGTTCAAGTAGAAGATAGTGCGATGAAGATATCGGCTGAGATTCTCAAACGGGAGTTCAAGCGAGGAGGAGAGTTGCAAAATATTTTACATCGCTATACCGAAACCAGAATCGATGAGATTACTCAATTGGCTGTATGTAATGCTCATCATACAATTGAAGAGCGACTTGCTCGTTGGTTACTTACAACTAGCGATTTAATTCAATCTGATAATCTACCTTTAACTCAAGAGTTTCTTGGTACTATGCTAGGAGTTCGTCGCTCAGGAGTAACCTTAGCAGCACAACTTTTACAACGAGTAGAAATAATTAATTACCGTCGGGGCAAAATTAAGATTTTAAACAAAGAAGCATTAGAAGATGTAAGCTGCGAATGCTATCGGCTGTTCCACAATAACTTCTATCGCCAATAACATATAAATCTAAGTATGAAAAATAACTAAATATTACCGCCCTGAGCTATGGCGTAAACCTAATTCTATTTTTTCACTTTTTGTGGAATTGAATTACCGATAATCAATTTTATGATTAATTCCTCGTTATTATTATTTCGAGTAATTATGCTCACGATTAACTTACCGAGCTATTCTTTAGCATCTCAAACAAAGGATACCGATCTTCGCTCCGTATACGTTCGATGAGTCTATTTTGTAAGTCCGTAGAGAGAAACTGCATGGTATATTCAATCTGAGCAAGGTCGAGCCAATCTTGAGCTAAGAAGTATTCACCTACCTTTTCCCTCAGATCGGGATACTCTTTCGCAATCAGCCAGGGATAAGTAAAGTAGTCTTTTTGGTCTACCAGCGTCTCAGCAAATATATAAAGTTTTTGTGTTAACTTTGCATTAAAAAGCGAGTCCTTGATCTCTATTAGGTCATTAAATAATTCAACAGCATCAAAGTCGTTCTCCAAGATTCTCTCTTCAATTTCTGCTGCTAAATCAGGATTTTTTACACGACAGCGACAGAACAAGAGAGTATCCAAAGGGATTTCGCGTTCTAACAGAAACGATATAGTGTCATCAGAATTACCAGACGGTGATTGCTCTCTTATCATGAAAGACAATTCTCTGGTTAGTCTACGGCTTATCGCTCCCCTCTGCCCTACCTTTTCCATAATCCACCCTCAATAGAGATACAGTCTTGATTATAAGGGAGGGTTGAAGAACTAAAAAATCGCTGTCTGTAAGTAACGTAATTGTTACATTACTTACAGATTTTACTTCCTTACCCTTTAATCAACGTCCAAATTGACTACTACGATCGCTTGGCAAGCCCAAATTTCGCCCGCTCTTGGTCAGTCCAAGGTTTAATCTCAAAGTGAGCAGGGTTGCTTTTATTGATAAGCGGTATGGGTCGAAGGTTATCTTCCTGAAATATGACAGGACATTCTTTCTCAAGCATTTCGGGGGTAATTTTTGCTATCTGTGCGATTTCGCCTGGGCGATAGAAAAAGGCGGTGCTGCCGTCTTTATCGGGGGGTGGTATTTGGGCTAAGTCTTCAGGTCTTACAATTGGTTCCTGCCGTTCTTCTTTCTTGGTTCCTACAACACGACGTTCTTTTTTGATGAACCTGTGATCGGTTCTGGCAATTGGTGTAGGACTAGTAATGATTTGGGGTTCATCTTCAAACTCAACTGTCACACTATAAGTATACTCCCATTCAACAATTGGTTCAGTATAAACGACAGTATGATAGCCTATATGATGTTCGGTTAAAAACACCGCATCTTCATAGCTAATGCCTGTCACGACAATCGAGCGGAAGTAGGACAGCAATGCTAAAAGCGCATCATCCCCTACAATCTCTCTTGCTTTTGAAAGATTTAGTAAGGTAAGAAAAACTCTAATTCCCTTCGATCGCCCGATTTCCATCAGCCTATCAAGTCCATCGATGATTGATAAAAGCATCAATAGCCCTTCATCGATAATAAAGTAGGTGGCATCAATCGCTCTATCTTGAGCCTTATCAGGAAGCATCATACAATGCTGCATAAGCTTATTGAGGATGAATCTATTAAGCGGATCGAGAAGGTTTTTTGCCGTTTCATCAAATCCAAGGAGCCACACTCCATCCCAGTCCTCAATGGTTAATCGCTCGGTTGCGTGACTATCTCGTGCTGCAATTATCTTCCAATCCTGTACGATTGCCATGAGAGACGAGTAGTGATTAGAGCCGTTTTTTGGATGCTCAAGATTAGCCCGCACATATTCTCTATCTTTTTGAGGGAGGGGAGATAAAAACGTCATCAAGTCGTCTAACTCCAAGGTGCCTTGTTCGTTAAAGGTAATTAAGGCAATGGCATTAAAGATATCTCGGTAGGTAAACTCGTCAATCTCACCTTTATGAACCCTCTGTACCAGAGAAAATATTATGGTCTGGAAAATATTTTTTGTTGTTTCTTTCCAGTAGCGATCTTCGCCCTTGGCAACATCTTCTTTGGTAGTCTGACAAAGCGTGAGTGCAAAATCTTCAGCATCAGTTTCATTTCTAATCAAACTTGCCAGAGAAAGTGCGCTAAATTCAGTCTTCAGTGGATTTAGTATCTTGGCATCAATATCGTGTCGTTTGAGTAACACTTCCTGGTCGCCTTTGACATCAAAGATAATTGCCCTACTTGAGCCTACCGCATGATTGACACAGACCGTTTGAGAGACGACGGTATTGAGTAGTAGTGATTTTCCAGAGCCAGGATTTCCTAAAATAAGGAGATTTTTTACTTCTTCCTCATAGGAAACTTTTAAGAATTCTCCCTTTTTGTTCACTCCAAAGGGAAGCGTTCCCATATGTTGTTTCCAGAGCTTCCATACTCTGCTTATCTTCTCTGCCCTTTCAGCCCTGGCGTTTAGTCCAAATAGATCCTTAAAAAACGCTCCTATAATTGAGAACATAGGTTTTAAAAGCATATCCCTGATTCGTACCCCCTTAGAAATGATTTTGCTCGTTCAGATCCAGTGCCGTGACTGTTGTGATAGTCACCAATAGCAATGGTGTTTTTTAGTAACTCATCAATTCCTATCTCGACCGTTTTGGTATCAGTCTCTTGTAGAAATTGCGCTCTAATAGAGCGACCAGCCAGGCAATCTGCTTCTTGTTCTTTAATTTCGGAATTAGGTTGAGTAATTCCTGGACTTTTAATGAAATACTGTACGGAATGAGCGACTTCATGGGAGATGGTATATCCCTCGCTACGTTCAAAGTTAAGTTTTTCTTTACTCGCTCTTTGAACATTTAGTTCGGGAAAGTACGCAATAAGCCTATCTGTATGGCAGTACGCACTTTGTCGTAATATATCGTTACCACATGAAGTTTTAATTCCCTCCTCAACTGAAACAATCTTGATCACAGGAGCTATATAATCGGGATAGTGAGCTTTCCAGTAGGCAATATCTTTACCAAACTGCGCCGAAACCCGTAGACGCTCTTCTTCAGTGCCACCAATTACTGAGCCAGGCTCGCCTGCTGCAACTGTTGGAGTCTTGACAGCTTCAGAGACTCCCTCCTGCCTTAATTTCCCTTCAACCATGACCATGAATAAAAGTACGGTAGAGGCTAGTGCGAGCTTGGCAATGCGATCGAGCTGATTAAAACCTCCACCACGGTTTCTTCTTGGAATCAAGGCAATCTTACTAGTTGTTGTTGGAGTTGCTCTTACCGCTTTATAGCCTCCCGCAAACCTGACAGAAGCCATTTCTGTTTCAACGACCACGGCACCCAAAA
>JADEXJ010000214.1 GCA_015207195.1 Pleurocapsales cyanobacterium LEGE 10410
TTAAAATCAAACTTGAACAATTATTTTTATTAGAGTTATTTTATCTGAGTTAAAGCTTCCTGAGACATAGCGATCGCCAAAAATTCTGTAATTTTACGTATTACATTTAGACGTGCGTAATGGGAACTTTAGGATTTCTTGATGGCGATCTATTTTGTTTGCTAGGGGAATAATCTGTTGGAGAAAAGACTCAATCGACTGAAGCTCACTGCTCATAGTTTATTCTTGATCTTTGACACCATCGAAGTTGATATCTTTGACGTTTCTAGCAATTCTAGACAGTTCGCTTTTTTCGTTGATCGCCACCCGAGACGGTGAACCGCTGATAATTCCTTCATAGTTGCGGAAAGATTCTTTGATAAAGGGAATTTCTGGCTCATCGGAACTGATTACATACTCCCGAATTCCCTTGTCGTGCCATGAACCACGCATTTTAAAAACGTTGAGGGCGCGAGACATTTCACCGCGAATTTCTACATACTGCAACAGAATAATTGTATCGGTAATCGTAGAAATATGAGACTCTGTAATTGAACTAGAGCCTAAAAATCGATTAGTAGTATTGGTAAAAAAGCCCGTAATTTCTTCCTGTTTGGCATAGCCAGTAACGCCAATTACGAACTGGCGAAAAGCATTGTTGCTGACTCCTCTAGCTAAAGCGGATAGAGAATCGATCGCAATTCGAGAAGGCTTAAATTCTGTAATCTCTGACTTGATCATCTGTAAATGATCTTCTAATCCAGCCGATTCTGGATAGCAACACAAAAGTTTTAACAAGCCTTTACGTTCCATCTCTTCAAAATCTACTCCCCAAGAAGAGGCATTGCGAGATAGCTGCGCTCTTGATTCTTCATAGGCAAATAGTACTACTCGTTCTCCCTGGCGACACCCCTCTTCTAAAAATTTGCTTACCAGCAAGGTTTTGCCCGTTCCTGTAGCCCCAGTAACCAGAATGATTGAATCTTTGAAGAAACCGCCACCACATAGACGATCTAGGGCTTTGACTCCTGAAGAGCGACGAACATTAGATGAACGCTGAGTAAGACGCATCGCACCCAGAGGAAATATATTAATGCCGTCGTTGGTGATTGTAAAAGGATATTCTCCCTTCATGTGAGTTGTTCCCCGAAGCTTGAGGATTTCGATGGTACGGCGACGGCGTTCCCCTTCTAAGACATTGCGGATTACAATTACGTTGTCAGAAACAAATTCCTCTACCCCGAAGCGAGCAATCGAGCCATATTCTTGTACTCTTTCGGTAGTCAAAATAGAAGTAACTTTCAATTGTTTGAGACGTGCTACCAAGCGAAAAATTTCTCGCCTAACTACCGAAGCTGGATCGTATTGTTGAAATATAGATGTTACCGAATCAAGAGAGACTAGTTTTGCTTTGTACTTACCAATTGCATATTGAATACGTTCGATCAAAGCCGATAGATCGAAGTTACCAACCACTTCTTGTCCTTCAGGATCGGGAGAAGCATCCAGAATAAATAATTTACCGCGATCGATTAAATTTTGTAGATCCCAGCCAAAGCTATGAGCATTTTCAATGATATCTTCGGGAGCTTCTTCAAAAGTCACAAATATGCCAGAACAATCAAAAAATTCAATCCCGTGATAGAGAAACTGAACTGCTAACAAGGTTTTGCCCGTACCAGATGTTCCACTAACCAAAGTAGTTCTATTAATAGGCAAGCCACCATGAGTGATTTCATCAAATCCTTCAATCATGGTACGGATTTTGCGTACTCCTTTGCTAGATAGTTCTAGTGGCTGATTCGTATTCAGATTTGGTTCATTCATCTAAACCCATATAGTGCCTACATAGATGTGTATTTACCTTAGTAGCTTTTAGCCTACTCTATTTACAGAGCTTATATACATTACTGTTTGAATCTAGGACGACAGTATAGTATTTTACGACAAACTGCTAACAGAATATTATGATTCTTCCTGGTCAAATTCCTCATAAAGCAAGTCCAAGCCAATCAGAACTTTTTGGCGATCGCTTAAATCGCCAATAATTTTACGTACTGGAGGAGGTAAGACTTTAGATAAAGTTGGAGTTGCGATGATTTTGTCTTCCTCAGCCAATTGAGGATTTTTCAACACATCAATTACCTTTAGTGCATAAACTCCTTGAAAGTCTTGTTCCAAAATGTTTTTCAAGCTGTTTAATGCTTGAACTGAATTTGGCGTATTTCCAGATATATACAATTTTAATACATAGCTCTTTCTTAATTGACTCATAATATCAAACAATGTTATCGATCAGACTGAGGCGATAATCATATTTTTTTCAAAAAATGCCGAATCGTTTTGCAGAATTTAGATAAGCGTAATTTTGCTCATTCTACTGTAAATAACAATTCTAAAGAAAGTTCTTCTCTAGGAATAGAACGGCGATACATTTCGCACAAATGAGAGATTAGATCGATTAGTGGCAAACGATAGTCAAGCAAAATATCATTACTTCTACCTTCTATTTTTAACTGATAAGAAAATTCATCAATTAAATCCATGTGCATTTCCAGGATTTGAGATGTAGAAATATCAGCGAAAAAAGCTAGATCGACAAATTCATCAATTAATTTATTGATCTGCGAATTTTCAAAATACTCTAGTAAAATTTGACAATAGCTACTGTTTAACTTCTGCATCAGCTCATGCTGCTCTGCTGGAGACAGATTACGATAAAACTGATTGGGATTACGTTTATAGTAAACTCCCAAATAACCTAGTCTTTCCTTAAGTTTTTCGGTCAACCTACGCTGTTGCGTTACTAGAGATTTGGCATTTTTTCCTTCTAACTCATTTTTTAGCTTGTGGCGATCGCTCAAATAAGAATCTGGAGTCAGACTTAAAAATTTGGAAATTGCCAAACTAATATAAGAATTAATTTCCCCCAGCTGAATTGGATACAGTCGTATTTCAGCCTGATGATAAATGATATTAGCTAAACCGATATTAGTTGAGAAGTTTTCTAAACTTTTTTTGGCTTCATCAAATGCCTTGGGATGTTCAACCTCCACAATTACCGTGGGTAATAAAATTTCTCGTTTCCGTAACTGCTTAACAACTGAATTAATCTGAGGGTCTTTAACAAAAATAATACAGTCAATCTGCTCTTTGTTGGTGGTGACAAAATCAACGATATCTCCAACAAAATCAAGACATTGTAGCTCGTAGCGATCTCTGCTCAATAGATTGGTTACTGAGCTAGAAAATTGCTGATAACTAGAAAACAAGCAAATGTATAGTTTACTTAAGCTATAGCGTTTAGTAGAACAAAATTGGTCTTGACGATCTGACATTGCTTGATAATACTTAATAGCTGCTAATGCCT
Source organism: Pleurocapsales cyanobacterium LEGE 10410 (assembly GCA_015207195.1). Classification (GTDB taxonomy): domain Bacteria; phylum Cyanobacteriota; class Cyanobacteriia; order Cyanobacteriales; family Xenococcaceae; genus Waterburya. The sequence continues at coordinate 3,350 of JADEXJ010000214.1, forward strand.
CGATTTGCTTAATATGTAAGTTTGGAGTTCAGTCAAGGTAAGTTGCTTAACACCATACAGTTTGTAGTGTTTAGTTCAAACAAGTGAACATCATTCTGATCTTGGAAAGACTAAGCTCTCCCAGACACCTAAATATAAATGCATATTAATAAAAATTTAACATTTATTCGTTCCTCTTAGTGAACTGTAACAAAATATAGCTGAAAGTATGGCAACTTTTTCAGCAGAATAGATTAGAATCGAACATAAATTTTGGATGTATCGGAGCAATTGCCAAAATTTTTTGCAGCCATTGGTTCTAGCGTTAGATTAATAATTATTAATTTTTCAACAATTAGTTTTCAATCAATCTAGTACAATCTGATCATAAGGTACGGGGAGTAGCTATTAAAAGAGATAGTGAGATCGATAACTGGCTGGTGAGTAATAGCCATCGCATTTAAATTGAATTGTGCTTTTCAAATTCTCTTTAATTTGGATATTTGAGCTGTCTATAGTTTTTTATTGCTCCGTGTATAGTACGTACTAGACAAAGAATTTGCTTAAAAAAAAATATGAATAAACTATTGGTCTGGTTTAAGTTTATGGCTAACGGAAGATCACAATTTTTTCGCCCAAGAAAATCATAGAAACATAGATCTAGCGTCGAGCTGGCATTTCTAATTTTTATGGCGCATACTGCAATACATCTCAATCCGCTCTAATCTTTAATTTAGTTTGCTTCTAGAGTCAAAAACCATGCCAATTGACAATTTTACTCTGAACGATTTTGTCTGTCCGATTCCCATTTGTCAACCAGAAGCAGATTTGGGTAGTATTTTAAATATTTTTCGACATTTAAACTGCAAATCATTAGTAATTCCTAGGGACAACGGCAAATGGGGAATTATTAACTCGGAAGATTTGCTTTCACTGATAGCCCAAGTCTGGTCACAAAAAAAAACTGCTGTTGTCAGCCATCCCAAAGTAAGATATGGGGAAAATACTCCCAATTTATCGGCAGAAGACTTTGATTCTATAATTAGACCTGCAATCATCTATCAATCTGATACCGAACTACCAAAATTTTTAAGCTATTTACAGCAAGACTTCCTATCCAACGCTCGTCACGAATGTTTGATTATCAACCCAGCGGGAAAACTCCAGGGAAGACTAAATACAGACAAAATGCTGAAATATTTGGCAGCAGAATTAAACCAATCGTCAGCTAATACTGTCGAATCGACTAGTAAGACTTCTTTCCCTAGCTTAATTGATGCTATCTCCTTACCTCTAAAACTAGAAACCGTCGCAGGTGAGAACCTCTACCATAATCAATGCTGGCAAGAGCTAATTGTAAGCAGCACTGATGCCTCAAGTCAGCCAAAAACCGATACATCTATTGCTAATTGGTGGATGGAACAACAATTGTCCTGGGAGCAAAATCGAGCTGGCAAGCAGCATCCAGAGCATGATGGCGACATATCCTCCATAGACGTTATTCCGTCAACAACCCCCCTAGGATCACAACCATCAGACAAGCTTGTTCCTGGTCATTTAGATCAAACTAATTCTCCATTCAGGATTCAAATAGAACAGTCACGAGACTGGAACTATATCAAAATTCCTTTAACCTGGACTAAAAAACTAGTATTCAATGGTGATATATCTTCGTGTTGGTTAGTTTTGGCTACCAAACTACCTGTAGAAAACTTACGAGATTTGTCTAGCAATTTGCCACCTACCAAGACTATGACCGCTCGACTATTAGGGACTGTTGCTCACGAACTCAAATCTCCCTTAACGGGGATTATTGGTTTGTCCAGCTTACTTGAAGGGGAAAAACTAGGCAAGCTCAATCAGCGTCAAGCTCGCTATGTAGAGTTGATTACCAATAGTGGGGGTAAAATAATGAGCGTGGTTAAAGATTTGGTGGAATTAACCAGTTTTACTGCCGAACAATCGCAATTAAAACCAGAATCAATAAATTTACCATCTTTATGCCAGCAGACCTATCAACAGGTTCTAACTGAGCTTCAGTTGTTAGATCAAACGGAACATGATTCTCCAGTAGCTATCGAGTCAGAAGCAGAAACAGCGATCGCCGATCGAGCGCATTTGTCCAAAATACTTGCTCATCTAATCGCCGAAACAATTCAGTTTTCCAAAGCAGAAGCTACATTGTCAATAAAAATCAAAGATTTGTCAAAGTCAGTTGCCATCGAAATTGCTAACAATTCTGACAGAGAGCCGTTATCAGCTTCAGAATCAACCGCAGCTCATACTGGCTTAAACTTGATTATTGCCAAATATCTAGCGGAAATACTCCAAGGAAAGATTACTAGCGTCTATTGGGCAGATAGCTGTCAGTTTACTCTGACATTACCGCAAAACGATTCTTCATCAACCAGATTAACTCCCAAGCTCGAAACTCTTGCTGTCAAAAACGTTCGGCAAAACTTAACCATTCTCTGTCTCGATCCCGAACCCGAAGTAATTGACCCTCAAAAATATAGCAGTGACTTAGATTTGGAACTCAAGAATTGGTCATCTCATAGCGAACAACAATTGGGAGAGCGATATCGCGTGATTGAGGCTGATGGATTGGAACAGGCAGATATTTTAGCTCGTATCTGGCAACTGGACGTAGTTGTCTTAAATAGTTATCAAATTAGCAATCCTAGTCAGTACTTGCGATCGCTGCAAAAATCAAAACGTTTATCTGCTTTACCTTTAATAACTTTAGATACTAGAACTACAGAGGCAGCTAATCAGATCTCAGGATTGAGGGTATATCCTTGCTTACTACCCGCCAAACATCGTAGCCTCCAAAATTTGTTGCGGGTAATTCAAATCGCTACAGGCTCAGAGCAACGAACCACAGATCATGCTTGAGCTGGCGCGTGGAGGGTAAAAACCGTAATCTCTGGGCGACTATTGAAACGTAGAGGCAAACCCGTCATGCCCAAACCACGATTGGTATATTCGATGGTGTCTTCTACTTTACTCAGACCAATAAAATATTTTTTTCCGCCATAAGGTAATACTAAGGGGTCGAGAAAAGGAATTCTAATTTGTCCTCCGTGGGAATGACCCGATAGCTGAAGCGCGAATTTGTGAGTTTTGGCAGCTTTCTCGATATAATCGGGTTCGTGAACCAACAAGATGGCAACACTGTTGTCTGGTAATTGAGCAATTACTTGTTCCAAGTCTGGTCTACCCCAATATGGGTCGTCAATTCCAGCAAAAGCTAATTTATTGCTTCCCCGTTCAATTTCATAAACCTGGTTGTCCAAATTGTTTATTTTGCTGCTAGCTAAGACTTGCTTTAGTTCGTTTAGTTGTTTAGCCCAATGGTCATGATTGCCCAAAACTGCTAAAGTTCCTGTCCGAGATCTTAATTTACTTAATTCTTGGATCAATTTTTGGGAGTCGAATCGACTGCCTTTAGTAATAATATCTCCTGTAATAGCGATCGCGTCGGGTCGTTGCTGATTTACTAACTTAATAATTCGCTCCAGCCTTTTTTCGGGCATAAAACGACTGGCATGTAAATCGCTAATTTGAACAATTTTGAATTCATTAAACGCGATACTCAAGTTAGGAATTGTCAGCTCAATAGACACAACTTCGATCCAGTTTGGCTCTATTTTTGAACTGTAAATATAACAACAGGTCAATAAAGTAATAGCAATTATTGTAAATTTGCCCACCCATCTTCTAACGGTTTTAATTAAAGAAAAATAATGCTTGGCTAGCATAATAAACAATCTTAGGAGATGAGCTTTGCTTTTCTATAGTAATCTTAGTTAATCAATTTTGACTTTCTGCAATATTGCGGAAAAGTTTGATTGAGTTCGTTAGAAGCAAGTATATTTGCTAGTTGTTATCGAACGGCGACTAATTATTAAGGTATCGCTATTAAGTTTAAGATTTAATTCTCAATCATGAAATATTACGAGCAACACGCAATTATTACAGGTGGTTCTAGCGGTATTGGTAAGGCGGTAGCTAAGTTGTTGGCACGGCAAGGAGCAAATCTTTCCTTAATCGCTCGCGATCGCCAGAAGCTGCAAACTGCTCAACAGGAAATAGCAGCAGTAACCATAAATTCTCAGCAAACAATATGCACTATCGTGGCTGACGTAGCCAATTACCAAGAAATTACCGCAGCAATTCAACAGGCGATCGCTCAACTTGGGACACCAAAATTGCTAATTACCTCGGCAGGGATAGCTCACCCTGGCTACTTCACCGACATTCCCCTTGAGGTTTTTGAACGAACTATGGCGGTCAACTATTTTGGTTCTTTATACAGCATTAGAGCAGCCCTGCCAGCCATGATTGAAAACCAGCAGGGTAACATAGTCCTAATTTCTTCTGGAGCAGGATTAATCGGCATTTATGGCTATACTGCCTATTGCCCTTCTAAATTTGCTCTCAGAGGGCTGGCAGAGTCTTTACGAGCAGAACTAAAACCGCGAAATATTAGAGTGACGATTGTTTATCCTCCTGATACCGACACGCCACAGCTAGCAGCAGAGAACAAAATAAAACCCCCCGAAACCCAAAAAATCACCGCTACAGCCAATACTTGGAGTCCACAAGCAGTGGCAGAGCAAATTCTTCGGGGAATAGAACAACGTCAAATCGCCATCGCTCCTGGGGCTGAACTAACTATTTTAAATCGATTTCATAGTCTGCTTACCCCAGTTTTGAATTGGTACTTCGATCGTCTGGTGAACAAAATTAATAGCTGACGATTAATAATTAATAGATATTTACAGTAATGAAGTAATCAAATATTAATTAGCTTGGCGTAAGGGTAAAGCAACTCTACAGGGTAAAGTTATCTTGAAAGTCTTGTCTGGTCATGGGCTGATTGACAACAATTCCTTCCTCACCCAGATTAGCTAGGGGTTTGCCCTCAACGTTGATCCAAACGCGATCGCCGTTGTTTGAACTGGTTGCTGTATAAACAACCTGGGCTAATCTGCTGCTCATTGAAGCACTACCGCCACCAGCGATAAATTCTTGAGATAAATTGAGATGAATTCCCTTTTTGTTCACCTTTAAATCGAGCAGCTTAGTTCCCTGAGGTATAGCCGTAGTGTAAGGAGAACCTTCGGGGGGTTGAGCCAGCAAAGTTTCAAAAGCAGTTTCTAAAACGCGATCGCCTTTGACCGACTTTTGAAAGGTCATAGTTTTGGAAACCAGTTCGATACTTTCATCAGTGGGATTGAGCCAACAAATTTGAACTATTTTTTCTTGGGTAATCGGTTCTGGTATATTGGGAACTTGATCCCGAACTATCGGATTTGGCTTTGGTCTAACTCTCGCTGGTTCTAAAGCCGATTTTGCCCACCAAGCAGCACCTCCGCCCGCAGCCAAAATAATCCCTGTAATGGCAGCCACCACAGGAAGAGAAAAACGATTTTTATTACGATCCTGCATGGATTATACTCCTGCTTAAGAGAATAAATAAGATAAAATAATAAGTATCCAATTGGGGAATGCTATCTTTCTGAAGACAACTCTCCCTGTTTTGTTTCCACTCTAACGAAACTAATTAACTTT
>JADEXJ010000215.1 GCA_015207195.1 Pleurocapsales cyanobacterium LEGE 10410
CTACCACACTGATGCATATCGTAAATCAGTACATCAAGGGTGCCGAAACCACAGACTCGGATATTCATCCCTTCAAAAAGTACTTTGAGGATCTGTCGCCCGGCGAAGCGCTCACCACGCACCGGCGAACCGTGACCGAGGCCGATATCGTGAACTTTGGCTCGCTGAGCGGCGATCACTTCTACGCCCACTTCGACGAGATTGCGGCAAAAGACTCTCTGTTCGGCCAGCGTGTGGCACACGGCTACTTCGTACTCTCCGCTGCCGCCGGCATGTTCGTACATCCGTCGCCCGGTCCGGTGATGCTCAACTACGGCCTGGAAGACTTGCGCTTTGTCGCGCCCGTGTTTCCGGGCGACACCATCCGTGCAAAGCTGATTGTCAAGAAAAAAACCGTTCGCCAGAAACGGGAAACCGATAAGGAGCCCTATGGCATGGTATGGTTTGACGTGCATGTGACCAATCAGGAGAATGAGATGGTGGCCGAATATACGATACTCACTCTGATTAAACGACGTGAGCGGCTGGATATGGATCTGGATTGATGTCCATATCCCCATTTCACTCCTGATTTGCAGCCGGATTTAGCGATATTGTGAAGTGTTGACCCTGTGTCGCGACCAGGGCACGCATCACATATCGAGCGGACTTTTCACGCCGTGCCCTCCGCGGTTCAGCACGTGAAGATAGATAGATGTCGTATTCAGGCTTTTATGGCCGAGCAGGTCCTGCACCGTGCGGATATCGTAGCCGCACTGAAGCAAATGGGTCGCAAAAGAGTGACGGAATGTATGTGGTGACACTTTTTTCTGAATATTCAGCTGCCTGACCGTGTTTCGCAGTGCTACTCGCACATTTTTTGATGAAACATGATATCGATGACGGATTCCGGTAAACGGGTCCCGTCTTCTTGTACTTGCAGGGAATACATACTGCCACATGAATTGTGACTCTGCACCCGGATACTTTACAGCAAGGGCACCCGGCAAGATGGTTTTGCCAAACCCTTTGTTCAGGTCATTATCGTGCAGGCGCCGAACTTTTTGCAAATGCTTTTTCAATTTGGGCACAACTTTCTCAGGAAGCATGGTCATTCTGTCCTTACTCCCCTTTCCGTTGCGGATTGTTATCTGATGGTAGTGAAAGTCAATATCCTGAACCCTCAGGTGCAACGCCTCCGAGATGCGCATACCAGATCCATAGATAAGTTCTGCGATCAGCTGTTCAACACCGGTCATCGTTTCAAGAATGGAGGTCACTTCCTCCCTTGACAATACCACGGGAAGGTGGCTGTACTTTTTTGCCCGCTGAAGGTTTTTCAAATCGCCAACCGGAGCATTTAAAATGTGTTCATAGAGAAAGACCAATGCCGATAATGCCTGGTTCTGTGTTGAGGAGGAGACATGGCGCTGGTTTGCAAGGTGGTTCAGAAACTGAACCACATGGATACCCTGCAGTTCGGAGGGATGGGTCATTTTGTGAAATCTGACATATCTGACCACCCAATTAGAATATGCTTTTTCAGTACTATAGCTATAGTTTCTTCGGCGGATTTCCTCTCTTATTCTATGGAGCAGTTTTTTTCCGGACATACCTTTTCTTTGTATGAACCGTGATGTTCAAGTCCCTTACAAACGTTCTATAAAAAACTTTATTTAACCTCTTTATCTGACCCCTTTATTTAACCGGCAATCATTTTATTTGACCATATTCCTTTCTTATTTGCCATTAACTTCATTCTGAACTATTATTTAACCTGTTTACGCGGTTTGTCTAAATCGCATAATTATATGTTATTTGCACTACCTTAAAATTAAACCAAAAAAGATATTAAGAACATATGCCAAAAGTTGTAGCTGATATTGATATGAGCCTTGACGGATTCGTTGCAGGCCCCAATATTTCGATTGAAAAACCACTGGGAGACGGGGGTGAGCAATTAATATGGTATGGAGATGATGTGAATGATTTAAGTAATGATTTCAAGAACCATTATGGGGAAAACGATGCTAAAGTACTTGAAAAGTCGGCTAAATCAGAAGGAGCCGTTATTATGGGTCGAAAAACTTTCGATATTTCAATTAAATCTTGGGGAGAGGAACCGCCAATTCACAAGCCATGCTTTGTATTAACAAGTAAGGCAAGAAAAAAGATAGTTAAAAGAGATACCTCATTCACATTTCTATCTGATCCAGTTGAAGCCATAAGCAAAGCAAAACTTGAAGCTGGGAATAAAAACGTATGTGTGATGGGGGGAGCATCCACAATTATCAAATTTATGAATTCTGGATTGTTAGATGAACTACATCTTCATCTTATTCCAGTGGCTTTAGGAGATGGATTGAGACTTTTTGATCAGATTAATTCTAATAAAGTAAAATTGAATAAGGTCGAAGTACTGGAAGGTGTTAAGGCCACTCATATTTTATTCAAGCGTAACTCAAAAATGAATTGCAAATAACATCGTTAAAAAGGTTATTGTCAAGGGCAAATAGTATCCCCACCGTAGTTTCTACGTTTTCGTAATTATTTAAAGGTTAAATTCAATATCACCACTACTAGCTAGGTCGGTTATGTGATCTCGTATGACGCTACCGGCGTCCAAACATCTTTAGGGGCTTATTTCTGCCAATTTTTGCAGAACTGTTCTTCCCAGAGAAGAACGATCCCAGATCTAAAACCGAACCAACAAGCCAAGTCCCAATCAAGCGGTGCGAGCTTGCCTACTTTATAAAAGCAGCGTCTCTGTTATGCGCCCGGGCTTATGGGTTGTGGCCAGTAGTTTTGGGTGGTGACTCTGGTCATCTTTCCCTTAAATCCTTTGTACTCCTCGTTTTTACTTAGCATATGCCAGACGATCTTAGCCAGTTCCTTCCCCACAACCGTACGGGCTACATGCTTACCACTTCGACGAGTCACTTTTTTATAAAATTCTTTTATTGCCGGATAATGCGTGTAAGCAATGATGGCAGCCTGATTAAATGCTATTCGAAGGTATCGATTGCCATCTTTATTCCTGCTTCGATGACGATGTTTTCCGCCAGAATCTTTACTGCCCGGTACCAGCCGGCAATAGCTAACAAACTGTTTCGCAGATGGGAATCGGGTGATGTCACCGATCTCAGCGACCACCGTCCAGGCACATACCAGGCCGAAACCGGGAAGTCCTTTGAGCCGCTCCACATCCCGGTGAAAATCGCTTTGTTCTTCAATCGCCTGTTCCAATGCTATGATGTGATCCTGACTCAAACGAATCTGATCTAAAAGAAGCTGAGCTTCCATCCATGCTACTTCTGGTAATTGTAGCTGCAGAAAATCCGCCAAATTTTCCAGATATCGCCAGCCTACATCTTGAACGATGACATTGTATTTGGCGGCCAGTTGCCAAAGGCTGGATTGCAATCTTGAGCGTCGCTCGATCATCCGAAGCCGACCACGCGTGAGTTCGCGCAGGTCGCGCTGCTCCCTCCGGCACTGATGAGCCTCGGGAATTAGACCTGCTCTTAGTAAATCTGCCAGTGTTCGTGCGTCCACCGAGTCGGTTTTCACCTTGGCATAGCTAATGGCTTTAAGCATCTTGGCATGAGCCAATTGTAAGGGTACCTTCCTATCACTACACCAATCCGCCACCCAGTACCAATAGCTCGTACATTCCACAACGGCCTGTAAAGGCTGATCAAATTGACCGAAGAATCGGTCCAAATTTGCTGGTGTGTTGGTCAGTTTTTCTTCGGAAAGCATTTTTCCGTTGTCATTTATCGCTACAAGTGTCATATTTCGGCTATGTAAGTCGATTCCTATATGAATCATGACGTCCTCCTTATTTTGTTTGTGTGGAAACTACAATCTAAGTGGGGACGTCCTTTTTGTAAAGATCAAGCGTTTCAAGCGGACTCGGACGCGGTTCGGGTCTTTAATTTTAAACCCCAGACTCGCCGCTTAAACGCTGAGCCGTTATACCCACAAAAATGGATTTCAAAATGTATGACGGTCTAACCTCCAATTTAATTCTCTCCAATAATCACTGTCGGGGTCAATGTTTACCTCTACATCTTCTCGACTCCAATTGTTTTTCTCGAGCTTTTGTTGCAGCTCTGAAACATTAATTGGATAGAATATCCCATCGACCGAATAAGTAAATACAATCTCAGAGTTTTTATTTTTTAATTCCTCAATTGCAGATGATTTTAGTCGATACCATAAATTATTCGTTGGTTTGCTAAAATTTTGAAAATAAACAAGCTTGCCATCCAAATTGAACATATACTGGTAGCGCCCAACTTTTCTGGGTACCCCGTTATAGTTGTAATGTTGACTGATAATTTTTTTAACAAATTCATCTGACTGCATAATAGCTCCTTTTTGAGTTTTTTTGCTTCTTTTAGATTTCTCCCCATCAAGCCCTAATAATCTTCTAAGAACTGAATTTGGGGTGTCATTAAATGGGTCAGCATTTTGTTTTAGGTGATTTAGTACATCGTTATCGACTTCTATTGTATTCATAATATTATTTCTTTATAGTTCTTGTTAGTACTATATAGAACTATAAGTAAATCAGGAATTGAATGCAAGTACTGTGGGTATAACCAGCGCTTCAACTCGGACTTGGCCGCTCATTGCTTATAGTAAAGTTTTTAGAGTTGCAGGAAATTCAGCTTTTTATCACTTTAATTGCTGAAATGGCCAAGCCGGTTAAGCGCCAAACCGTTAACCAACCTATCCTGTCATTGTAAGTCGAGGTCTGAATCAGTATCTTATCGGTACATAAGAAATCTTTTAAAGTACTGACATGGATATTTCAATTTCAAAAGATATTGAACCTCTTTCCGAGTTTCGAAAAAAATCAGCGGATTTTGTAAAGCGTCTCAAAAAAGATAAACAACCGATCATTCTTACCCAGCATGGGAAAAGTGCAGCTGTATTGATGGATGTATCAGAATATGAGCGTTTTACCAAGAAATTGGAAATGCTTGAAGACTTGCTTGAAGCCAAACAACAAGTTGAACAGGGTAAAACCCATTCGATGGCGGAGGCCAAAGAAAGAATCGAAAAGCATCTTTCTAAATGGAAATAATTTTTACGGATCGGTTTCTTGATCGCGTTGAGCAGTGCACAGATTACATTGCCCTTGATCATGTTCCAACGGCAATAGAATGGGCACGTGAAGTTTTTGAACAGTGCCAAAAACTGAGCGATCAACCGGAAAGTGGTAGAATCGTCCCAGAATTCAGACGTCCTGAAATCAGAGAGATTATCCACGGAAATTATCGGTTGGTTTATGAATTAAAAACCAATCAAATTGATATGTTGACCATCTGGCATACAAGGCAAATGTTGCCTGACGATCCGCACAAGGTTGGTTAACAAGCGTTTCGTGCAGACCGGTTCAGGTTTTTTTCCTTACTTTTAGTTTGTAGCCCGGCTGCACAAACACTGAACCGTTAGGGCCCGGCAGGCGCGTAAAGTTTTGTCAAAGGGTGCGCGGGCATCTTGCTTCTCTTTTAATCCCAAGTCGTCCCCCACTTCCAGCCTGTATTGTGGGTTGCTTCTTTTGGGTCTTTCCCCGGCAACCGGGGCGCCGTGAGCTTCTTTTAAATTTTCCGGCTGTTAACGGGGGCAGGCCTCACGTTGGTAAAGATCTGCAAATAGCGCGAAGCATCGAATTTTTTTGGCAGGCGGGCACTGGTTTGGTCTTACCAAGAACGACGGGGCGGCTCCTTATTCTAAAAAATTTGGCTTTTAGCAGTGGCCGCCCTGGGCGTTGGGTGGGGTTGCAGCAATTTGGTGTCCCCTGCCCTTTTGCAAAGGTGCCACTTATTGGCTGGTTGCTGTGAACGCGGGGCCTGCTGTGCCCTTTCCGGAGTTTTCCCACGGCGCCTGGGGCACGGTTGACTCATACCACTTGTACGTATTGGGCCGGAAAGGCAGCGGGAAGCGTTGGTGATGGATCCTCGAACCGGGGGCTTTCCCTGCGCCTGCCGGGGTCATGCGGGGTTGGTGGCTTGCAACAGGTTTCGATTTGGGTAAAGCCTGTTGCCCGTGGGCAGCTCCCAGCCCTAACAACGCGTTTCAAGCGGACGGGGCAGAGCGTTTGGGGCTATCCCCAAGTTTCTGATTTGGTTTGGTTTTGCTACATTGCAAAGCGGCGGAATGCCCCGCCGCTTAAACGCTGGAGCGTTAAGCAACAATCACTTATCTGTACTGTCGTAGTTAATTATAATTGGCAAAGATTTAATTAACTTCCATTTTTTACTGGTTTTTATGCTTATCTGAATTTTATACTCTCCTGCTTCTTCAATATCAAATGGTGTAATTCTTATGTGTGTTCTATGAAAATTACTTACAAATGATAATTCAGATAATGCTTTTTCTTTTTTAACCTCATCATTGGGCGATATAACAGCTACCTTTATTTCAAATTTTTCGTCTTCTTTTTCTCGTTGCCAAAGACTTGCGACAACCAAAGGAGGAAATACATATGGTAATTCAGGTATACCTATTTGATCAAATGAATTAATATATGATACTAGATTTGAGTGTTTATCAACAATCGCATTTTGACATGCCACACTCCATATGTGTTTAGCCATATTTATATAGTTTCTATTTTGTCTTCAGTGTCTTCTTTAATTGCTACAGGCATAAATTTTTCATGCTCAGGACTAAAACTAAAAAACGCTGTTTCAGGTAAAGATGATTGTTCAGATAACCCCCAAAAAGAGTATTGGGTCCTTAACAATTGTTTAGAATAAACATCTCTTAAATTCCATCTATGGTTTTGATAAGATTCGAGTAAATTTTGGATCAAATTCTTGTAAGAAATTTCAGTATTAGTGGATGACAAACCTTCACTAATATACTGAATCATCAAAGTATTAATTGAGGTTCCTTCTTCTTCAGCTTGCATTGCAAGTCTTTGGTGAAGGGATTTCGGTAATCTTATTCTTATTTGGCCACTATGTTCTTTAGTAACACTTGGCTCTGGCAAAGGCTTGTTTTCCTCCTTATAAGTATCAATAAATAACTCTAATGCTACTTTAGCTTCCTCAATAGCTTCTTCTGGAGTATCACCAAATGCACTAAGCCCAGGAAACTCAGGGCAAATTGCAATGTAACCTGCATCTTCTTCGCTATATCTAAGATTAAAACTATATTTTTGATACATATCCATTTCTTTACCGCTTAAAGGTTGTAATCATCTATTTCTTTTAACAATTGTTTAACCTGATAAGGTTTCGCATCTCCGTTATTGTCTTGAAAATTCATGAAAATATCATGCGTCTTATGTTTCATGATTACATGAGACCCTTTTTGTCTTTTTTTCTCAAATCCACATAACTCTGCTAATTTTATTAGGTCATTGAATCTTAAATTGGCGGCAGAATTTTTTGCTTTGTTTAGTAACTTGTCTTTTTTCCCCATTATAACGTATATAACGGTACCGTATTTGGTACCAAATATAAATTTTCTTTATTTCAAAACAAAAATACTAAAAATTTGTTGCTTAACAACGGTTTCAACGCGGACTTGGCCGCTGTTTGACGGTTCAAAGCTTGTGATCTGAAAGAAATTCCGAGTTTTAATTAAATTACCAGCCAACAAGGCCAAGCCGGTTAAACCGCAGACCGTTATACAACCTTTCAGGTTATTTTGTATTATAGAAGTACAATAAATCATAATCGAGGTGTCAAATGAACGACAAGAATTATTACTTGCTAGTTCTTTTATGGATATTATTTGCATCCATACAGTCTGGATGCCACCCGACATCAGGTGACGACAATCACATTAATGAACCCTCTGGTGAACTGATGCCCCTGCAAGTTGGCAATTGGTGGGAATATCAAATTATTAAGCCGCAATGGGCAAACCCAATTCAGGATACTGTTCGCAATCAAATAGTTAAAATTATTTCAGTAAGCACAGATGAACAAAATTATACCGTATTTGGGCATAATTTTGTTCCTTTCAGCGATAATTCCCCTGAATATTATTGGTTGATACGTAATGGACAGAATGGCTTGTACCAAATGGGTGGTATTGCAGAAACCGATTCACTTATTCTAAATAATTTGGAATATCCATATCCAGGTGAAATTGGAGATAGCATTTTGATACCACAACTCTCGTTTTCTCGGGAAAATCTCAACTTTTATTTCTCGGATTCTCTGCACATTACACTTATAGATAAAAAAAGGGAAGTCATAACACCGGTAGGCCTTTTTAATTGTTATGTATATCATTTTTCGTTAAGTGCTGGAGATGATGTCTTGTATGGTTTCGACTACTTCCTTTACTTCAGTCCTGGGTTAGGTCTTGTCAAACAAGAAGAAAGAAGAGAAACTGACCAAAGTATTATTACAGAATTATTGCTAATTGATTATGAGATAAAATAGCAACGTAATATAAGCTCTATATTATTTTCATCTTGCACCTAAAGAATAGAAACATGAAACATTACATAATGTCTTTATTAACCTTTTTTTGTTTGCAATATAACCTTCAAGGGCAAACACCAAAACCGTTATTTTCGATAGTTGATAACCCAGATCAAATATTGGAATACGCAGATAAAGAGAGATTTCATATGTAAGCTCCCCCGAAAGTTGGCCATTTGAAAGTAGAGAAAAACCTTTACTTTCACTCTATGAAAAAATCACGTTTTAGCGAATCTCAGATTATATCCATCCTTAACAAGAACGAACAAGGGATGAA
>JADEXJ010000216.1 GCA_015207195.1 Pleurocapsales cyanobacterium LEGE 10410
ATTTAAATTGGAATGTTTGAAAATAAAACACAAAATGAATCATTTTGCTTTGCGGAGTCGTATTTACATACAAGCTTTGCAACACGCTATGCTTGAACTGCAATCTCTCAAAACTGCGTAATGTCAGTGAATTAGAAGAGTTACTTGTAGTTCGATGTAGCACTTACCAAAGCAATAGCTATCCTACTATCGGTTACGCCAGAAACCCCTGTCGGAAAATTACTCAAGCTGTGCCTTGAATCCAAGGTAGATCGTGAAATTGCTGGTAAAACATCTCTAAAAATGGCTCAGGAATTTATCGACAAGCCAAACTCATTAGCCTATTGGACGCAAGAAGTTGTCGGTGCAGATGGCGAGTTTAAAGCAGAAGAATGGCAAGCGTTGGGAGAATTGGGAATTTTAGATACCGAGCAGTTTCTGGACGCTTTTTGGACTGAGTTAGAAAAAATTGATTTAGATAAATAAACGGCTGCGCCGTAGTTATCCTATATGGCAAATGTTAAGCTATCCTCAATGTCATTACTATGTCTGCATGTCTGCGATGATGCAAAAATGTCAGATAACGTCTTTGAAACCCAAAAAAGCGATCGCCAAATCCGAAGGCAACTTATCCCACACCGATGCGATCGAGTTCTTTAACAGGATGAAACAGGAAAAACTTTTCTACAGTGATGTTTGGAGCGTAACCTTAAACTTCAAGCAAGCTATTAAAGAAGTGCAGCACGATAATTATTCTGAAGCAGAAAACTGGTGCGCTCGCGTTAAGCAGTAAAATTAAATAAACATCATTCTGTTCGGCAAAAAGGATCGAGATCGCCCATGTCACCAATAATGAACCTAGAAGAAATTCAACAGAAGTATTCAGGGGAATGGGTTTTAATTGCCTATACCAATGCAGATGAAAATTTACAGGTAATTGAAGGCAAAGTAATAGCACATTCTGACAGCAAAGAACAAATCTATCAAGCTTTAGAAGAATGCGATCGCGATCTACCCTTGGCAATTGAATATATGGGTCAAGTCCCTGAAGATATTGCCTTTATTCTATGAGGAAAAAAATATATCGAGTTCAACGACAGCAAAATATCCTATGGTTGAGAGCAGCGGTTAAAGGCAAAAATAATGCGCCTCTATTGATTAGACTATTAATAGATACGGGTGCAAGCTATACTGTTTTGCCAACAAAAATATTGCAGCGTATTGGTTGCAACTTAGATAAACCGCTGGAAAATAAAAAAATTGTTACTGCAAATAAAATCATCACAGTGCCAATAATTGCCGTACCAAGTTTCAACTGTTTGGGGGTAGAGCGAGAAAATTATCCTGCGATCGCATTAGACTTGCCAGCTAACAGTTTTACTGATGGACTATTAGGAATGGACTTTTTGTACCAAATCCAAGCCGTAATTGATGTTGCTAAAGCTGAAATCACTATTAACTGATTGAATTTATAAGAAAGTAAATGCGATCGCTCTACTAAGATATTCTCGAACAACAAAATGTTAAATTTTGCCATAAGACACTAATCTTCCATCTCTACAATATTAGGATCTATTTCCGATTTATGATTACAGTAATAACCCCAAACAGCAGTTAAATCTTCTAAGGTCAAACCTGAATAATTGCTCAGTAATTCTTGCTCGGTTGCAGCCTGCTGGCGAAGAGACACCAAAGTCCAGATAGGTATTCCAGTCTGACGTACACAAGTATAACCGCCACATACTCCAGGTGTTTTTTGAATAACTTCTGTTATTTGCATGAGTTTTACAAGTTGCACTTTAGGTAGATCCACATTGGAAACGTGGTCTGAGCTATCTTAAAATTGGCTTACGATAGCTCAAAGGAGTAGATGCGGACAAGTCCTTTCTCCATAAAGGTCGTGCTTTGTTCCCTTCTGTTCCTTTGCTCTCTAGAGACCCTCAACCTGGTTTTTCTTCCAAGAAAGCTTAAAAACAATACAACGGATGCCATTTGGTTTAGTAGAATTCGCGAATTGAAATGTCGTGCTTGATTAGGTTTTAGTGAAATGTGTCAGGCAGTCAGGTATTTGCCTGATTCGGTACAGCTAATGTCGCAAGACCTGCTACTGCTGAATTGGGCGCGGTCGCGGTCGCGGTCGCGGGGGGCTGAGGTTGAGGAACTGCTGGGGGAACAGTTTCAGCCATTGCCTGAGCTTTGAAGTCAGCCAATACGGGAAGTTTATTTGAATCTTGTGAGAACATTCCTAACGAGTAATAGTTGCCGTCTCCAGGATTTTGCATATAGACCATCGGATCTCCGTGACGGTCTGAAGTGGGATCGTTGAAGGTAGAGACGGTAAAGTTAAGTTGACGATTCTGGTAATAGGCAGAGTTAAAATCATGTGCATAGGCATTTTTGTCCTTACCTAGTAATTGAACCTGGCTTATCTCCTGTCCTAAAGCCTGAGCGACTCTTTCTGGCAGTACCGAAAAGACTAGAGAAGCTTTACGGCTTGTCTGACCCATCAACCAGTTCATGTGTCTGGGAGCAACGATTCAGTAATTGATGAACTGAGTGGTGTTTTCCAAGATTGTCCTAGTTTTGTCCATTGTTTATTTAATCCGTTGACTAAGTTTTTCAAAACTGTCGTCATTGAATCAGATGACCAATAACTCATGGCAATAACTAAGCACACTACTAAACTTGATGTCAGCTTTCTTCTCCGCGACTCCAAGCTATTGGTCTTCTTCAAAGCTGCTTCAATCATTTCTGGTTGAATGACTGTTTTGATCGCCTGAAATACTAATGAAGCTTCTAACTTCGGCTTAATCAAAGCAAATTCTTTGAGCTGCAACTTTAATACCTAATTTTGCTAGTGAGTAACCTTACTTTAAAATGTTTTTGGCTTAACCGAGAAGTATTGGGTCTTCTCTCACAAAAAAAATTAGATAAAACAACCTCTAATCTATATTTTGAGATTTTCATAGACTAAAATCTATTGTTTATTTTTAATAACTGGCTTAGTTCTATGTTAGTATCAAAATTTAAAGTAAATACTCCATTGAATCTTTTTTTTAACTGCCCTGCGATCAAGAAAATAAGCAAAAAGAAGGATGCCATTTGATCTTCTTTCAAATTTACAGATAAACGCTCTCATTGAGTGACCGCAAGCGTCTCCAGCATTGAGTTTCACTTGTGTTCACCTGAATCGTTCGAGCAAAAAAATAGATAAATCTAAAGTTGTCAATTGGAGGTGATCTTAAATCTTATTAATAAGTAAGTAGAAAGTAGCCGAGCTATCAGATCGATGTCGATACATCAGCATTTAATTGGAGGAGGTCATGACAGTTCAATTGCACGGTACACAGCATAAACGATCGCATTCTTATCATCAACTTTCCGAGCAAAATGTTATTCAGCATTTTAGTAGTAATTTAGAAGCAGGTTTATCCCCAGAAGAAGTCGCCCGTCGCTACGAAAAGTATGGCTGGAATGAACTACAGTTTAAACCAGGTAAACCAGCTTGGCTGAGATTTTTGCTGCAATTTCATCAGCCCTTGCTTTATATTTTATTGCTGGCAGGGGCAATCAAAGCAATCTTAGGTTCATGGACAAATGCAGCAGTGATCTGGGGAGTAACGTTAATCAATGCAGTTATCGGTTACGTACAGGAGGCACAAGCAGAAGGTGCGATCGCATCTCTAGCAAAATCCGTAACTACAGAAGTCAACGTGCTGCGAGAAGGGCAAACTCTACGAATTCCTTCCCAAGATTTAGTTCCAGGAGATATAGTTTTGCTGGCATCAGGAGATAAAGTTCCCGCAGATTTGAGACTGCTAAAAGTGCGTAGTTTACAGGTAGATGAATCGGCTTTAACAGGGGAATCCGTTCCCGTCGATAAATCAATAAAATCCTTACCAGCAGATACTCCCCTGGCAGAGAGAACGAATATGGCTTATGCGGGCAGTTTTGTTACTTTTGGGCAGGGAAAGGGTGTAGTTGTCGCCACCGCAAATGATACTGAAGTCGGTCAAATCTCGCAATCGATGGAACAGAGGGTCAGTCTGACTACTCCACTCACGCGAAAATTTGCCAAATTTAGCCGTACTTTACTCTACGCAGTTTTGACCCTGGCAACCCTAACTTTTGCGATCGGCTTGGGACAGGGAGAATCTTGGCTTTATATGTTTGAAGCTACCGTTGCTTTAGCAGTTAGTGCAATTCCCGAAGGACTACCAGCAGTGGTTACCATTACCCTAGCAATTGGAGTCAACCGCATGGCACGTCGTCATGCCATTATTCGTAAACTACCTGCGGTGGAAGCTTTGGGGAGTGCTACGGTTATTTGTTCAGATAAAACGGGGACACTGACAGAAAATCAAATGACCGTACAGAGTATTTATGTGGGAGATAAATATTATGCAGTCAGTGGTAGTGGTTATAGTCCTAAAGGCGAGATTAGTCGAGTCATCGACGGTAGGCACCAAAGCCCCTTTGAAGATGGATTGCCCCCAGGTTTAGAAGAATGTCTGATCGCTGGAATACTCTGTAATGACTCACAGTTAAAACAAACAGGAGAAGACTGGTCGGTTGTGGGAGATCCCACAGAAGGAGCATTGATTACAGCAGCAGCCAAAGCCAGTCTCAGTCAATCTGGTCTTGCTGCCTCAAAACCCCGATTGGACTCGATTCCTTTTGAATCTCAATATCAATACATGGCAACCTTACACGATGGATCGACTCCTGTTATTTACGTCAAGGGTTCAGTCGAGTCATTGATAAGTCGTTGTTCTCAGATGATGAATCAACAGGGGGAAATCCTCGCTTTTGAACGCCCGCAGATCGAGCAAGCGGTAGCAATCATGGCACGACAGGGATTGCGAGTGCTGGCATTTGCCAAAAAAGAAATAGGTTCTCATCAGCATTCAATAGACCACGATGACATCGCCACAGGCTTAATTTTCCTGGGATTACAGGGAATGATCGATCCTCCCCGCCCAGAAGCGATCGCAGCGGTTCATGCCTGTCAGACTGCGGGAATTAAGGTGAAAATGATTACTGGCGATCATATTACTACCGCCCAAGAGATCGCCCGCAAGATGGGCATCGACCAGACTAAGTGGGTCTTGGCTTTTGAGGGCAGACAGCTAGAGAAAATGGGCGATCGCGAACTTTCTCAAGCAGTCGAAGATGGTTCGGTATTTGCCAGGGTTGCTCCCACTCAAAAACTCCGACTGGTCGAAGCACTCCAATCTAAAGGAGAAATTGTGGCAATGACTGGGGATGGGGTTAATGATGCTCCTGCCCTCAAGCAAGCAGATATTGGTATTGCCATGGGCAAAGGAGGGACGGAAGTGGCACGAGAATCGGCTGATATGCTGCTGACAGATGATAATTTTGCCTCGATTGAAGCTGCCGTCGAAGAGGGACGTACTGTATATCAAAACTTGAGAAAAGCGATCGCCTTTCTGTTACCCGTTAACGGTGGTGAATCGATGACTATCTTAATTAGTGCTTTGCTAGCTAGGGATTTACCAATTCTCTCCCTACAGGTACTTTGGCTGAATATGATCAACTCCATCACCATGACCGTCCCTCTGGCATTTGAACCCAAATCTCAGGGAATGATGCAACAGCCTCCACTCAATCCCAACCAACCCTTGCTCACCCGCAAATTATTATGGCGAATCTTAGCCGTGTCGCTGTTTAACTGGATTCTAATTTTTGGGATGTTTGAGTGGGCTAAATCGACTACGGGTGATGTTGCAGTTGCTCGTACTATGGCAATTCAATCCCTCGTGGCAGCCAGAATTATCTATCTTTTAAGCATCAGTCAATTGGGAACAAGTATAGCTAATTATCTACGCAGAAGAACGAGGGCGATAACCAAGGCACCGATCCTACTCGTAGGTATTATTGCTGCGGTTGCCTTACAAATTGTCTTCAGTCAGTGGGGTGTAATGAACACTCTATTTGAAACAGCACCTTTAACTTTGAATCAATGGCTCATTTGCCTGCTGCCCATGCTACCAATGATACCGATGGCAGCCTTAGCACATTTCATCGATCCTCCTTAAGGGTGCAAATAGCAAAAAAACCGATTTTTTTTTAGGCTATAAGCTAGCTGAGAAGAGAATTTCAAGAGCCATGGATCAAGCATAGATTGATTAAAGATGCAGATCGATTTGATTAGATTTTGGTTACTATTGCAATACCATAGAAAAGCAACTATGTAAAGAAAAACTTTGTAATTTGCAAATAAAATTCACTATAATTAAAACAAGTTCATAAAAAAACTAGCGTTTCAAATCATCAACGTTTTTCATTTAATTGCACGATAACTTTTTGGAAGGTCATCTATGCCATTTACTCTAAACTCCGCACGCAACATATTTCCCAATACCTTATCTGCTAATGCAGTACCAGCATTAATTACCAGGTTCAATCAGCTTAGTGCCGAAGATCAATTAGCCTGGATTTGGTTTGCTTACCTAGAAATGGGGAAAACCATTACCGTTGCTGCTCCTGGGGCTGCAAATATGCAATTTGCCGAGCCGACACTCGATGAAATTAAACAAATGAGTTTCCAAGAACAATCTCAGGTAATGTGCGATTTAGCCAACCATGCAGATACACCAATTTGCCGTACCTATGCTACTTGGACTCCTAATATCAAGCTGGGTTTTTGGTATCGACTGGGAGAATGGATGGAACAAGGAATAGTAGCTCCTATTCCTGAAGGATATAAACTTTCAGCCAATGCCAATGCGGTGTTGCAAACACTAATCGGGTTAGATTCGGGTCAACAAATTACGGTACTACGCAATACTGTTGTAGATATGGGATTCGATACTTCTAAGATGAATAATCTGACTAGAGTTAGCGAGCCTGTTGTTCCTCCTACGGAAATGTCTAAACGAACTAAAGTCGCTATTGCTGGTGTAACCAATCCCACTGTATTGAGTTATATGAACTTGTTGAATGCTAATGATTTTGACGAACTGATCAAATTATTTGCGGTCGATGGTGCATTGCAACCTCCTTTTGAAAGACCAATTGTCGGTAAGGATGCGGTACTAAAATTTCTCAAAGAAGAATGTCCCAATCTTAAACTAGCTCCAGAACGCGGTGTTTCTGAACCTGCTGAGGATGGTTATACTCAGCTCAAAGTCACAGGAAAAGTGCAAACTCCTTGGTTTGGTGCTGGTGTAGGGATGAATATGTCCTGGCGATTTTTGCTAAATAGCGAAAACAAAATTTTCTTTGTGGCGATCGATCTCTTGGCATCTCCCAAAGAATTACTCAATCTAGCTCGTTAAAACTGTCTGCTGTGACCAACGGTTTTAACGTCTACTGAATAGCCGATCGCCTGATGCTTTTGAAGCTCGGCTATTCTCATAAATTAGACACATTTTAAAAAAATAAAAGCAATGTTAATAATTCTAGTTAGCGTTGCTTTACAATATACAAAAAACTATGATATATAAATAAATCATTTTATTATATCTATGCTAAGATGATGTTAACTAGGAAACACATCCCAGCAATACTTAGTAAAATGACCCAGAATATCAATCTTCAATCGGACTTAGCGACACAATGGGATACTGATGCTCTCTACTATGAATTTTCGTCTGCTGTGGCACCCAAACTACCTGCAATTCCCTGCACGGCTTTTGGGAAAGAACTCCATCAACAAGGAGTTACCAGAGTTATCCCGCTAGATTTATCTCAACAATTACAAACTATTGCCCCTGCTATTAGCCCAGTAATCAGTGCTAGTTTTTTAAGAATTCGTTCCCAGGAAAGTCTAAAAACAACCACTCCTGCAACGGCTCAACTATTCTATGTAATTAGAGGAAAAGGAAAAACAGAAAGCGAATACGGCACGATGGAATGGTCAAAAGGCGATTTGTTTACTTTGCCCAGTTGCGATCGAGCAATTCATGCTGCTAGTGAAGATGCTGCTCTTTATTGGGTAACTGACGAAGCTCTAGTTAACTATCTTGGTGTAACCGCTACAAAACCACGCTTTCAGCCTTGTTTTTACAACAGCGATCGCCTGCTGGCAGAATTGAAGCAGGTGGCACAGGAGCCAGGAGCAGAAAAACGAAATCGCATTGGGATTATCTTAGGCAATAAAGCAACTCGCTTAACCCGTAGTTTAACCCATACTCTTTGGGCATTAATGGTTTATTTACCCGTTGGCGCAGAACAAAAACCCCATCGTCATAACTCCGTAGCACTCGATTTAGTAATTGACGCTCCTGAGTCGGCTTACACTCTAGTTGGTAAATCTTTGGATGCCAACGGTAACATTACTAATGGAGAGAGGGTTTACTGGAAGTCGGGTTCTGTGTTTGTAACTCCCCCTGGACTTTGGCACTCCCATCATAATGATGGCGATCGTGATGCGTTGCTACTTCCCATCCAGGATGCAGCTTTTCAATCATATATGCGTACCCTCGACCAGCGTTGGGTTTAAAATATTCGGCGTTGCTGATTTAAGTAATGACGTACACAATAATACTGTTCGTAGCTTTTAGCTTTTAGCTTTCAAGAAATTATGATTTGCAAATGAATAGATAAAATAGAGGCTTATCATTACACATTCAGCAACGCCGAAGAGTTTTTGCCGAGCCTTAGTTTTGCCGATTCTTTTGGCGAAAGATTGAATAATCGTGAGAGGTTGAATGTTGTGGGAAAGGCTTTGAAGACTTGTTTCTAATTCTTCTAAACTTTCAGGAGTT
>JADEXJ010000217.1 GCA_015207195.1 Pleurocapsales cyanobacterium LEGE 10410
CTCCCCATCTCCCAGTCTCCCCATCTCCCCATCTACACCCAATAGCGGATCGAAATCTAAACCAAAATCCTTAGCTAAAGCTTGAGTCAAACCCATACGACCATAACTAGGGGAACGAGCGATCGCAATTGTTAAATCTCTTAACTGTTCACCTTGGGGACATTGACCCAAAATGTGCAAACCGTCACGAATTTGAGCCTCTTTTAATTCGCAGAGATAGCCATCGGCGACAGATAGAAACTGAGTTAAAGTTTGAGTATCAGTAGGTTCGATCCCTAATTCTTCGTCTAGCTTTTCCTGCTGCACTAATTGAGTAATGCGATCGCTAATGATATTAAGTCGTGACGGATCTAGACTCTGCGCCTCATAATATTCATCGATCAAAGCCTCTAGCTTTTCTAAACCGCCATACAGTTCGGCACGAGTTAGAGGTGGCGTGAGATGATCGATAATTACCGCCTGCGATCGCCTTTTTGCCTGAGAACCTTCCCCTGGATCGTTGACGATAAAGGGATAGATGTTAGGAATAGTTTGTAATGCCACTTCAGGATAACAATTGGCAGATAGGGCTAAACTTTTTCCTGGTAGCCATTCTAAGTTACCGTGCTTGCCAACATGAACGATCGCCTGTACTCCAAAACAACTTCTCAGCCAGTGATAGTAAGCTAAATATTCGTGAGTCGGTTCGAGATCTGGTGCATGATAGTTCAAACTCGGATCGCGATCGTATCCCCGCGATGGCTGGATGCCAATAAAGATATTACCCAGTTGTATTCCAGGAATTTGGATCGATATCGGATTCGATCTTTCCATTTCATGAGAAGAATAATCCTGCACCCCATCTCCTCGTCTCCTCGTCTCCCCATCCCCCCATCTCTCGGTTATACCCTGGCGTACTATTTCGGGTAACGTTTGCCAATACTGCTGGTATGCTTCTGATGATAAACTTTGGTAACTCGGACGACTGATTTTGCTTTCTGGATCGTTGGTAATTCCTGTGGTCAAACGCTGAATTAATTCGTCCCCCGTCTGGGGAATATCAGTGACTGTATACCCCTGTTGTTGTAAAGCTTCTAGAATTTTGATGCAGCTTGCAGGAGTATCCAAACCAACTCCGTTAGCGATTCTACCGTCTTTATTAGGATAGTTGGCTAAAATTAACGCCACCTTGCGATCTTTTGCTGGAGTATTGGCTAGGTTTATCCAGTTTGCCACCGAGTCGGCAACAAATTGAACGCGATCGCTTTTTGGCTGATAGATAACTACATTAGTTTCTAACTTTTCATTCCAGGTTTGCACCGATTTGAAAGATATAGCGCGGGTAATAATTCTGCCGTCTACTTCTGGTAATGCCACATTCATCGCTACATCTCTTGGCATTAATCCTTGTAGGCTAGATTCCCATTGCTCTTTAGTACTACCACTTAAAATAACCTGTAAAACTGGGATATTTAGCCGTTGCCAAAATTTTGTCTGAGAGGATTCGTCGATTTTTGCTAATGAAAAGCTGGTGGTATTAAGCAATACTTTAACCTTTTTTTCTTGAAGAATTGCTAATATTTTTTGCTGCAATTCTACATTTCTTAATGAACTAATAAAGATCGGTAGAGGCTGAAGGTTTTTTGATATGATAGAGCGACATAAAAAATCAATTGGTAGAGTATTACCTGCTAAATAATGAGAACGATAAAACAGGATTCCGCACCAGCGATCAGGGTCGATTTTTCCCTTACTTAATTGAGTTAAACTGGGTGTAGTTTGCTGCCACTGATAAATTCCTAATTCTGGAACTGATTTTGGGGAAGATGGCTGATATTTTGTTTGTAAACAAAGATCGCTAATAAAGAGAAAAGCATTGACGTAGTTTTCTCTGCCTCCTTCAATTAAATAACGCCATAATTTATTAACAGCCACTAAAGAAACCGTAGAATGACTGATTAAATCTAAATCTGGTGCATCATCTCCTGGTAAGATAAACAAAGCTATGTTGTTTGCCTCGGCAGTCTCTTTAATTCTTTCTAATCCATAAGACCAATAAGCACTTCCGCCTAACAAACGTAGCACTACTATTTTTGCTTTTAAGACTACAGTTTCTAGATAAGTATCTATACTTAATTGCTGTTGTAAATTTAATAGATTGACAACTCTAATTTCGGGAAAGTTTGAATCAAAAAGTGGTTGAGCTGTGGCAATAGTTTGAATATCTGTATCAGCATAAGTTAAAAAAATGATCGGTGCGGGAGATTGCTCGATAAAAATTACACCTTCAGTACTGGGATTCCATCCACCAGGCAAGGCAGCTATTTTGTGCATAGTTATATTTATATGACTCTAATCTTGAGAAATAATTACGGTTTAGACTAGGCTTCAGAAAATAAGTCAAGCTGTATGAAAAGGAGAAACATTCAACTTGTTTGCTAGATTACAATTGTGTCAAGTCATTCATCTTTACTGTTAAAAAAAGTTGTTAATCATCAAGTTTGGCTGAATATTGCCAAGCTTTGTTTAGCAATAGCAGCAGAAGATGAAAATTTGCTATTTACAGAGCATACCTTATTAAAGCTGGCAAATAACGACCAAAAAGCTGACTCTAATCAAAAGTTGGCAACAGAAAAGTTTTTTTTGGTAATTACACCGAAATTTAATATTTTTTTAAATCGCGAAAATATAGCTGAAAATCAAAAACATCAGATTACCGTGGCTTTCGAGCGAGCGACAATAGCTCGTGAGTTAACTCGACTTGGTTATCAAAATAAGTGGAGTATTGCTGTTACTAAATATTTAAAAACTAATTTGATTGCTCAGCTTAATGAAAATAGTGATAGTGGCACAGAATTTATGCTGAGGGTAATTAAACTATTGCTCGAAGATACCAAGCCAACACAAGACCACCATAGTATCTACTCTATTCCCCCAATGGAAAAATTACGGCAATATCAGGTAGAACAAGAGCGAATCTTTGAGAGGATCAAAATTCAGATTGGACAAAACTCAAACTTATCAGAAATCATTCAAACAGCGATTAATCATAGCTGTAGTTTCTTAGAGTTAGATCGTCTACTAATTTATCAATTAAACGTACCATCAGAAGCTGAGGTTGACGACTTTAAACCAGCCCCAACCTCGAACACAATTACCTACGAAGCAAAAAGCAGCGATCGTATTGCTTCTGCCCTATATTTTCGGGATGAAGACTGTTGGCAAAAAAATCTTCAGAGTCGAGATGAGCATCAGGGGCTTGGCTTAATAATTGACGATGTAGCAAAAAGCTCTCAGCTAAATCCTTGCGTGCAAACATTGATGGCAAAACTAGAGGTAAAAGCCAAAGCAATTGTACCAATTAATGTCCAGGGCAAATTATGGGGATTAATTATTGCTCATCAATGCTTCAAACCCAGACAGTGGGATTCCCAAGATCTTCAGTTTTTGCGCTATCTGGCAGAATATTTGGCGATCGCTATTTTTCACAATCAATCATATCAGCAACTGCAACAGCAAAAGCAGCTTCTAGAAAAACAAGTTCAAATACAGGCACAACAGCTAAAAGATGCTCTCATAGCAGCCGAAGCTGCTAGTAAGTCCAAACATGATTTCTTGGGCAGCATGAGTCATGAATTGCGTACCCCACTAACCTGCGTGATTGGTTTGTCTAGTACTTTGCTACAGTGGTCATCGGCAAAAAAAAGTATTGCCTTACCTCCAGAAAAACAGCAGGAATATTTACATCTAATTCAGCAAAGCGGCAAGCATCTTTTAACTTTAATCAACAATATTTTAGAATTTTCTGACGTAGATTCGGGAAAACACCTGTTAGACGTTCAGCAAATATCTTTAAGCAAGGTAGTAAGCCAGTCAATCGAGCTGCTTCAAGAAACTGCTTTAACCAAACAAATCGCCCTAAGCTGCCAAATCAAACTCCAACCAGAACAAGACTACTTTTTGGCTGACGAAGTAAGATTAAAGGAAATAATATTTCATTTATTGAGTAACGGCATCAAGTTTACACCTGAAGGAGGAAAAGTCACCTTGAGAATTTGGCGCGAAAAACGTCGGGTGGTTTTCCAAGTCGAAGATACGGGGATTGGTATTGCAGCCGAAGAAGTACCCACGCTGTTTGAAAAGTTTAGACAGATCGAGAACTTTCGCCAGCGCACCCATGGTGGTACTGGCTTAGGATTAGCCCTAACTAAAAAGCTAGTAGAATTACATGGTGGAACAATTGAAGTAGAATCTGCTTTAGAAAAAGGTTCGATGTTTACCGTCTATTTACCTGAAAAAACTGCTCTGAGGCTCGACTCAAACTTAAAGTCAGTAAGTTCTTCTCAAACCTTTGCTCAGACAATTATATTGGTTACTGAAGATGAGGAAAGTGCTGCCTTTATCTGTCAAGTATTAAATACCGTTGAATATCATGTAGTCTGGCTGATGAATTCTGCGATGGCAATTGAGCAGATTGAACTGCTACAGCCAAGAATTATAATTGTCGATTGCGATTGTTTGGCAGCAGGTATCAAAAATATTGTCAATGCTATTGAGCGTTTGCCCCTAGCCAATAAAGTCGATCTGGTTTTACTAAGCGATCGCTTTAACCACAATAAACTGCAAAAGTTTTTTGAATCTGGCATCGATGACTATTTATTAAAGTCAATGAACTCCTCTCAAATCATTGACAAAGTTAATAGCTTGATTGGAGGGGTTAACTACACCGAAACAACCACAAACGATTGGTCAGATCAACTAGGATAAATTATAAATTCTCCATCACAGCTATTCTGCGGTTGCTTCTTCAGTTTCTTTGGAGTCCTCAACTTGATTAGATTGAGATTTGTCTCGTTTTTCTCGTTGTTTACGGCTAGCTTCCAGGACATCTTCAATCACCTTGAGCAACTGATCTATTTTTTCTAAATTACCGCGATATAGCTCCAGATCTTTCTTCATTTTTTCGCTGGATAAATTGAGATTTTTCGCAATAGTATCCAGAATTTCGTTACGTTTATCTTGTACTTTGACCAGCTCACCGTCACATTCTTCTAAAAGAGTATAAATACCGATCGCGAAAGGACGACTATACTTAAAATTCTCGTTACTAGCGATCGATTTAATTGGTTCGATAATATGTCCCGCATCTTCTTCGGCGGTAGGCTTATCTAACCAGGCTAGCAGTTCATCCATAGATTTATCTTTAGCTAAAGACATTAAAGTACCCGCTTGAGCCTTATAAGTTTCAGGATCGCTATCGGTCGAGGTACATAAGGCATCAAAAATTTGCTCTTTGTCTTGTTCTGGTTGATACCCCTGCATCAAACGCTCAAAAGAAGTAACAATTCCCAAATAATAAATAGGGTCTGGCTTAAAGTCAGCGTTGACTGATAGTAAGTGCATTTCTACCAACAATTCTTCAATCACTCGGCGATAAATAGAATTGATTGGACGAGGATATGCACTGTAGAATGCCCTTTTACTATCGGAAACAGTTTTCATAATATGTATTAACTTTTGCTATCTAACAATATATTTGTCATCTTCATCCTATGAGTTTTGATTAGTGATTTTCTGAGTAATTTCTCAAACCAAAACTCTTAGTGTATCTCTATATTATGCAATGATTCTGTCCCATATTATAGATTTATGATTTTAGACGTAGATAGAAAGTGAGAAAATAAGTTGAGAGTCGAAAGTTAAAAATCTATCCTATGCAACCACCAACTACAAATCAGCCAAACCAACAGCAGCTTGCTTGTCCTCAATTACCTCTGGCGGTATATCGAGAAGTAGCTGCTCATTTAAGACAGGTAACAGGTGTCGATGCCAAGCTAATCATGCGTCCCCTAGAACACGATCCAGTAGAAAATTTTGACTATTATCAAAGTCAAGTAAGCTTACTACAAATTATTTACACAGACACTATAAATGAGTTAGCTAAAGAGCAAGTTACAGCTATCTTAGACTATTACGCTCAGCGGTATTCTCCCTGGGAAGTTAAATAAATTTTGACCAAATCAAACAATCTGCCAAGACGCGATCGCCCTGTGGTTTCTATAAACCAGACAAATCTAAAAAAACTTTCATCAAAGTTTCACGGTTGAGTTAATCGTACCGTTGAGACTGGAGTTGTATCGCGCAAAGACAACTTGAGGAGAGAGAAATGACTCAATCTTTAAAAAAGACTAAACCAAGAAAAAACTCGGCTTTCAAACATTTAATGTCAATCCACTGGTGGATGTTTTACTGTTACATCGCTCTTTTTATTGGCGGAACTTTGATGGCGCGTTTACCTAGAGAATTAATAGGGCGTAACCTTCTCTATGACTTTCATAAATCTGTAGGCGTGCTGACAATGGCATTATTAACTTGGCGAATTTTAACTCTGCTACAGGTGTGGTGGAAGAAGTATACAAAACGTCTGCCTAAGTATAGCCCCGAATGGATGCGAAAAGTAGCTCTGCATACTTCTCTTTATTTATTTATGTGGGCTGTTCCTGTCAGTGGTTTCTTTTTCTCTAATTCTTTTAGAAGTGATAACGTACGCTTTTTTGGGATAACTTTACCCGATATGTTTCCACAAAACAGTGCTTTAGTTGACCTTGGGAGAAATATTCACTTCTGGTTAGCTTATACTTTCTTAGCTTTTATTATTCTGCACGGGATCGACCAAAGGAAAGTAGTCAAAGGGTTTTGGCGAAGAATCAATACGCGACGGATTAAATCAAGTTGATACAGGTTTTTAATAAACGTTTAACAAAGATCGACACTTCGACTCTACAAAGAAACTGCTCGTGAGATATTTATGAATATTTTGAAGTCATTGGTTAAAGTTACAAACGCTGCTAAAAAAATGATTTTGCTCGTTTTGTTTCTTACTATACTTACTATAGTGCTGATGTCAAAAACCGCTCGCATTTCCCATTTCGTTCATGCCCAGACTGAACTCATTGAAGCTCAGGTACAACTCGCTAATACATCTGCAAGTGGCAGAAAGATAAACATTCACAGATATTCAGCTCCGCCTTACGATCCAGTAAACTCTTATTGGATCGAGACTGACCAGGGTGTCATCATTGTAGAAGCTCAACGATTTCTTTCTCAGGCTCGTTACCTAGCAAACGAGATCCGTGCAGTTACCAACAAGCCACTTCTCGGCATCTTTATTACTCACCACCATACCGATCATTTAGGTGGTCTGCCAGCCTTGGTTGAAGCATTCGGGAATGTACCAATTTATGCTTCACAGTTCGTTCGTGATGATATTGAAACTGATGAATATGGTTTCTTAGCTCGACGAAAGAAATTACATGGCAATGATTTTCCAGCCCGTGAAGACATCCCGCGCCCAGATCGGATTATCGCGGATAAAGACAAGATTGAGCTTGGTGGTCTTACTTTTGAGGTGGTCGAATTTCAAGATAACGAGTCACCCGTTTCAACTATCTACTACCTGCCAGAGCAAAATGCTCTATTTTCAGGTGACTTTGTGACCAAAGAAAGAATACCTTTTCTCCGTAACCAGCATACCGAAAACTGGATCGCGCAGTTGCAAACGCTTCTCGATCGCTATCCTAACCAGATAATCTACTCTGGTCATGGTGAGCCAGACTCGACACAACAACTTATTAAAACTCAAATAGAGTACATAGAATCAGTACGTAACTTGGTAGCCGAAGCACTTACCACGAATAGCGAAATCTCTTCAGAGGAGAAGGCTGGTATCGTTGCCGAGATGAAACAGAAATACCCAAACCACCAGACTACCCTTATCGGACGAGATGGTATCGACGGCTTTATAGAAGGAAACATTGACGCAGTTGCCGAAGAGTTAAAGAGCAAAAGCTAAGCGCTGTTGACCAAAGAAAAGTAGTTAAAGGGTTTTAGCGACGCATTAGTAAACAAAAACCAAAAAACTAAGCTGAAAGCGAGGATCTGAACTGTCACGATATACCTGCGAGTAATATTATTATGTACTGTTTACTGTTCCCTTTTTCCCGTTTGTTGCTCATACAAACACACTTTTAAATCGTTTAATTTTTTAATAACCTAATGAAGATTGATATATCCAAAAAAATTATCTATTTTCTCTCAATTTTCGCTATTACTATTACTATTATTACTGTATCCACCATAGTAGTAGCGTCTGAACCGCTTAAGGTTTGGAGTTACGCCAGTCAAGTAAATGATGTAGATGCGGTTAACAGCCATTGGTTTGAAACTAGCGAAGGAGTCGTTGCGATCGATGCACAGCGTTTACTTCCAGAGGCAGAACGAGCTTTAGAACATTTGCGTCGTACTATTGATGCCCCCGTAACCGCGATGGTGATTACTCACGCCCACACTGACCACTATGGCGGACTACCTGTATGGAAAACAGCCTTTCCCCATGCTCGCATTTTTACCGATGAGACCACGCTCCAGTCTATTCGTACAGACGGACGCGGTTTTATCGCAGCACGTAAAGAACGCCACGGCGATCGCTTCGCTAATCACGATGACCTCAAAGCAGCTAAGTAGCTAGGCGGAATTAAATATAAAACGCTCTAAGTGATAATTACCCCTTTCACTTCGGTTTTCCATTCCTTGTATTACCGTCATTGCTAAATCATACTCATTGTCAAACATTTGCCCCGCAAT
>JADEXJ010000218.1 GCA_015207195.1 Pleurocapsales cyanobacterium LEGE 10410
CTGTAGAAGAGAACACCACCGCCCCCGTAGCCGAACCTGAACAGCCTGAAGAGAACACCCCTGCCCCCGTAGCCGAACCCGAACAGCCTGAAGAGAACACCCCTGCCCCCGTAGCCGAACCTGAAGAGCCTGTAGAAGAGAACACCACCGCCCCTGTAGCTGAACCTGAGCAGCCTCCCAAAACACCATCTCAGGACAATCAGCCTGTTTCCCAGCCCAAAGCGATCGAGACAACAGATCCCAAGCCAAACAATGTTCCTCAGTCCACACCAAAGACAAATGCCCCCACTCCATCAGAACAGTTAAGAGATTTGGGTGATGGCGTTAATTCTCCTTCAGGTACTCCCAGTTCACCCGCGCAAGATGAGCAACCCTTAAGAGATTTGTAGTTTTGTTGGTTCGGGGGATTAGGGATTGGGGTAAGTTTATTTAGAATGACTATAATTAAACCGCATCTATAGCCGTACAAAGTTATGTTAGGACAAGTCTATTTAACTGTTCGTAAGTAATAAGTAATAAGTAATAAGTAAAATACGTAGTGCTATAGTTTGAAACCTGTAGTTTCTCAGTTAACTGCTCGTAAGTAGAGCGGAGACCCCGCGTCCTAAAGGATATATGTTTCCCTAATCCTAAAGAATACCGAGACCGAAGGGAATCCTTTAGGGCTTCGCAGACCGAAGGGAATCCCTGTGGGATAAGGGTACACTTCGTTAACGGTTATCCGAAGGTGTATCCTTTAGGAATCCCGTAGGGACAGCTTCGCATATCGGCGTAAGACGCAAGGGAATGCTCCGCTCCCGAAGGGCAAGTAGCAAGTTGCAAGTTTTTATTAAACACTATTTTGTTTTCGTTAAAACTCCTGTTTTCAATGTGGACGAGGTTTAAAGGAGTATTTGGTTTAAAACACATCGCGATTTTTGGTTTTAACTCGTTGATAGAGTTCCTCCATCGTGGCGATGAAAGAGGTATCTCGATGCCAAAACTCAGGAAAATCTCCCGCTTTTTTGACTAATATTCCCGAAATATTAGTTTCTCTAGGTTCGGAAAGATCGGGTGGAGTAATGGTTTTGCCCTGCCAAAATTCTTTGAGAGAAGTTGCTGCATTGAATTGTTCGATCTGCGGTCTGGTGTAATAGGATGTAACGGGAACGGGTGCTAATTCTTCGGTTTGTAAGCCAGCAACTAAGGCTCGACCCAGGGGGGTTTTAGCTAATTCTTGGTGTAATTGCTTTTGAGTTAGACCCCGCAATTCAAAGATTAAAAATGGGTTTTCGTCTAGTTCGGAGGCAAAACGATAGCACAGACCAGCAATATGCTTGCAGGGATTCGACCAGTCGGGACAGGAACAAGAGGTTTGAAAATCGCTTTCGCTGCGAGGAAGTAGATTCTGATTCACCTCTCTAAAACTAGATTCGATATTTTCGGGAACTTCGTTTAACAGTAGTTTAGAGACAAAACTGGCATTGGTTGCCATACTTTGGATAATCTTAGTCCAGTCTTTTTTGGCGATCGCTTTAATCTTAACTACCGTATGATAGCGGGGTTCGGTATAGACTCCAAAGTAAGGATTGACCGAGCCTCTAATGGTGGCTTCAATCTTACCCTTATTCACCTCAAACTCTAGAATTTTACCACCTCTAGCATAGGAACGACCCCGACCTAATCTGGCAGAATCGGTAAAAGATTCAATCGCGGTAATAAATTTTTGTCCCCACCAAGTCCGACTAAATTCAGTCATAGTATTTTTCTCTCTACAAAAACTAATCCAAAACTGCACTGCGATTCAACGCAATCAATTCGCGAAACTTATCGTTATCTAACTCGGTTAACCAAGATTCATCCGAACCCACTACCGATTCTGATAATCGCTTTTTATCTTCAATCATCACGTCAATCTTTTCTTCCAAAGAACCCAAGGTGACGAATTTATGGACAAAGACATTCTTTTTCTGTCCGATGCGAAAAGCGCGATCGCTCGCCTGATCTTCTACTGCTGGGTTCCACCAGCGATCGAAGTGAAAGACATGATTGGCTTTGGTGAGGGTAATACCCACCCCACCAGCTTTGAGGGAGAGGATAAACACCGCAGGAGAAGTGTCGGGTTCTTGAAATTCAGCAATCATTTTGTCCCTGTTTTTGCGACTCGTGCCACCGTGAATGTAGTAAGTGGGATAATGATAGTTGTGACGAAAATACTGCTGTAGCGCGTCACCAATTTCGCGGAATTGAGTGAAGATCAGTAAGCTTTCCTGTTCCGCTTGCACCTCTTCAATCATTTCTTGCAGACGGGATAGTTTGTGAGAACGATGGGGAGTAAATTCGCTTTCATCCTGTAAGAATTGTCGGGGATGGTTGCAGATTTGCTTTAGCTTCATCAAGGTAGATAGGATTAAACCCTTACGTTCGATTCCGTCTTTTTCTTCTATTTGTTGTTCTACATCTTTGACCACTGCTTCGTAAAGGGAAGCTTGTTCTGGGGTAAGGTTGCAATAAACCTTTTGTTCCACTTTATCGGGTAAGTCTTTGATAATGCTTTTATCGGTTTTAACTCGACGCAGGATAAACGGTTCGACTAGTTTCTTGAGAGTTAAGGCTTTCGTGCGATCGCTATCTTTCTGGATCGGAATTTCAAAAGCCTTGCGAAACTGAGTTTGTTTGCCCAGATAACCAGGGTTGAGGAAGTTAAAGATCGACCATAAATCTAACAGGCGGTTTTCTACGGGAGTTCCCGTTAAAGCCAGACGGTGAGTTGCGTTGAGTTTGAGAATCGCCTTGGTTTGTGCTGCTTTGGGATTTTTGATATTTTGTGCTTCATCCAGAACAACGCGCTGCCAGTTAATATGATTAAATAGCTTGGCATCTTTACGAACTAGGGCATAGGAAGTAATAACGACATCTCGATCTGCGATCGCTTTTTCAAATTCTGCTGCATCTTTACTGCGATCGCTACCATGATGAACTATGCTACAAAAATGAGGCGCAAATTTGCTAATTTCTTTTTGCCAGTTACCAATTACAGAAGTGGGTACGATTAATAAAGTGGGTGCAACTTGGGTGTTATTATTTCTTTCCTGAATCAGCCTAGCAATTACCTCGATCGTTTTACCCAAACCCATATCATCGGCAAGACAGCCATTGAGTCCCAAGTTTTCCAGATAGTTCAGCCAGGAAACGCCCCTCTGTTGATATTCTCGTAACTTACCCTGAAAATTAGGCAAGTCTTTAATTAATTCCAGTTTCTTTTTGTCATTGAGCTTGAGCAACATCTCTTCTAAAGTATCGTCTCGCTCGAATTCTAATTCCTCTCCTGCTTCTGCTTCCCTCTGTAGTAATTCCAGCAGGGACATATCTCGATCTTCTTCTTTCTGTTTTTGCCAGAACTCTAGCATCTGCTGCATTTTCGCCAGATCGAGTTGCACCCATTCCCCGCGAAATTTAACCAGGGGGACTTTGGCGTTGACTAACTGCTGCCATTCTGATTCGGTGACGGGATGCTCGCCAATGGATAATTGATATTGGTACTGAACCAGAGTATCTAAACCAAAATAACTCTTATTGTCCGATTTCGAGGCAGATTTACCGTTAGCAGAAACTTTGAGGCGTAATTTTGCCCGCTTTCTCCCCTTGGGAGTCCACCAAGCAGGGATTATGACTTTATATCCCGCATTTTCTAATACCCAGGCAGTTTCTTTGAGGAATTCAAAAGCTTCATCTAGATCCAGAAATATACTCTCAGGTTTGTCAGTTTCTAAACCAGTCCACAGTAAGGGATAAATACGGGCTGCATAACCGAGATTAAGTAATAAATTAGACTCAAATTCTTGTCCGAATTGTTTATGGAAAACAGTTTTTTCTTTGGTTCCTAACCGCCAGTAATCTTGCAGGGATATCTTGAGAGAAGGATCGTTTTTGGGTGCTACCTGAAACTGTAATTGCCAGGGTTCTTCTGCCTTTTTAGGTGTTTGTAATTGGAAGTAAAGATAAAAGGGAATATTATCTTGAGTATGAGTTAGTTTATATCGCCATCTTTGCCATTGCTGATATTCTTCTAAAGCTAAATCATTCTTTCCAGGACGAGATATTAAATCGCTGTCGCTACATTTTTCTAAAATTGTTCCCGACAGTTGTTTGCTGAATTTAGCCGTACTGGGAGTATGGGTAACAATATCCGTCAGTAAGCATTCAGAGAAATGATGTAAGAGAGTTGATTCGTCATAAAACTGTGGCGATTGAGGTAGAGATGCCAAACCAACCACACAAAGTTTGGGCATTGATTCAGAGTAGTTTTGCAGATTTTCTTCGTACTCTGGGGATATAATTTCCCACCCTGGATATATTTCTATGTCCGAGCGTCTTTTACGACCTTCCTGCTTTTTTGGTTGATAATATTTAAGAGCGGGAATATATTTATCTTGCAGCAGAATTTGTTTAAAACTTTGGGTATAGTAATACCAAAACAGTAAATCTGCTCCTAATTGAAGTTCGCCAGCACTATTAAGGGCGATAAAGTGAAGCTCGTTGAGTAGTTTGAGCGCATTATTGACTGGTTCATAGCTGTAGCCACTTACTTTGACATTAGTGGAGGTTTGATAGCAATCAATTTCCCAATACTGCCAAGAAAATTCCTCTGGCAATTCTGTTTCTAGGTAGCGAGCTAATTCTAACGAAGGTAGGGGTCGCTCTTTTGCAGTTGGCAGTAGAAAATATTTGGGTGCAAGGTGATCCGTTTGTAGATTTTTAATGCCTAAATCTTGTCCTAAAAAGGCTGCTAAGTCTTTGGTTAAGAGTTGATAAGGATGAGCGGTAGAGTTTTTATTTTTCCTAACTTCTGTGGTTTCTGCCCAGAGATAAAAGCCTCCAGACTGAATTAACTCTTCTGTCTCATCTGGTATCCAAGTTCCGTGAAGAATTTTCATAAATTCCCTGATATCTCTTACTGAAGATATTACCAAAAATTTTCTTCGCTTCTCGTTTTATTAATAACTTGAGAGCAAGTCAGTTTTGATAGAACAATTGAACTAAAACAAAAAAAGATTATAGACAATAACAAAACCACCATCGAGTTATAAGGTTGTGTTTTCTCCGTCTCTCAACTATACAACGCCATTAGCTAAAACAGCATCTTCATAATCTGCATCAATCACTTACATTATTGTTTGCTGATGTTATGTTCTAGTAACAATCTAGTTGTGGGTTTCGATTCGCAATAACTAGGTACGTTTTACTTTAATAAAAAATATAAACTTATGAAGATAGAAAATTTTAGTAAAGAAACTAGCTCCGAAACAGCTAGAGTTTCTGCCAGATTAATTTGGGAAGATTGCGATCGCCCCCAACAAGAAGTCTATTTTGAAACAACTGCCGAATTTGCCGATGACCTCGATGCCAATCCTAACTCTTGGTTACTAGCCTCTGCTTTGGCAGCAATGCGCTATGGAGAAAAGAGAATTGCCATAGATGCGCCAATTTCTGCGGAGATTAAAGATGGTCTAATTAATTCGATGAAGTGCTTGATTAATTGGCACGGAGGCGATCGCCGAGTAATTCCCATTGAAGCTCCTATCGCCACCGAAGTTTCTTCTGACAAACCGTGTAGAGCTGGAGGATTTTTTTCTGGCGGGATTGATGCTCTAGCTATGGTTAGAGATAATCGCCTCAATTTTGCCCCCGATCATCCCCGTTATATTCAAGACGGTATTTTAGTCTATGGGGTATTGCAAGGAGAGAACGAACGAGATCCCAGTTTTCAGAATGTAGTCAAAGCAGCGCAGACGATGGCAGCAGATGCGGGAATCAATCTGATTCAAGTTTATACTAACGCCTACGCTCATTTTCGCGATTTAGACCCCGACTCTAACTTTTGGCGGTTTGAATATCATGGCTCTTTCCTCGCGGGAATCGCTCACGCCTTTGCTTCTCGCTTTAGCGTTGCTTCTATTGCCTCAACCTATGACTTTGCCAATCTAGAGCCGTGGGGTTCTCATCCCCTTTTAGACCCCTTATATAGCGATACTAGCTTACAGATTCGTCACGAAAACGCAGCCCTATCTCGACTAGAAAAAACTCGGCTAGTTGGAGAATGGGATGTTGCTCTCGAACAACTTAGAGTATGTAACGAGAAAAAGAGCTATAAAGATGGTAACTATAACTGTGGTGAATGCGAAAAGTGTGTCAGAACCATGACCACGTTTTTAGCATTAAATATGTTAGACCAGGTTGCTACTTTTAAAGAAAAGGATGTTTCCCAAGAAAAATTAGTCAAAGCCTGCTATCTCGGCGACTCTTATGAAGTCAGTTGCTATCGCGAATTAATCGAACCTCTGACTAAAATAGGTCGCCAAGATTTAGTAGAAGGTATCGAACAGATTATCCGACGATATTACGAACGGGATTTTAAAGGAATTGTCAAACGTCTCGATCGCACTTTGTTTGACGGTAGCTTGTTGAATTTGAGCAAAAGAATCAAAGTTTCTAAATCGAGCTAAGACAATTATACTTCTGGCATAGAGCGTAATTAACTCAAAATTCTGCCTTAATACAACGCTTAAAGGTTATGTTGAGGCAGAAGGGTTTAAGTCGAATTTGAGAACTCTCCATTTATTTAGTTGCGCCTACTATTTTTGTCACCTCATTAATTATCAACGGAAGCAAGGCACTAATACCAACAACTACCAAATCGAGCCAACTAATTGTGGTCACACCAAGCAAACCACCGAAACTAGGAACGATTAGGCAAGAACACTGTAAACTCAGAGAAATTCCCAAAGCCAACCTTAAATAGTGATTAGGCTGTAACTTTACTTGCCAAAAAGGTAGCTTTGATCTGCAACTTAGGGCGTGGAGTAGCTGTCCTGTAACCAGACTCATAAAAGCAATGGTGCTGGCGCGATCGCCGATTCCATAATTGGCTAGGGCATAGCCGTATGCTGCCAAAGTAAATAGAGAAATTGTACCTGCTTCAAAACCAAGACGTTTAAAGTCAGCACGATCGATAATTGCTGCATTGGTCGGGCGAGGCGGAACATTTAATACATTGGGTTCTGGTGCTTCTAGCCCCAGTGCCAAACCAGGAAAAATATCGGTGACCAAATTGAGCCATAGAAGCTGAATCGCATTGAGTGGTTGACCGATACCGAGTAAATTAGCCAACACCATCACCATAATTTCGCTAAGGTTGGTAGAGAGCAAAAAATGTAGGGCTTTTTTGATGTTGTTGTAGATTGTTCTGCCCTGGCTGACAGCAGCGATCGCCGTTTCTAAATTATCATCTTCTAAAATAATGTCGGCGACTTCTCTAGCAACGTCCGTACCTGTTTTGCCCATAGCAATCCCCACCTCCGCAGCTTTAAGGGCAGGGGCATCATTGATTCCATCTCCCGTCATCGCCACTACTTTTCCCGCTTGCTGAAAGGCGCGGACAATTTCTAGTTTATTGGCGGGGCTGATCCTGGCAAAAACTTTAATCTTACTGGGTTCGAGATTATCTAATACTCCAGACTCAGAACTGAGGTTTAGCTGCCGAGCGATCGCCTGGGCAGTATTTACCTGATCTCCCGTGACCATTACGGTGTCAATTCCTGCCCGATGGAAGTCGGCAATCAGTTCGGTTACTCCCTCTCGGATCGGGTTAGTAATCCCAATCAATCCCAACCAGGTGAGATTATCAAGGGTAATTTCTGCTGCTGCATCGACCTCGGCGTATGCCGTTCCCAGTACGCGCAGGGCGTTACTCGTCATTGCTTGATTGGCAGTGGCGATCGCCTCTTTTGCCGTTGCTGTCAGTGGTACGGGACAGTTATCTTTGAGCTGATAGCGACACATCTGGAGAACTTCGAGCGGATTGCCCTTAACTGCAATTAGTTTTTGGGAATACTCAAACTGGTGAACCGTCGCCATATAGTTTTGTCCATCAGCCCGATGATTGATTGCCAAGAGAGGATAGAGGGTTTGTAGGGTAGCTATATCCAATCCAGCAGCGATCGCCATCTGGATTAAAGCCTTTTCTGTGGGCGAACCCGCAATTGTCAATTCCCCGTCGCTATGATGCTCGACTTGGCTTTCGTTACAAAGGACTGCTACTTTCAATAGCTGCAATAATTCCTGGCTGTAGCTGGCAGAAAACTGTCGCTCCTTGAGTTCGATCTGGCTATTTGGAGTTTGGATTTCTACCACAGACATCTCATTAGCAGTAAGCGTTCCTGTTTTGTCGAGGCAGATAGTTTGTACTGAACCCAAGGCTTCGATCGCGTCGAGACGACGAACTAACACCCGCTTCTGTCTCATGGTATTGATTCCCAATGCTAGGGTAATCGTGGCAACGGTAGGCAACCCTTCAGGTACGGCTGCCACAGCCAGGGCGATTGAGGTTTTAAGCATTTCGAGCAGTTCATAACCGCGAACTACTCCTAGTCCAAAGACTAAAAGACACACCGCACTAGATAATAAAACCAACTGTCCTCCAGCGCGATCGAGCTGCTTGGATAAGGGTGTCTGCGGGACGGTAGTTTGTCCTACCAAAGCTTGGATCTGTCCCATTTCGGTATGTTGTCCCGTTGCTACCACTACCCCCAAACCCTTGCCC
>JADEXJ010000219.1 GCA_015207195.1 Pleurocapsales cyanobacterium LEGE 10410
TACTTCCTGACAATGCCCTTGATAATCCCGTGGCTGTTATCTGCCCAAATGAACTTATGATGTAGTCGCTATATAATTCCAAAAGCTTGATATCCATTTCAATATGATAGCTTTTGCGTAACGTCAGTTAAATAAATTACACTGATAGAATCACGGATTTCTCTGGTAAATGCAATCAATCTTAGTACGATCGACTACTAATTATCTGGCAATGATGACTGATTTTTGCTAGCCCAGCGGATTTGACGCAAAATTCCCCGTAACATTGCTACTTCTTCTGATTGTAAATTAGCTTTGTTGTATAAACGCCGAAACTTTTCCATCTTGACGGCAGCAGTATGAGGATACAAATAGCCAATCTCTAACAACACAGCTTCTAAATCCTGGTAATAATCCTCTAAGACTTTGATTGGCGCATTAATCGATGTAGAAACTATGGTTTGTGGTTCTGCAATCGACGCATTATTGCCGTTTAACCAAGCCTGATAAAGCTCGTGAGCGCAGATAGCTACTGCCTGAGCCAAATTTAAAGAAGGATAGGCAGGATTAGACTGGATACAGACAAACCTTTGGGCGTATTTTAATTCATCATTACTCAGACCTCGTTCTTCTGCTCCAAATAATAAAGCAGAGCTGAGATCGGGAGCTAGCAACCAGGGAAGAGCAACGGTAGGTGGCTCTAACTTGATCGGGACACTGCGAGAACGAACTGTAGTTGCGATCGCTCTCTGACATCCAGCTAAAGCGGTAGGTAAACTATCAGCAATTATGGCGTTTTCTAAAACATCTACCGCGTGTACTGCCATTTGCCTGGCTTCATCGCTGAGGCGATCGCATTTGGGATTAACTAACACCAGTTGGCTTAATCCCATGTTCTTCATAATCCTGGCGGTCGAACCAAGATTCAATGCTCCTGCGGGTTCAACCAGGACGATTTTAATATTCGATAACAAGTTTTGCTCCATTCTTACATTGTTTTTTCCAGCATTTATTATTAGATTAAAGTCTTTGATGTTACTTGTCGGATGTCAACTCGTATTGTTAGCAAATTAAAGGTTTTTAGTTTGGTAGGAAGTTTTAACTATTGGTAAATGATAGATAATCTATAAAATACTAAATTATAATAAATAACCTTGCTATGTTCTCAGCTCCTATCCTTCATCCCTTCAATTATGGCTCGTCAGCATAAGAAATCAGATCTTCCGACTAAAGTTTGTCCCGTATGCGATCGCCCCTTCACCTGGCGCAAAAAATGGGAAAAATGCTGGGATGACATAAAATATTGTTCGGATCGTTGTCGTCGTCGCAAACAGTCTATCAACGGTGATTGATCGATAGCACCAGTACATCGATATCATCAGTACCAAGCTTACCTTTACTTTATTAAACATTAACCAAATAATTATTATGTCTGCTAACCAAGTACAGCCAAAGTTAATTGTTCATGGTGGCGCGGGGGGTCATCTTAGAAGCGAAAAGGGAGAGGCTATGGTTCGTAAAGCTCTGCATTCTGTTGTGGAAGAAGTTTACGACCTGCTTGCCTATGGAGGAAATGCCGTTGATGCGGTTACTATGGGATGTCAATTGTTAGAGAATCAACCAACTTTCAATGCGGGTACTGGTTCGGTATTGCAGTCCGACGGACAAATCAGAATGAGTGCTGCTTTGATGGATGGTGCCAGACAGCGTTTTAGTGGCATAATCAATGT
This sequence comes from Pleurocapsales cyanobacterium LEGE 10410, assembly GCA_015207195.1. Taxonomy (GTDB): domain Bacteria; phylum Cyanobacteriota; class Cyanobacteriia; order Cyanobacteriales; family Xenococcaceae; genus Waterburya. The sequence goes on from JADEXJ010000219.1 coordinate 1,710, forward strand.
TTCTCGTGTCCGACATCCGATTGAACTGGCTAAGTTTTTACAGGGCGAAGACGATCGCGTATTGTCAGATTACGGTGGAGCAGAACTACTGCGAGAATTAAACGTACCTATATACGATCCCCTGATCAATATTCGTCTTCAAGAATGGATGCAGGAGCGCGAAGAAAACTTTGACAAAGAAATGGCAGGAGTAATCGCCGAACAAGCTCTAATTCACGAACCCCGTAAAGGTACCATTGGCGTAGTTGCTTTAGACGATCGCGGTAGAATTGCAGCAGGGACATCCACTGGAGGCAAAGGTCTAGAAAGAATTGGTCGAGTTAGTGATTCGGCAATGCCCGCAGGTAACTATGCTGATGCCTCCGCAGGGGTAAGCTGTACGGGTATTGGTGAGGATATTATGGAAGAATGTTTAGCTGCCAAAATCGTAATTCGCGTTGGCGACGGTATGTCATTAGCAACTGCAATGAACAAGTCCATGGAAGAATCCCGCAGCCGTAAACGAGATTTGGGCGCAATTGCGATCGCTTCTGATGGAACAATTGCTTGGGGTAAAACCAGCGAGGTAATTTTAGCTGCTTATCATGACGGCAAGCAGATTGGCGATACTCTGAACTGGAACAATCAAGAACTAAGCGATTATCACTGAAAAACAATCAATAATATTCCACATCATTAATTTGATCGCCTGTTTAATGGTTATTGAGAGTAGGTGAGAAGACCCTTCTCCAGAGGTGGAGGAAGTGTCAACCGATAACTATTGTATTAGTTGGTCTGTATTAGTTGGTCACAAGAGTATAAGCAGAGCAAAAATTCTTAAACAGCTCAGAGCCGATCGGGGTCACAACCATTTAATTCTCATCATCCACACTGGCGTTGAATTAGCTGAATATTGACATCAATTGGTTTTAGGTTGATATTTTCTGGATCAAAAGACTTAAATATCAGTAAATCAATATCTAAGATTAATGAATTTACGAAAAGTTGGGCGATTACTCAAAGAAACTGGGCAAGAATGGCAGAACGATAAAGCATCTCGCATTGCAGCAGCCCTAGCCTATTACACTGTTTTTTCTATTTCACCTCTATTGGTGATTGCGATCGCTATTGCAGGGGCTTTCTATGGACAGCAAACCGCTCAGGAAGAAATTACCAGCCAATTAACCCAATTGGTTGGGGAAGACGTGGTCAAACCTATCTTGGTGACCCTTAACAACATCAGTCAGCCCGAAATCAGAGGAACTGCTTCTTGGATTAGTATTGCGGTATTAATTATTGGTGCTTCGGGAATTTTTGCTCAGCTACAGGATGCTTTAAACACAGTCTGGAACGTCAAACCGCAACCAGGTCAAGGAGTTATGCCATTTATTCGCAGGCGTGTATCTTCTTTCTTTATGGTGCTGGCGATCGGTTTTCTATTGATACTTTCTCTGATTCTCAGTTCTATTATCTCTACTTTGAGTCAGTACGAAGTGGACTTTCTCCCAGGTTCGACAATTCTTTGGGAAAACATCGATTTTGTTTTCTCTTTAAGTTTGATGACCTTTTTGTTTTGCCTGATGTTTAAATATGTTCCCGACGCGAAGATTGCCTGGAAAGATGTGATTGTTGGCTCGGTAATTACTGCCCTGTTGTTTATCTTTGGTAAATTTCTTCTAGGGTTGTATATCAGCAGGGGCAGCTTGGGTTCGGCTTATGGTGCTGCTGGCTCGTTGATTGTGTTTCTGGCTTGGGTTTATTATTCAGCCCAAATTGTTTTATTGGGGGCAGAATTTACTCATGTTTACACTAGAATGTATGGTTCAAAAATACGTCCCCGAAGACATTCTCAAATTGATTAACAAGCATTAACCGTGGCTGAGCTGCTAAATTTTGCCAAATATATCCCGAACAAAATCAAAATCAGGGCAACACCGTCGATCAAACCGATCTTTTCAGTAAAAATTACCCAAGCTAATAGAGCAGTAATCAAAGGTTTTAAGAGGGTAAATATGCCCACAAAGCTAGAAGAGAACTGCTTGAGACTATAGACTAATAGTCCTTGTCCAAAAGTTTGGCAAACAATCGCCAAAGCTATGACCGCTAGCCAACCCGATCTAGAAATTGGAAATAGTTGAGTGTCTGCTAAGCATAGAGGAAGAAGTAGTAAAGCACCAACCGCACACCGCCACAACAAAACTCTAGCCGTAGCACAACCGCGATCGCGTAAACAGCCAATAATTAAGATGTTTGCTCCATGAAGGGCAGCAGAAAGCAAAGCAATACCATCCCCAATCATATATTCTGTGCCTATTTGCAAATCGTTCCAGCCGATCGCCATTCCTCCAGTTATCGACAGCACCATTCCCCAGATAAATTTGCTCTCAAACTGTTGTTGAAAAATCAACCACGCTCCAAAACTAATAAACAAAGGTGTCAGACTACGTAAGGCGGTAGAACTGGCAATGCTGGTGTGGTTAAAAGAAATTGCCCATAGTAGGGCAGAGAGGGTGGCACTAAGGCTAGCAAGCATTAATAAGCCCTGTTCTTGACGGTCGGAGTATTGGCTAAATTGAATTTCACTCAACCGCGTAGGAGTCTCGATTAATTGCCAACAGCTGGTAATGATAGTAGCGAGCCAAAGACGATTGAAGATCGTAGCCGTTGGGCTGAGTTCGCTCTCACTGAGTTTGGTAAATATCGGTGAGAAAGCAAGAGCAATTACGGCAATCAATAAAATTCCTAAATTAAAATTATCGATGGTTAGTTTTTTTTTCAGTGGCGATCGCTGGGACGTTGGGTCAGCTTCAATGGGATCGCTGAGAGTTAATAAGCTATTTTTGTTCAAGTCGATATAACGTTAATTAAATATTGATAATTACTTAATTAGATCTTAACCATAACATCTATCAGTTGACTGTATTTACCGTGCCAACTACCTTCTACCAACTGGTAAAATTAATTCTTATTAGTGTCAAATTAGTGTCAAATGCCTAACAATGTATGACTGTTTTGCACCAAAATGAATACCGTAGCTTTTTGCCTCGCTTCTATCGATTAGCTACCGTAAGCGTCGCCTCCAATATGATGGTTCCTCTTGCGGGCTTATGTGATACGGCTTTTCTAGGACATTTGCAAGATTTGAAATATTTGGCTGGAGTAATTTTGGCAAGTATTTTGTTTGACTATCTATATCGCATTCTCAAATTTTTGCGCAACAGCACCAATGCGATGACGGCTCAGGCAGCAGGTGAAGACGACAGCGAAGGGGTTCTCTTAGCAGGCTTGCGGAGTGGCCTAGTAGCGGTGGCGATCGCCCTATTAATTCTTTGCTTGCAATATCCAATTCAAAAACTGGGGTTTTTTATTCTATCAGGCGCACAAAACATTGAACTGGCTGGGATGGAATATTTCAACGCTAGAATTTGGGGCGCACCTGCGGTACTGCTCAATTTTGTCTTGATTGGCTGGTTTTTGGGACGAGAAAAAATTGGAATTGTCTTTTTGATTTCGGCGATCGCCAATGGTTCCAACGTTGTATTAGACTATCTGATGATTATACGCTGGGACTGGTCGAGTGCGGGAGCGGGTTGGGCAACTGCCTTGAGTCAATACCTAGCTTTATTAATAGGTTTGATTGCTATGGCAGTAACAATCGAAGGACAAGACTTGAAACAAGCATTGCCTAAAGTTTTGGAGCGTCAGGCACTACGAGGTGCGATCGTGCTTAAGGCTAACGTTTTAATTCGGTTCTTAGCTTTAATTTCTGCCTATTCGATCTTCACCAATTTTAGTGCGGGAATCGGCACGGAGTTGTTGGCTGAAAATGGCTTACTGCTGCAAATTGCTTTACTCAGCCAGTTTACAATTCAGGGAGTCGGCATGACCACGCAAACGTTGATCGGCAACTTTAAAGGTAAGGGAGATCTTACTAAGTTAATGCCACTGATGGTAACTGCGATAGTTAATAGTCTACCAATTGCCTTGATGTTTGCCCTAGCCACCTTATTGTTTCCCCAACCCCTATTTGGACTATTAACCAGTCATAGCGAAATTAATCAGGCGATCGCTCAGTATACTGTTTGGTTGTTGCCCCTGTTGAGCTTTACGGCGATCGCCTTTATGTTAGAAGCCTATTTTATTGGTTTGAAAGAAGGTGCTGTATTGCGTAATGCGTCTTTGATTGCTTTCTTGCTCGTTTTCTTACCTATTGTCAGTACAGCCTGGTATTGGCAAAGCGTCGAGCTATTATGGCTTTCCCTGACTATGTATATGTTTACCCTAGTGCTGTACCTGGGATGGCAGATGTTCCAGACGCAGCGTCGTTTAACTCAACAACCCAATACAGAATTAGAGACTGTATAGTAAATTCGGAGTTTGGGGTTAGTAGTTCGGAGTTTGGAGTTAGTAGTTCGGAATTTTTAATAAGTATAGCTCTACGTACTTTGGTTAGGACATTCTCTAACTGCACCGTTGAGCAATATGGACTTACGTGTTTAACTTATTACTTATTACTCATTACTTATTACTTATTACTTACGAGCAACCAAACAAACTTGTCCTAACATAACTTTGTACGGCTATAAGTAGGAAGTAACAATCGTCGCCCAGTCGCCCAGTTCTATAAAAGTTGCTGAACTTGTTCCGCGCTATCAAGCAAGATTTGGGGGTTGGCTTGTTCGGGAGAGATAATACTGGCAATTCCCGTAGCTTCGATAGTAACCTGGGGATTAATCAGCATATTTCTGCCCGATACTGCTGTTGCTGTATTGTCGTCCCAAATTTTAGCCAGCTTTTGGCGAATGTTTTGAAACTCAGCCATGTTTTCAAAGTTGATTAGGGTAAAGTAGCGTTTGATTCCCTGGGTGTCTACTTCCATAGCATAGACATCAAATTTAAGCTGGGGACTTTGGGGAAATTTTACTAGACTACCTGTTAGAGTTCGTTGTTGACCGTTCCAGTCAGCGATCGCATCGATAATTTCCACAGGCTGTTCTGCTGAAGTGTCTAGCTGTAGATGAACTGGCTGTTGGGGATGTTGCTGAGTTTGATAGGCAAGTTTGATGATATCTCCTCGATACAATCCCTGGGTGTATTTGGTAGCTGAGACAAACATGGGAATTACAGTATCGCCATATTCCACCACCAAAACTTTTCCCTCTTCATCGATGGCGTGTACTTTACCAACCAGACTGGTTTGTGCTGCTAATTCTTCGGGTAATACTTGTCTTGCATAGGGTTCAAAGCCTTCTGGCTGCATCCAAGGTTCTAAGACTTGTATCGAATTAAGCGCAATGTGTTGTTGGGGACTGGGATTATTTAATAGATCTCCTCGAACACACACTAAATCGTGACGGTTAAGCTGGTTTATGGTTTCTGTAGTTTTTTGCCCGTTGGAAATCAAAGAGAATTCTCGATGATTAAAAAAATTATCTGGTTCGCGGACAGACATGACATACATTTGAGACTGATCGGCTGCACCGTGAATTCTGCCAATCAACCCCGTACTGCTCAATTCTTCAGATAATTGCGCTATTTCTAAACCTTGATAGGCTTCTGGATTATAAGTACAGGTGTTGGCGGTAGAACTTATAACCTGGGGAACAATTACCGCAATTAAAGAACAACAAATTAGTAATGCGTATAAGTATTTTCTAGTCATTAACAATTTCAAGCTATAGGGATGCCCTATACAACTTAAGCATAAAAATCTTCTTGGGACTGTTATGGATAATCTTGTGTCAGGATTTCATCAGTTTTGACAGCGTATATGCTATCATACAAACATGACCACAATAATCGTTATTGATACTAGTGTTTTTATCGGTGCGCTTATAAGTGCGACTGGTGCTAATCGCGAATTGATTCGGCGTTGTCTGAGACGAGAGTATCAACCGTTAATGGGTAACGCTTTATTTTCTGAGTACGAATCAGTAATGAATCGGCAAGAAATTATTGCTAAATGCCCCATAACTAAAGAGGAGAAAGAGGCTTTATTTGCAGCCTTGATTAGCGTCAGCCGATGGATCTCAATTTATTATCTGTGGCGACCGAATCTTCAGGATGAAGCAGACAATCATCTAGTGGAATTAGCGATGGCGGGAAATGCTCGAATTATAGCGACTAATAATCTTAAAGATTTTCGTAATTCTGAACTGCATTTTCCCAATTTAGCAATCTTACAACCAGAAGATATTATTCGGGGTTAAACAAACATGGGAACTTTAACAATTCGTTTACCAGATGACAAACATTCAAGGCTCAAAGAACTAGCTAAGTCGAGAGGGGTTAGCCTCAATAAGTTGATGGAGGAGTTTTCTACTATTGCTCTAGCAGAATTTGATGCGGAAAATTGCTTTAAAGCTTTAGCTGCTAAAGGAGATCCAGAAGAGGGCTTGAAGATTTTGAACAAGTTGGATCGTTTACATCATTCTGACTGAAATTTAATTGCAATTTTTTGGTATTCTGATTGGCATCTGCTGAAATTCTCGTTCCTAATACCAATTTCTAAAAGTAGCTGTAGAGATAAAAATATTCTTAGAGTCAATGAAAACGCTCAAATATCCACCAAGGCTAAAGGCGCACGACGCGAAGCGTCGAAGTCGTCTTACGACGATCTGGGCGTACGCCCTGCGCCAAAGGCTTACCCTGTCCCAAGTCTCTCGTTATTTTCGAGAATTGGTATAAGTAACAAAAGAAATTACCATGAATTTTCTTTTACAATGGTTCGGACAAAACTAAGCAACAATAGCTCCGTAATTACAAAGGTTTGAGTAATTGGGATGGGATTTAATTAAAGTAGGCTCTAAATCTAACTTGTCAATAAATTGTTCGAGTAGATGATAAT
>JADEXJ010000220.1 GCA_015207195.1 Pleurocapsales cyanobacterium LEGE 10410
GGCGATCGCATTGAGAATTAAGCTACCATTGCCAGAACAGTTTTCTTGATATTCTTCCTGAGCTGCTACTACCGAGCCTAGCTTTTCAATGGTTTTACCATATTTTTTATCTTTAGCTAGTTCTTTTTCTTCAGGAGTTAAAGGACGAGATCGCTCCAGAACGACTTTAATAATCGGTACATATTGCTCTGCCTGCTCGGATGCTTCCTGCACCTCTAGCTGTAACTTGGTTAATTCAATAACTTCTTGCGCCCCCTTAACAATGGGCAGTAATTCTTGGCGATCGCTATCTGACACGGCTGTTGTAGATTTTACTTGGGGACTATCTGAAGGTACGTAAAAAATATGCTCCTGGGTTAAACCATCAGGAAAACGATTAACGTCAATTTCCTCCTTTTCCCACATCTCTTGCACGATTTCTAGGGCTTTAGCGCGATTTTTTTTGGTATCTCCTGCTGTTCCCGACACTTCGACTAAAATTCCTTCTTGTTCTGCTGCTGGTTTAGAAAGATCGCTAACTGCAACAAAATGAGAAACTGCTGGGGTTTTTGCCATTTTAAGAAAAATCTAAAAATCTCAATTCAATATTATTGTACTACTTGATTGAACCAGAATCGGCGATCGCCAGATCAAAACTATAAACCAAACTAATATTATAAAAACACGTTGACTTTGATCAAAAATTGAGAAGCGCAAAAAAATTTTGCTATTTATTATCGGATAGTATCCTCAACTACCACAAAAGTAAAGCTGCTAGGGTTTTGATTAACTTGTTAACTCCTAAAATTTCCAGGTTATTAAACTACTTTGATGGCATGAGAAATTTTCACACACCTAGAAACAAAATATGAAGCTTAGAAACAAAATTTTGCTGGGCTATAGCTTACCCCTAGCTTTAGTTGTTTTGGTTGGCGGTTGGGGCATTACTAACCTGCTACGGTTAGGTCAAGCGAGCAAAGCAATTTTACAAGAAAATTACAACAGTATTTTAGCAGCAGAGAATCTGATCGATGCTTTAGAGCGACAAGACAGTGCAATCTTATTATTTCTTTTAGAGAATCGTGATCGCGGTAGTCAACAGTTTCGACAAAATCAAATTGAATTTCTCAAGTGGCTGGGAAGAGCAGAAGGCAATATTACGATTGCTGGAGAAGAAGAAATTATCGCTCGCCTGGAACAATTTTATCAAGATTATTTGGAAGCATTTTTGCAGCTACAGCAAGGTAATTCTTCGACTGAAGAGTATTATGCCACCATACTGCCAATATTTGAAGAAATTCTCGACATTTCTGTTCAGCTGCTACTAATCAATCAAGAGACGATGGAGGCAGCGTCAGAAAATGCTCAACAAATATCCCAACAGGCAATTTGGTCAATGGTACTTCTAGGAACTACCGCAGCGGGTATTGGGATCGGCTTTAGTTTGTTGTTGACTCGGCGTATCGTTCAACCACTATCGGCAATGACTACCGCAACAGAAAAAATCGCTCAAGGTGAATACAATATCGCTCTTCAGGTTAAATCCCAAGATGAATTGGGGATGCTAGCGCGAGAAATAAATACCATGAGTCAAAAGCTTAAGGCATTTCACGAACTAAATGTGGGCAAAGTTATCGTGGAAAAGCAGCGTAACGAAGCAATTGTGCAGAGTATTGCCGATGGTATTATTGTGGTCGATAGCGATCTCAAGATTATTGCGATTAATCCGATCGCAGCCAATGTTGCTAATGTCAAATCCATGCTGGCAACCAACAGTCACTTTTTAGATGTTTTCGATAATCGCGAACTGTATCAACATCTCAAAGATACTGCCGAAACAGGAAAAGTTCCTCACCTAGATAGCGACATTTTAACTGTCGAGCGCGAAACCAAAACTGAATATTACAAATTTGCGATTACTCCCGTAGTGAGCCAAACAGAAGAGGTGATCGGCGCAATTCTCTTGTTGCAAAATGTCACCAAACTCAAAGAATTAGACAATCTTAAAAGTGAATTTGTGGCTACGGCTTCCCACGAGTTACGCACTCCTTTAACAGGAATGGCAATGAGCCTTAATTTATTAGCAGAAACTACAGAAGATAAGCTCTCTGAGTCGGAATCAGAATTATTAGATACCGCCGTCGAAGATGTGGAAAGATTGCGAGAGTTGGTCAACGATCTGCTCGATCTATCTAAGATTGAGTCGGGTAAAATAGACCTTGATTTTGTCGAGGTTGAAGTCAACTTTTTATTAGACAAAGCAATTTCCGCTTTAAATATCCAGGCAGAACAAAAGGAAGTTACTTTAATCAAGCAATCTCTATCCCAAGATATAAAGACCAAGGTGGATGCCAACAAAATCATTTGGGTGTTAACTAATCTAATTGCTAACGCCTTACGCTATAGCGATCCTGGCAAGGAAATTAAAGTTGGGGCAACATCTAGAAATAATTGGGTAGAAATATATGTTACCGATTACGGGACGGGTATTCCTTTAGAATATCAAAATAAAATATTTGATAAATTCGTTCAGGTAGAAACAGAAAAAGATGTCGGTGGCAGCGGATTGGGTTTAGCTATTTGTAAAGAAATGGTTCAAGCCCATGGAGGCAGAATTTGGGTAGATTCTACCGTCGGTCAAGGCAGCACATTTACTTTTACCGTACCCAGAAGTCACAATCAATAAAATTGAAGGAGAGCAAATCAATGTCGAAGGCAAAAATACTGGTAGTTGATGATGATAAGAACATTAGACGTACCGTAACGATGGCGTTGGAGTCTCTCGATTATTTTGTGCATACTGCTTTTGATGGCAAAGATGCCATGGTGCAGTTGACGGGAGACAAATACGACTTGATTATTACCGATTTAAAAATGCCTGGGATGAACGGGATGGAACTTCTGGAAGAAGCGATCGCCAAATATCCTGAGATTAAAATCGTGTTGATTTCTGCTCATGGGACAGTAGATAATGCAGTAGAAGCTATGAAGTTGGGTGCAGTAGATTTTCTGCAAAAGCCTTTTACCCCCAAAGAATTAAGAAATCTAGTTCACAACGTTCTCGAAACAGGCTCGGCGAAGGCAGAATCGGCATCAGAATATAAATCTAGCTTACAATCGGCTAAAAACTTCGCTAGACAACGCGACTTTGATAATGCGATCGCCCAAGCCAAAAAGGCGATCGGTTCAGCTCCTTCCCAACCCGAAGCCTTCGATTTTTTGGGACAGCTACAGGAAACTTTGGGTGATTTTGACGGTGCAATTAAAAACTATCGCGTGGCTATAAGCTTAGATCCTACTTATGAATCAGCTAAAAGTAACCTCGACCGCGCTACCAGAAATTCTGATAGTGCTAGACCGAAACTTTGACAAAAAAACCTAGAAAATTTTCGCTAAATCTACAGTCAATTCTGGTAACATATCCTCTCTGGATCGAGTGCTAGGATTACTAATTCCGAACTTGCAGAATACCTAAGAGCTACAAGCTGAAAGTCACAAGCTACCAATAGTAATCTTTTGTCCTAAAGGATAAGCTACGCAAATATGACATTACTCGATTGGCAACACCACTAATGAAACTCAGGTTAGATTAACTATACCAGTAGTTTTTATCTAAAAAATATTTGTGGAAGTTTGGAAAGTTCTCGAATCAACGACTAGACAAAAGCTAGTCAACTTGTTCATAGCAGGATTACTGTTTTGGATTAGCATTACTTTGTTGTTACCTGCCCTACCTACCTATATTCAGGCTATGGGAGGGACTACCCAACAGGTAGGGATCGTGATGAGTTGTTTTGCCATCGGGCTGATCGCCTCCCGTACCTGGCTTGGCAAAGTAGCAGATCGTCGTAGTCGAAAAATAGTAATTTTGATCGGTTCGTTGGTAGCAGCGATCGCTCCAATACTTTATTTACTGGTTCATTCTGTTGTCGGATTGGGGTGTATCAGAGCTTTTCACGGCATTAGCATTGCTGCCTTTACTATTGGCTATAGCGCGCTGGTGGTAGATCTCGCCCCAGTTCAGCATCGAGGAACTCTAATTGGCTACATGAATCTTGCCGTACCAATGGGAATGTCTATTGGTCCAGCTTTGGGGGGATTTTTACAAATTAATGGCAAACAGTATCTTCCCCAAGGTACGGGTTACGAGGCTTTGTTTGCAATTTCGGCAGTTTGTGGGGTGATAGCTTTTGCTTTTTCTAGCCAGATCAAAGAGACATCTCTACCTGAAACTATAGCTCATGCAGCATCAGGCGGAATCAAACGTGATTTTTGGCAGCTTGCTCAAGATCCTGCCCTAATCGTGCCTACTATTATGTTGCTAATCATCGGATTAGTATTTGGTTCGTTAGTGGCTTTTCTGCCGTTGTTTGTTGCTGAATTACAGCTAGATTTCAACGTTGGTTTGTTTTATACCGCAGTGGCGATCGCCTCTTTTTCAGTCCGTTTATTTGTCGGGCGTGCCAGCGATCGCTATGGGCGGGGACTGTTTATTAGTGGTGCTTTGGTATGCTATATCATCTCGATGGTGTTGCTGAGTTGGGCAAGTACTCCTCTGATGTTGATCCTGGCAGCGATCGCTGAGGGGGCTGGGGCTGGAATCCTGATTCCTCTGACTCTAGCACTTATTTCCGACCGTTCCTATAGCAATGAGCGGGGCAAGGTTTTTGCCCTATGTATGGGAGGCTTTGACGTAGGTATTGCTTTGGGTGGTTTGACTCTTGGTTCTCTGGCTTTTGTTTTGGGTGGCTATCGAGGTATATTTTCTTTGGCAGCAGTTTTGGCTTTAGTGGCTTTAGTTGTCTTTGTTACTCAAGCAGGGAAAAACTTTCGTCATTCCCTCTGTTTTGCTCTGGGAAAAGCTTCCGATGCTTATGCAATTAATAATTAACCCAGCACTAAAACTAATTATTGACTGAGTTCAGCTAATTTTGTTTCTAATTCTGCGATCCTAGCTTCTAAAGGTGCCATCTTGGCAGCTACCTCTGCTGCTGAATATTTAATCGGAATATGTTGGGGACAGTTCCAACTCATTGCTGCAATTTTAATCAGAATTCCCCGTTCTACTTCTGCTGTGTAGTCTGGTACTATCAACTTAGAGAGTAATTCTGGTGCGTTATCTATTACTGTTGCTCGTCCCCAAATCTTCAAACGACGACGGTTAGCATAGTCCATCAGAAATAAAAAGACGCGATCGCTTTCGGCTAAATTACCCACACTAATGTATTGTCGATTGCCTTTAAAGTCGGCAAAGCCCAAAGTGCGATCGTCGATAATCTTTAAAAAGCCTGTGGCACCGCCACGAAACTGAATATATGGATAGCCGTTGCTACCAACCGTTCCCAAATAAAAACTATCTCTGGCGCGAATAAACTCTATTTCTTTCTCCGCTAAAGTATCTTCAGTAATACCCTGCTGGACAAAGTTTTCATACATTTCTCTCGATCCATAGCGAGCTTGAGCGGTTTTGACTTCAGGAGTAAAGGCAATTTCGGTAAATTTACGTCTCATGATTGATTATTGAGGACTATATTCCAGGCATAGAGATGAATCTTGGTAGCTGTTTGAGGCGATCGCACCAGGCTAGTATATTGGGATAGGGTTCGAGTGAGATTTTTCCGTCGGGTGCTAAAGCCACATAGGGAAACACTGCAATATCGGCAATTGTAGGATGTTCGAGTTCTAGCCATTCTCTATTAGCTAGATGCTGTTCGAGTTGCTGGAGAATAAAAGCCGATTTTTCTGTAGCTGTTTCGATATTAATGTTTTTAAAATTAAACAGATGAAACAGTCTAGCTGTCTCTACTCCTTGACGAAGTTCTCCTGCGGTTATCGATAGCCACCGCACAATTTTACTGAGAGATTCTGCATCGGTGGGTAGCCAGGTTTGATCGCCGTATTTTCTAGCTAAGTAAACTAAAATTGCCTGCGCGTCGGCAAAGATCGAATCTCCATCTGCTAAAACTGGAATTTGCCTCAAAGGATTTAGCTGCAAAAACTCAGAAGATTTATGTTCTCCTGCCATCAAGTTTACGGGTATATGTTGGTATTCTAAACCCAGCAAAGAAAGCAACAGCCGTACTTTGTAGCAGTTGCCAGATAATTCTAGGTCATATAGTTTAATTGTCATTTTTTGTACCGAACGTTCGGTTGACAAGTAATACTGTACCGATTGTTCGGTATAATGTCAAGTAATCAGTAAATATTTTTTATGTCCAAAGAAGAAACAGTCATTCCCAAATTAATCCCAGTCTTCAGACAGTACGGTTATGAAGGAACTAGTCTATCAATGTTGGCTAAAGCCACAGGTTTGGGAAAAGCCAGTCTCTATCATCACTTTCCCCAGGGTAAAGAAGGCATGGCTACGGCTGTAATGAATTATATTGCTAATAGTTTCAGCCAGGCAGTCTTACAACCGCTAAATAATTCTGATAAACCAGACAAAAAAATTCATCAGATGTGTCGAGGTTTGAAGGAATTTTACAATGATGGTAAAAACAACTGTTTCTTAGCAATTATGTCTTTCGGCGAAGCCCAAAGTTTGTTTGGCGAGCTAGTTAAGCAGCAACTCCAACTTTGGCTCGATACCTTAGAGAAAGTATTGATTGAAGCGGGAATTGAACCAGAACAAGCGGAGTTGCGATCGCAAGCTGCAATTATGGAGATTCAAGGAGCATTGATTTTAGTTAGGATATTAAACGATACTGCACCGTTTGAACGAGCGATCGCCAATCTACCAGAAAAGCTGTTCCGCGTTCCAATAGCCTAATCCGCATCTTGCGGTATATATTTATAGAATTGTTGCCAAACAAATGAGCGAGAAGGGATTTGAACCCCTGACCTTTTGGTTCGTAGCCAAATGCTCTAATCCACTGAGCTACTCGCCCTTAGCTGAGTTTGCAGTAACTTTCTTACTTTACCCAACAGTTTTTAATAGTAGCAGAATAAAGTAAAACAATGCAAGAAAAAGATGGATTTTCATCTCTATCTCATCTAAACAATCGCGGTGAGGCTCAAATGGTAGATGTTTCGGGTAAAAAGATTACCCGTCGTCAAGCAATAGCAGTGGGTAAAATTACGATGTCTTCCGAGACATTAACAGTGATTGAAGCAGGAAATGCACCCAAAGGAGACGTGCTGGGTACGGCAAAAATTGCAGGAATTATGGCAGCTAAACAAACGGCAAATCTAATACCTTTGTGCCATCCATTGCCCATCCATAAAATTGAAGTGGAAATTACTCCTAACTATGACTTACCTGGATATGAAATAAAAGCTATGGTAGCAATCAAGGCGGAGACGGGGGTAGAAATGGAGGCACTAACCGCGGTGTCCGTAACCGCGCTAACCTTATACGATATGGCAAAAGCCTTAGAGAAATCGATGCAGATTCAAGAGATTCGTCTGTTGAGTAAAACTGGAGGAAAATCGGGCAACTATTTTGCTGAAGAAAAAAGCAGCTAAACGGATACAATGAAAATAGATACATATTAAATCTTTAGTAATCTATGCCTCCTCGTTGGCCCCGCGAACCAGACCGCAAAACAGACCCAGAATACCGCCGTTTAGACGACTTAATGAATTTTGCGATTCACGTCGGTGTCTATGCTGCCGTCAATTCTGGCTTGTGGTTTGTCCACAATTTAAAATCTGCCCAATGGTCGTGGCTTTTGTGGGTAAACGGCATCTGGTTTGGCATTTTGGCTTTACACTTTATCTACATAAAAGCGATCGCAGACTATACATCGGTTAAAACATAATGGCTAGTACACAAGACATCGAAGCTTTAGCAGCAAAAATTGGCGAGAATATCTACATTGATGTTGCCAAGTGGCATTTATATCTTAGTGATGCCCATCTGCACACCGTTGTCGCAGAGAGAGTATATCCCATGCTGGAGGACAATTCTTTAAGCGAAGATGCCGTTACTGCTATTTTGGAGGATATTCCTGTAAAGCTAGGTGGCGGTAAAACAGAATTAGCTTTGAATGTCTTATTGCCCATGCAGTGCAAGGTAAATCTTCTAGACCTATTAGAAGAATATCAGAAAGATATGTAGTGGCGCGTCAACCTTTATTTGATGCGTTAGAAAAGTCCCCTAAAGGACTCCTAAAGGATACACCTTCGGATATAGCTCCGCGTCCTAAAGGATACACCTTCGGATATCGCACAGATAAACACAGCGATGCCCTAAAGGATTCCCTTCGGTCACGCGCGGTCTTGAAGGTTTCCTTCTTAGAGCGACTGCATCAAGAAGATGAACGCAGATGATTTGCTTGCTTACCAACAAATGATTGGATTTTTGAGATGCAGCAGATAGTCCTGGTTTTTCCCGCTCGTTTATTGCACTATTTTAAGCTTGACGCGCCAGTAGATTGGGTTAGTGCGAACGTAACCCAACAGCAGATTACTAACAAATCTATGAAACCCGAACTATTTTATACCATTTGGTTTAGTCAACGGACGGGTAGTACACC
>JADEXJ010000026.1 GCA_015207195.1 Pleurocapsales cyanobacterium LEGE 10410
TTTAGGTAGTAACTCAAGTGTTAAATAAAATTTTGAGCTGTCGGCTACGAGTTCTTAGAATTGCTATTAATTGCGAATCTACGCCTTCTTATCTTACATAAGACTACTAAAACAAAATGTCTGCAATCAACAATTTGAACCCACAAAAAAACTAGTACATTTTCTTATAAGTTGAAACTGGGAACAATGGTCATAAAATTACGCAGGCTGCGGTCGGGTGTTCCCGACCCTATTATAATTGCAGGCAAATACGCTTTGTGGGGTCTTCACGACAATGTAATCTATGACCTTAAGCAGAGGTTCAACTATCTATTATCCAACATGGTTGATCTAAGGGAAAGCCTGTGTAATCTAATAGCCTCAAAGATCTTATTTATTGATAGTTGACAATACGAGCAAAGTTATTTGGTTCCAAACTTGCGCCCCCTACTAAAACTCCATCAATTTCAGGTTGAGCCATAATTTCATCAATATTACCAGGTTTGACAGAGCCACCGTATTGTATTGAGACATTTTCATTATCTAATTGTTGACGGATAATACCAATGACACGGTTAGCCTCTGTAGACTCACAAGTATCGCCAGTGCCAATTGCCCAAATTGGTTCGTAAGCGATGATTAAATTGCTTTGATCTATCCCTACCAAACCCTCTTTGAGTTGGGTAATGATAATATTTTCCGTCTCCCCAGCATCTTTTTGCGCTTTGGTTTCACCGACGCAAAGAATAGGCTTTAATCCATACTCTTGAGCAGCTTTGAGTCTCAAATTTACTGTTTCGTCCGTTTCATTGAAATATTGTCGTCTTTCACTATGACCGACGATTACATAGCTTACCCCAATTTCTGTCAGCATTTCTCCAGAAATCTCTCCAGTGTATGCCCCTTGTGTTTCCCAGTGAATGTTTTGAGCGCCCAACATGATTTTGCTGCCATGTAGACTCTTAGACATTACAGTCAGAGAGGTAAATGGCGCACACAAGACAATTTCTCTATCTTCTTTGACATCCTCAATCTCAGATTTAAATTTTTGCACAAAAGTCAAGGACTCTGACTGATTTTTGTGCATCTTCCAATTGCCAGCAATAACTATTTTTCGCACAATCTAAAAAACATTTCAAATTCTCTGCAAATCTAAGTTTAAGACTTTGTGGGGGGTTAAGGCTAGATTATGAAAGATAATGACGACTTAAAACCTACGAAGAAACACTACAGCAGAGTACAAAGCAATTTTCCTTAAAAAAACTTTATTATTCTTAATAAAAGTACGCTAAAATTTAATATAGATGCTGAAAATTCTAATGCCAGGCGTTCGATTATCGGTTCAATAGTCACAGAACCAGATAGCTTTATAGACCTGGCAACTTCAGTCTAGTAATTATCACTTTTCTCATAATTTTTTATTGTCTTAAAACTCTGTAATACTATGTCAATTAATTCTGTTGTTACCAAAATCTTTCGTCCCAACATGACCCCTAATTTCTGGCAACAAACTTCTTGGGCTATACTGAGATCTGTTGTCGGCATCATGATGATCCACAACGGTTTGGACAAGCTATCCAATATTGAGAGCTTTGCCGAAGCCTATGTAGCGTATATGGGATTGCCTTTCCCCATCTTCTTGAGCTATGTGGCAGCTTTTACTGAGCTAATTGGCGCACCACTTTTAATTATTGGTCTTTTTGCTAGACCTGCTGCTTTAGGGTTATTTGCTACGATGTGTGTAGCAATGTACCATCATATATTGGTAGCTGGTTTGAGCATTCCCTATTTAGAATTGTCTGCTATTTATGCAGCTTGTTTCTTGTTTTTCCTAATCAACGGTGCTGGTTTATTTTCCAGCGATGCTTTAATTGTTAACTGGCTCGATAAATCTGCTTTATCGGCTCAGGCAAAAAGAATTATGCTGTTAGAAAAAAGCTACAATTCTGCCGAAGCAAGCAAAGTTGCTAGCAAATAAAAGACAGTATTTCCTTTGATGTTACCAAGTTGCATTTTCCTAAACAAATATTAGTTATTTAATCAGTAACATTTGTCAGCGATCGCTCACTTTAGATAGGCGATCGCTTTTTTATTGGACATAGCTGTTGTCAAGTATTGATTGAAGATCGCTCATCAGCGAGAATATATCAATAATCAGAATTGAAATATTATTTAATCAGATGACTAAGCCCAGAAGAGGAGTTTTGAGTCTACTCAAGCAGGCTACCAAAGACAGCAACTATCTCAAGTTGATTCATTTGCTTGAAAACTTCGTGGCAAAAATACTGTCTTTAACTTTATCAATCGTGATTCTGATTGCTTTGGGAGATCTGGTTTACTTTTTAATCCAAGATGCTATCAACGACCCCAAAGGCTTTTATAACAAGAGCTTGATCGAACTTTTCGGTTCATTTCTTAATATTTTAATCGCCTTAGAACTACTAGAAAACATTACCGTCTATCTTAAAAAACACGTTGTTCAACTAGAGTTGGTGATCGTTACCTCTTTGATTGCCGTAGCTCGCAAGATTATCATCTTTGACCTAGAAAAGTATTCAGATACAGACTTAATGGCTTTAGGGATAGCAATTGTCTGTTTAGCAGCCAGCTATTGGCTAATCAAAACGGTAAATATGAAAAACAAATCTGAGTAATTTATCTACAGTATATCGGTAATGAAATATGGAGCGTGGCGATCGCACTATTAGGATTTACGTTGCTAATTTGCATCACGAGCTTGAAAAGGCAGGAAAAGTTGTTGAAACCTTTACGGTATGGGCTATTAGCAGCAAATCTTACGCAATCTAAAGTTTACTTGGTTGAGGAATAGTTTCTCCCTCAGCTTGCC
This sequence comes from Pleurocapsales cyanobacterium LEGE 10410, assembly GCA_015207195.1. GTDB lineage: Bacteria > Cyanobacteriota > Cyanobacteriia > Cyanobacteriales > Xenococcaceae > Waterburya. The sequence goes on from JADEXJ010000026.1 coordinate 2,828, forward strand.
AGGCTTCTAAATACATTTCAATTACCTCTTCCCCATTGGCAATTGCTTCTTGACGAGTTTTGCCATGAGTACAGGGCATGATAACGCGATCGCTCAATACCGAAATAAAACCATGGCACAAGTAGCGATCAACTGGTGTATAGCTAAGGGTGCAATACCCATACCTGGGGCAACAAGCGCAAGAAAATATTGCAGCTCAAGATTGGCAGCTAGACGCGGGAGAGGTGGCACAATTAGACCGCGCAGCAGCAGGAGTAGACAAGCCCATGATTCAAAATGTGTTTCAAACCAGGTGACATAGCAAAGATAGAAATCGTCTTACCGATCATTCAATCTAGATTTATCACTGGCTTTTTAGTGGATACAGCCTGTTCGATAATATTGACAGCACCCTTTACTCCTTCAGTACGCTCAATAGCTTGTTGTAAACGGACTGCATTCTTTTTGTACGATGGTTCTCCCAAAACTTTTTTGATCGTCTCTCGCATATTGCTTACACTCAAACTAGAGAGACTTATTAATTCGCCTACTCCCGTCCAAACAATTCTTGCTGCCACTCCTGGTTGGTCGTCGGTGACAGGAATAGCAACCATCGGCACGCCGTAGCTTAGCGATTCTAAGGTCGTATTTAATCCTCCGTGGGTTATGTTGAGGCTGGCTTGTTGCAACAATTCTAATTGAGGAGCGTATTTGACAACCAATGGATCTCCAGATAATTTTGGTAAGGCTTTTGGATCGAGTCCACCACCGAGAGAAATGATGAGTTGAGCATCCAGATCTGCACAGGCTTCTGCTATGGTTTGAAAAACATAATCTCGGCGATTTTGTAGCGTTCCCATAGAGGCATAAATTAATGTTTGTAGGGTACGAGATATATTTTTAAAGCGATCGCCTTTTTCTAAAATTGCCAAGGGACTTTTTTGAATAGTTTTACCTTGATCGCTCGGAGAATAAACTTCGCAGAAGTCAAAACCTGCCGTATGTGCTGAATTTTTAGCCTCTAGATTGCTCAAGAAAGTGACGTTATGTCCGCGTCGTTTAAGTTCGCAACCAAGAGGAAACATCGTATTTAAGTGACCTGTGGCTGCCAAAGAAAGAATGCCAAAGTGAGTCATGTTTTTGTTCTCCTAAATAATCTCTAGATACAAGCATCAACGGGTCATGAGAATAATTCCCGTAAAAATAAAACCCGTTGCCATAATTTGATTGAGTGTCAAACGCTCGTTAAATAGCCAATAAGATAAAAACGCGATTATCAGAAATGACATCCCCTGAGACACTGGCGTTACGACAGAAACGGGGAGTTTTTCTAGTGCTTTAGTGCCTAAAAGCATTCCTGTACTGTAAACAACAAGTGCGCTGATAAACCATAAGGAAACAAGGCTTTCGAGAAAATTGGAATTATCAGTCGCCAAACGGGATTGTTTAAGAAGAGTCGTGCCAATACCGTTGCATAAAGCAGACACAAAAACCAGCAACCAAGATTGTTGCAGAAATTGAATCATTAACCTTGATCTATAGTTGGTAACAATTCGTTTACCAATGCTTGCAAAGCTCGCTCCAACATTTGCTGTGACGATGCTTTTGAATAGTTAGCGTAACCCGTAAGTTCTAGTCCGACATGACCGTGGACTGTTGCCCAAATTATACGAGCAATTTCCCAAGCTTCCTCTTCAGCTTCTGGTTGATCAGTAATACAATCTCGAATAGCTTGAACTAAAAGTTCGAGACTTGCTTGACCCAATTTTAAGTTGGCTTCGCTAGGTGTATATTCAGCGATCGCTTTAAGAAACATGATTGAATAGTAAGTCGGGTTGGCTAGGGCGAAATCTCGGTAGCTAAGACACAAAGCATAAATATAGTTTCTTAAGTCATCTACATAAGAGACTGCTGCTAAAGACTGCCGTAATAGCTCAAAGCCCCTAAGATACAGTTCATCGACTAAGCCTTGTTTATTGCGAAACATGGTGTAAAGAATCGTAGTCGAGCATCCTACTGTATCCGCAATACGTCGCATCGTTATAGCATTTGGACCTTTTTGCACGAGAAGATTACTCACATCATCTAAAATTCCTCGACGTAACTCTTGCTGATGCTTTTCCCGCACTACACGAAAATTTGTAACTTTGTTCGCTTTCATAACATCGTTATTAACAATAACACTGTTATAGAAAATTTTGATAATAATTTCAAGACAGTGAAAGTTTAACGAAACGTTTAATTTGCTCAAAAATGGTAATTATCTTTAATGAAGCTCGGCATATATTTAAATTACTTGAATTACTATTCGTAGGGTTTTATTTGCGTTTGATGTTTAAGCAATAAAAAAGGTGAGCATTGCCCACCCGACTAAATTATTTCTCTAATAACTTTTTACATCAATCCTTTAACATGGCTCATGATGCCTTCGGGGTCTATTCCTTGATAGGGGAACTGTTCCCAAAGTCCGCCACAACCTTCCTCGTGTACGCCGAGATAGGCATACTTGGGAGTTAAACCGCGTTCGAGTAGCCAAGTACCAAAACGACTACCCAAACCAGTACGGCGATTAAAAGATTCGACGACTAAGACAAAAGGTGCTTTACCGACTTTTTCCATCATCTGTTCATCGACGACGTTAAGGGTAGATTTATTAATCAAACCAACGTTGATGCCTTCTTGTTTCAAACGTTCTACCGCATCTAAAGCACGATATAGCGCATCGCCAAAGCTAACAATGTAACCAGCGTCTCCTTCGCGGATCACCTCATCTTTACCAGGGGTGAAAGTATAGTCGTCACCAAAGTATTCGTTACCCGAATCATCCAAAATCATCGGTACTTTAGAACGAGTGGAGAAGATAAAGCGCATTCCTGGATCGTGAAAGACTTTTTTCACACAGGCAGTCATTTGGTTAGCATCAGCAGGGAAATAGAGGCGGGTTTCATAACCGTCATCCAATCCGTTGTCGGCAAACATGTTGTTTAGACCGAAGTGACAGGTGTTGTCTGCCATGTCGTCGATCCCAGCATGGGAAAAGTGACACAAAACATTGGAGTTGTTGAGACGTGCCATAGTGATTTCGGAAATACACATCTCTAAAAATGCGCTAAAGGTAGCAAAGACACCTTGTTTGCCAGGTTCCATGCCAAAGCCAGCAGCAGCGGAAAAATTACTCCGTTCCATAATGCCAGAAGGGATAAACACCTCTGGATGTGCATCGTGGATTGTTTTGAAACCGCAAGAACCTTCTAAGTCACTGTCGATAAAAATAACTTTCTCTTTGCGTTCTTGTTCGCTCATCTCGTCAAGGATAGAAACCACAGCATCACCAAAGACGTTGCGGTTAGAACCGACATTATCGGTAACTCCCAAGAATTTGTAATCATTTTTGGGTTTTTTGATGTTTTTTAAATAGTCGGCTGCTGCACCCTGTTGGTGTTTTTCGAGATAGGCGATCGCCTTATCGACGGGAATTACATCATGTCCATGAGTCGAACCTTCTACCTCATCGATACCAGGACACATCGGACGCTTATTAACTAGAGCAATTGGACCATCGCCAGTTACCGCAGCACACATACGACTGTAGAGTGAATCGATGTCTTCTCCTTCTCCCGTGTTGACCTCCAAACCGTGACCAGTTAAAGTTTTAGCCACATCAAAACCAGGTAGGTATTCCGAAGGATGTCCTGCAATAGTTACATCGTTATCATCGATAAACAGCTTGACATTGAGGTTTCGCGCCACCGCAAAACGTGCAGCCTCCGCATCGTTACCTTCTTGTTGCGAACCGTCAGAACCCAAACAAACCACTACTTTATCGGGGTTGGCTAGTGCTATTCCGTTGATATAAGACCACATGTGTCCCAAACGCCCAGAACTAAACTTAATGCCAGGAGTTAAACCGAGTTCGGGGTGTCCTGGCAATTTTGATTCTGCTGCGCGATACTTGAGTAGGTCTTCTTTGGGCAAGTCACCATTCAATGCTGCCATTAAATACTGAGTTGCCACGCGGTGTCCCGCCTCATCAAAAAAGATTGGCACAAATTTATCGGGCGCACCACGGAAAAAAGCATCTAAGATCATTACTTCGGGTACGGTATCGTAAGGACCTCCAGTGTGACCGCCAACGCCCCTAGCACCACCAGTAGCGGTAAAGAAGACGATCGCCTCACGGCAAAGCTGAATATTTGCTTTTAAACTTTCTCTCTGTTCGTCAGTCAGGGTAGAATTATTGGGATCTAATGCCAGGGGTTTGTAGGCATCCAAATCGATGGGAAAACGAGTTGTGGTTGCTGTCATGATTTATCTTGTTGTGTGAGTAAAGCTGTAAATTAAAGTGCTACACCTAATGCGACGGTGTCAGTTCTATGTCGAAAATCTAATACTCATATTTGAGCGATAAATAAGTTCAAGTTTATCGGGTTGTGGTCAATAAGGGAAATCATTTCTCAGGAAAAACGATAAGTAACAAGTAACAGGCATACGCAATTACAGCTCATTTTTAACTACAAAACTTTGTTCGATTTAGCACAAGTATCACCGCGAAAACCCGAACGAATGGTATAGGTGTAGTCTAGTTCGGGATGAAACCAGGGAGTATAGCCAAAAGTATTGGGGTAGGTGTTAGGCAGACAGACATCATCTCCTGGTTCGATTTGGGCGATAATGTCGCGATCGACGTGTCGGGCTTTAAAGTCTGCCAGAGTATAAAAGCTGGGCTTGAGATAGACAAAGTTGGTTTTAATCCCAACAATAATTAAGGCAATTAAAGATACTAATCCCACACGGCTTGGTTTGGCTAAAGCATCCTTGTAGTAGGTAACAAGATCCAAATTTAGTGAAATCAAAACCATCATCCAGTACATGAAGTACCGCAGCTCATGGGATTGGGGGAAATTGGCAGCAACCAAAGACATCACCAGCACCACTATTCCCGCCATTTTAGTCTTACGACTGGGATATTTAATATTTAGATAAATCAGCAACAGGACTTGAAACACTACATACGCCCCGAAAAAGCCTCCCATGCGGTTGCGATCTGGATCTTCGCTATAGCGATCGTGATTCCAGTAGGCAGAAGAATTAATATCTAAAATCGAATAAAGCCATCTTTGGGCTTTGGGTGCGTCTGCCAAGTAGCCAGGAGCATCACTATACATCGGCAAGGCGTGATTTAGTACCTTTCCCGCAATTTCGATTCTGACGGGATAAAAAGGATTGCCATAAAGCGCGATATTTTTGATCGGAGTGGCAAAAATTAACAGTGAAGCCAAAAAAGCTACGGGGACAGCCTTAAATAGCCAACTGGATAGCTGCTGTCTGTTGATACGCCAACGCAGCCAGAGAATTCTCACAGCAATGAAGCACAAAACGACAAATACCAAAGGTTCTATCTGGGGCTTACTGTTAGATGCCCCAAAAGCCGATAAAAAGATTACCAATAGATCTCGTAAACTAGGATTTTCGCGCTGTAGATACAGAACATAAGCCATCATAATTGTCATGGCTAAAAAAATATTGGTGATTAAATCTACGTAACTATTAACCCCATGAGCCTGAATTAGGGGAACACCCAAAAGGGCGATCGCCGTGAGATAATAAGCAACCTGAAAATATCTCTTGAGGAAATAGGCATATAAAACCAAGCTAAAAAACCCAACTAGATTTGCGCCTTGGACTCGTTGAGTGATTAACCACAAAAATCCCTGGAAAAACTCCCCTAACAAGGGGAAACCTTTATACCTCTCCTCCATGTGAATAAACTGTTCCCCTGGGACGATATGCCAAATTCTGGCTGCAAAGGGAAGATGATAACCCCAAGTATCGTAAGTACCATCAATATCGATAATTCCCTTGAGAAAAATCGCGATCGTTAAGATAAGGGCGATCGCCTTAAGAATAGTTTCTAGTCCTATTCTTGGTTTTTGAGTCTTGGTAGTTTTATCAATAGTTGAGTTCATAATTATCAAGTGTCAGACTACTTCGCATGGGCTAGGGGATAATTCAAAAAGGAACTCATTAGCATCTACTCGTTATTTTTAGGCTCCCTCGATTCTTCTGCATTGGGAGGAATAACTTTTAAATTGTTACACTGGCTCTTGTCTACGGCTGCTTTAATACTGTATTCGTACCCAATTTCTGGATGAAAATAGGCACTGTAGTAGAAAGCGTTGTTGATTTGGGCAAAAGGTACTGAATTAGGACTGATAACTCCATGACGACTAATCATACAGGTACGTGCGTTAGGAATCATCTGAGTTAACAGTTCAGACTTGACGGTGTTTTTTAGATATGGTTCAAATGAGTTAAAAACTGGTCTGAAGTAATAATTGTCAATTCTGCTATAGACGATCGCTAGAAATAATAAATAGACCAACCCGAAATATTTGGGCTGCAACCATTTCCCTACCCGATACTGTAACGAGGTTACTAGATATAGGTTCAAAGAGACTAAAACAATCATCCAAAACATCAAATAACGCAACTCATGGGATTGGGGAAAGTTGGCAGGAATGAGAGACATCAGCAACACGGTAACTAAAGCAGTAGTAGCATGGCGCGGTTTATCTTTGGATGCTGATTGCAACTGTTCTCTGATAGTCAAGCCAACCAGCAGGATAAAGTTAAATACTACATAAGCCCCAAAAAAACCTCCTGCGCGGTCTAAATATCGAGCATCACCGCCATTCCACTGATCGGGGGACCACTTGGGAGTATTAATTTCTAAAATAGATTGCAGCCATTTTTGCGGACGATTGCCCTCATCATAGGTTTGAGGCGTTAGCTGATGGTTGAGAACGATTCCCGCCACCTCAATTCTAATTGGATAAAAGGGATTGCCGTAGAGTGCGACATTTTTAAGCGGTGTGGCAAAGATTAAGCCAGAAGCAACAACCGCCAGGGGAACAGTCAGCCATAACTTGCGCTTGCCAGGACTGGTATATTTGAAATAAAGCCAAATAAGTCTAATTCCTACTACGCAATAAACTACAAATACCACAGGCTGTAGTTGTGGTTTGATATTAACTGCTGCTGCTGCACCCAAAAAGGCAACCAACAGTTCTCCTCTTCTCGGTAGTCGGGACTGCTTAAACAAGCTGTAGGTCATCATCATCAAAACAGCAACCCCAATATTCCCTGGTAGATCGACGAAGCTAGTTGCAGCGTGGGTTAATACCGCAGGAATGGTAAAGATAGCGATCGCCGATAAATAAAGTGGAACTTGAAAGTAACTTTTGAGAAACCAGAAGTAAATTATCAGGCTTAGATAACCTACTAGGTTAGTTGCCTGAATGCGCCCCGTAAGTTTCCATAACAAGCCCTGGAAAAAATGCGCCAGCAAGGGGAAACCAGCAAAACGATGTTCGATTAAATCCTCTGAAAGAAAAGATTCTGCTGGAACAATACCCCAAATTCGGGCAGCAAACAGATGGTGATACCAACCTACGTCATAGTTAGTATCTCTATCGATAATCGCCTTGAGAAATATTGAGATGACCAGAATTATGGCGATCGCCTTCAAAATAATTTCTAATACCTGCCCGTTTTGCTTCAACATGGCTTTCCTCTGGCGTTTGCCCCTACGACTTACGATCTATGTTCCAGGTGGTTTGGCTAAGTTGCTGGGAATCATCTTGAGATCGCCACAGGCTTCGGGATTGAATGCTGCACGGATTGAATAATCATAGTCTAGTTCGGGATGAAAATAAGAACTATAGAGGTAAACATATTTTAAAGCTGCGATCGGTGCAGTTTGGACATCTTCGCCAATGTGTTTACTCAGTAAACAGACACGTTCGTTGGGTTGGATCTGCGCCAGGAATTCTGGCTTTACGCCAAAGGTGACGTATTTATCTAGAGTAATTAATGATGGTTTGGCATAGAAATTACCGATTTTGACCAAGACGATCGTCAGAAATACCCCATAGACTAAACCTAAGTATTTTGGCTGCAACCATCGCCCCAATAGCTGTTTGTTTTTTGGTAAAGAGATTAAATAGAGGTTGAGAGATACTAAAGTTATCATCCAGTACATAAAGTATCTCAGTTCGTGGGATTGCGGAAAATTTAGGGGAACTAGGGACATGGCGATCGCCGTAAAAATCGCCACTTTTGCTTCTCTAGTGCGCTCATTTTTGTCCAAAGATTTGTTCTGAATTAATTCTCTAATCCCCAATGCCAACAGCAGCAGCAGATTAAATACGACATAGGCACCAAAAAAACCACCGCGACGGCTACGACTGGGGTAGTTACTCCACTGATCGGGTGTCCAGGTAAAGGGGGCGTTGATTTCTAATACCGATCCCACCCAGTTTTGTTGTCGATTACCTTCTTCGTAGGCTTCTGGGGTAAGTTTGTGATTGAGGACGATTCCTGCTACCTCGATCTTAATCGGATACAGGGGATTGCCGTAGAAAACCGTGTTTTTAACGGGAGTGGCAAAAATAATTACCGTTGCCAATAATGCTAGAGGAACGATTTTAAACAGCTTGAGGGAGGGTTTTTGTTGCCAATATAGCCAGCACAATCTGATGCCGACGACAATTAAAATAACTAATACTAAAGGCTGTAGCTGGGTTTTGGTATTCGCTGCGATCGCTGCCCCCAAAAAAGCCATAAACAGTTCTTTTCTTTGCGGTAGCTGTCTATTTTTGTAAAAGCTGTAGCTCATCAGCACCAGAATCGACGTACCGACATTACCCAGCAGATCGACAAAGCTAGTGGTAGCATGAGTCAAGACCAAAGGAATGGAAAATAGAGCGATCGCCGATAGATATAAGGGTACGCGGAAGTAGCTTCTGAGAAAGAAGAAATAGCCAATAATACTAAAAAAGCTGACTAAATTAGTTGACTGCATTCTTCCCGTAATTCGCCACAAGAAACCCTGAAGAAAGTGCGCCAGCAAGGGAAAACCATCAAAACGTGGCTCAAACCATTTTTCGTCCCCCGTAAACATCTCCTGGGGCAAAATTCCCCAAATTCTGGCTGCAAAAGGCAGATGATACCAGCCTGGATCGTAGTTATTGTCGATATCCAAGATCGCTTTGAGGAATACCGAGATTACTAAAACTATGGCAACAGAATATAAAATTACTTCTATTCCCAGTCTGCGCTGTTTTGACCGTTCTTTCTTAGTGGCAAGATTTAACATTGGGAATAAATCAGAATAAATATACTAGATATTGATTAATTTTGCTTAGAGGTAAATAAAGCAAATCGTTCGACAAAAGAAACCACGGCAAATACCGCTAAAATGATTACTACCGCCACTACATAAAGAAATCTCTGCATCAGCGCAAATGTAACCGCACTGGAATCTGGAACACCGAACAACCCTAATAAACCAATCCAGCTAAACTCCATCAGTCCCAAATTGGCGGGGGTAAAGCTTAACAACATTGCCAACTGGACGATGGGAGAAATAAACGCTATTGCCCACAGCTTGATCTTAAAGCCTCCTGCGATCGCAATTAAAACTCCGCGAACAATCCATACTGCATAACGAACTACAGCAATCCAGTACAAGTATAGGGTGAACTGCTTACCCAAAATCGAATCACTGCCCGTAGCTATTTTTAGTTTCGTGCCGTTATTTTTCCCTGGCTTCAATTGTTTGACCCAGGCTAAAATTTTGATTAGCTGAGAGATCAAGCGACGATGCCATTTTTTAATAATAAAGTGGGTCAAGATAATCGTAGCAATCCAGATAAAAACTGCCACCGACAGGGAAATATAGCCTAAAACGTACAAAATAGAGGCGGGAAACAAAAGTAAGGGAATTAACAGATTAAAAAACTGATCGTAAACAACTGAGAGAAACCCCCTAGAAAAAGAACTTATATTGTGTATTCGTAAAGCTAAATTTTGTACCATAACCATGCCTACATATTGGGGCATAAACTGCATGGTTAAAGAGCCTAAAGTAGTATAGAAAAGATAAAATTTTAAAGGTTGTTGATTATCTGGAGTCAGCTTTTGAGTAACTAAACCCCATTTAAAAGCTGTCAGGAAAGTATGAATAATTAAAGCAGTAATTGCTAAGCCTGCATACCACGGATTTAAGCTATAAAAGCTGGCGACAATCTCTGCTAAATCGACTTCAGTAAAGCGCAAAATCAACCAGACTAGGAAACAACCTAAAGCTAGGGATAAGACACTAGATATAACATTTTTCTTATTTAACATCGATCGTTAAGTATTGATTATTTAATATTGCAGCGTCATCTTGCCATCGACCATTAACAATTAAGCTCGGCTAAAATCTCAGACTGTATCCTGCTTAAATGACGATTTAACATTCAAAGTATCGTATCCCCATTTGGTTATCAAGTCTATGCCAGTTAACTCAGATATTCTGACAACTTCTGGCTGATATTGTCGCATCAGCTCAATCTTAATCTCTTCGGGCATCTTAGTTTTCGGTGCTTGATGCCAAAGTAGTTTTTCTACAATATTGTCTCGAATAAATTCATTAAATTCCTGAGACAACAAGTTTTTAGAAATGTTTTTGATTAGGGGATTATTGACTAAATCGTTAATAGCTTTAAACTTAACTTCTTTGTTGACGTTTACCGCATCATATTCTGGGGTAAAGTTAGAATCTACCCCCAAAAATTCTAAAATTTCTCGATAAACACGGTCGTTTTCTGACTTAAACTCTTCAAAAACTACTATTTTGATTTGTTCGCGATTAAAGCGATCGCAGTAACGTTTTACCTGCTCTCGGTATTGCACTCGTTGGGAATAATACAAATAGCTGGGGCTAGTTACTCTAGGGCTAGTTGCTTTCTCCTGTTCGCGTTCTGTTTCCAAAGCCAAGGCGGTTAAAAAGTCTGGCTCATTTTCTTCGGTAAATTTTACGTAGTGGCTATGGAGAGAATAAAGAAACTTAGCGGGTTCGCGTAGAATGATGATTATTTTGGCATCAGGATTAAAATTAGAGATCTTTTCGGCTGCTACCTGAGAATACAAATAGTTGGTCGAAGATTCCCCCGCAATTTTGACTCCGTTTGCCTTAGCAAAAAGCTGCATATAAGCCGACTCGCTTCGATAGTCAAAGAAACGCTGTTTGCCGTAGGCGCGATCGCTCTCTAAATGAAAATCGGAACAAAAAAAATGTGGCTCTTTGACGCTGGACATAAAAATTTCGGGGTGTTGTCCCAAAAACTTATGTAAAGCTGTCGTTCCTGATTTGGGCTGCCCGACAATAAATAAATTAGGCTTCATAAAGATCACGAATATATATTAGTAAAATTTACTCCTGTGTCTGAAGTTTTGCTTTGAGTCGCGCCGATACGCGTTCGACAATTCGAGAATCTTGCCAGTATCTACGCCACCCCATTGGTCCTAAGAACATAAAATTAGCAGCCAGCTTAAATAGGTTAGCAGATTCGCCATGAACCATTGCTGCCAGGGTAGTATTAACCTCTGTAGAGAAAAAAGCAACTTTAGTAACTTCTCGATTAGATCTGACAGGAAGATGCTTATCGACTACCAAGCGCATTTGCTGACGAAATTCTGCCACACTAGAGCTTCTACGAATCGTCTGAGAATCAGCGTGAACCCTAAAAGCAGCTAGAGGTTTGGCAATATAGCAGGTGTTGCCGATGGCAGCTAGCTTGAGCCAAAAGTCCCAGTCGGCGGTATACCATAATTCATTATTCAATCCTCCCAAATCCAAAGCAGCCTGACGCTCGAATACGGGGGCTGGTATGGCAATAAAGTTTTGAATTAGTAGCTTTTCAGTCATTGCCTCGGCAGAGATTAATTTTACCTTGCCCAGAGGACATCGCCACAAACCTAATGGTTTAGACTTCTCGTCAATAAATACCGAATCGTGGAGATATAGGCTTGCTTGAGGATAGGCTGCGATCGCATTTTTGATGTTTTGCAATCTTCCTTCCAGCCACAGATCGTCTTGATGCAGAAAACAAGCATACTTTCCCTCAGCTTCGAGCAGGGCGTGGTTGGTATTGGCAACCCAGTTGCCCTGTCTGGCTTTAGTAATTAGCTTGATATTTAGCCTGTCTTGATAGCTGGCAACGAGCGAGAGGGTATCGTCGGTTGAACCGTCGTCAATAACGACACACTCTAGGGCTGAATCTTGCTGCATTACCACCGAATCGAGGGCATCCGCTAGATATTTACTGCCGTTATAGGTAGGAATAATGACTGATAACCAAGGCTGTTCGCTCATCTTTTTAATCCTAAGATACTCAAGAAAAAGCTAGAAAAGATTGTTTGAATACCCAAAGCTAAACAGGTGACTCCAGGAATGACAATGGGCATGGTTTCTGTGGGATTGAGGGAACCAAAGTCGTGTTGTCCCCAAATATCAAAGGCATAGACAGAAGCAGCAGCACCCATCAGCAGCAGTAAACAGCCCCCGATCAAGCCAGTCTCTAGGTTGAGATATTTAAACAGTCGGTTCAAGCGTCTATCTTCTGGCAATAGTCCTTCACTAATACCAAATACCTTGGTAAATAAAGCAAACATGACAATTTGGAAGCCGATGGTCATGGCAGTAGAAGAGTAAAGTAGGCTGTGAACTTTGGGACTGGGCAATAATGACAGAGTTGCCAACAAGCCAGCCAGAATTAAAAAGATTCCAGGATAGAAAAACAGCCAACGAGGACTGTACATCAACAAGAAGCGGAGATGTCTCCAACCATCACGCCAGGTATTGAGATGAGGGGGGCGACTGCGACCATCGGGGGACAGAGTGGTCGGAACTTCGGTAATCTGCATTTTGTGTAAGGTAGCCTTAACTACCATTTCACTGGCAAATTCCATGCCCGTAGTTTGTAAGTCAAGATCGGCGATCGCCTCCTTGCGAAAACCTCTCAATCCACAGTGAAAATCATTACAAGGACTACCAAAGAGTAACTTGCCAATGCCAGTCAGCACAGGGTTACCCAAATAGCGGTGTAAAAAAGGCATCGCCCCAGATTCAATCCCACCTTTGAAGCGATTTCCCATCACTAGGTCGTAACCGCTACGTAGCTTTCTCATAAAGGGATTGAGGTTACTAAAATCGTAACTATCGTCTGCATCACCCATGATGATATACTTGCCTCTTGCTGCACTAATACCACCCTTGAGGGCGCTACCGTAACCTTTGGCAGGAACATCAACCACTCTGGCATTAAGTCTTCTAGCAATTTCTTGAGAACCATCATTACTACCGTTGTCAGCAATAATCACCTCTCCTGCTAAGTCATTTTCTGCGATAAACCACTGGGCTTTTTTGATGCAGGTTTCTAAAGTTTCCGCCTCGTTTAAACAAGGCATAATAATTGAAACTTCAAGCGCGCTTGCTTGCTCGACACGCTCGACACTTCTACTCACTGGTATTTCTTTAGTGCTTATATTGCTCAACATGATAAATCCCCTGTTAACGGTTAGTAAAGAATTTCAGACCCAATTCGATTTCCGCAGATACTTTTGATTTTGCTGCACTTGAATTAATAGCTAAACCAAAAAAAATAAAATATGAGATAACTATTAATTCGACCGCAGGAATTTAACTATATATCTAGATGCCAAATTATTATTTAGTAAGGTTCCAAGACAATATTGTTGTTTACTAGCAGCTTGATATCTTCTATAACTAAATGAGAAAAGTTCAATATAATCGAATTTTTTACATTTATTTGGTTTCAACTACGGTTAAAAATACAATAGATTACCTTTTCGATCGGGTATTTATCAGCATAAATAATAATAATGGCATAATAAAAGGTTTTAGCTTAGATAATGATTAAGCTCTTATTAAAAGAGTAGCTAATCAGTGTAAAAGTTTGGTGAACGAAAGGGGAATCCTGGTGCCTTAATGTTGGCACTGAAAAGGCTTGGTTAACAGCAAAGTTGCTGGGAAACCTTCAGTAATTTCTCTAGGTCGAAGTGTTAAAGATGGTAGGTATTACCATCAGCCAAACCTGGTCTAGCTAGCAAGAAATTAAGGGTGAAAGGCTGATTTAGATCTCAATCGCTATAAAATTGAAGTATCGACTCCCTAATTTCACAGCCGAAACCCAGCTAATCATAGATTTTTCCTAATCTTTACCAAGATGCAATTTAAGCAAAAAATAATTGTCGTCCTGCTATTTAGCGCGATCGCAGGTTTAACTCTAGTCTCGACGATAGCTTACCTATTAACCGAGTCTTGGTGGTTTGAGGCGGTAGGGTTTGCTCCTGTTTTTTGGCAGCGTATCGGTTGGCAGGTAACTATTTGGCTGGGAACATTTATCACTTTTATCGCTTTTTTGGGCTTCAATTATTGGCTGGCGTTGCGTCTGACGAGAGAGCGAGCTTTTCGTTTTTTAGAATCTAGCGAATTTGAGCCATATACTAATAAAATTGCCAGATATGCAGTTTATGTCTTGGTTTTTTTGATTTCTCTAAGCGTGGCTAACCTCAGTGCAGCCTCCTGGGAATTATTTCCCCAATTTATTAACGCTACTGAGTTTGAGCGTCTCGATCCGATCTATCAGCAGGATCTAGGTTTTTATATCTTTCGCCTACCATTATTAGACAATTTAGAGAACTGGTGGCTGACTTTATTAATTTCGGGACTAGTATTGGCAGTATTGGTCTATGTTTTCAAAGGAATACTTCGTTTCAATTGGCAGTGGAAAAGCTTAATTATCGAACAACCATGGCAAAAGTTAATCACCAAACCAATTAAAATTCACCTGAGTTTATTATTAGCAGCGATCGCCTTGGATATTGCCCTAGATTTTTGGCTCGAACGCTATGAACTGCTTTATTCTTCCCAAGGAGTAGTGTGGGGTGCAGACTATACCGATACTCACGCTCGCCTGTTTGCCTTTTGGGTGATGACCGTCGCTTCGGTGTTGCTAGGGCTATGGCTGATTATTGCCACCTGGTCGAATAGTCTGTTGCGTCCCGTATACGGCATCGGAGTATATGCTGTGGTTTTAGTTTTGGTAAACGGAACCTATCCCGTGTTGCAGCAGCGTTTTGTGGTCGAACCCAACGAATTAACCAAGGAAACGCCCTATATTAAACATAATCTTGAGTTTACCAGACAAGCCTACAATCTAGAAAATATTGAGGTTCGGGATTATCAAATCGCTCCTCCAGATAGCTCGGACACTAATTTTTTTCAAGAAGACCAAGCAACTATTGATAATATTCGGCTTTGGGACAATCGACCCCTATTAACTACCTATCGTCAGCTACAGGAAATCCGCTTCTACTATAAGTTTGAAGACGTTGATATCGATCGCTATACCCTCAACGGAGATTATCGTCAGGTGATGCTCTCCCCCAGAGAATTCGATTATTCACAAGTTCCTTCCTCTGCCCAAACCTGGGTCAATCAACGACTAAAATACACTCATGGTTATGGCTTAGTGATGAATCCCGTCAACGAGGTAACGGAAGATGGTTTGCCCATACTATTTATCAAAAACATTCCCCCCGTTTCCCAAATCGATCTAACGATCGAAGAACCAGCAATTTACTACGGCGAGTTAACCAAAGACTATATTTATACGGGGATGGATACCCTGGAATTTGACTATCCCCGTGGCGATGAGAATGCCTTTACTAAATACGATGGTTTAGGGGGTGTTCCTCTGGGCAGTTGGTGGCGCAGGTTAGTCTATGCCTACGAACAAGGCAGCCTAAAGATCTTAATTTCTAATTACTTTACTCCAGATTCCCGCATCCATTACTATCGGCAAATCAGCGAACGGGTGCGTCATGTCGCGCCTTTTCTCAAGTATGATAACGATCCCTACATGGTAGTAGTTGACGGCAGACTCAAGTGGATTATCGATGCCTACACCACCAGCGATCGCTATCCTTATTCCGAAGCTGTCGCCCACGAACAAAAAACCGAACTAATTATCGATAAAAACATCAACTACGTCCGCAACCCAGTAAAAGTAGTGGTCGATGCCAAAGACGGCACGATGCAATTTTATGCGATCGACGAAGCCGAACCTATCTTAGCTACCTACCGTAAAATATTTCCTGGTTTATTCCAAAGTACAGCAAGTATTCCTCCCAAAATTCAGGCACATTTCCGCTATCCCCAAGATTTGTTTGAGATTCAAGCCAAAATGTACCTCAGCTATCACATGGAAGACCCCCAGGTATTTTACAACCGTGAAGACGAGTGGCGATTTGCTACCGAGCTAGATGATGGTCAACAACAGGAGGTTGAACCCGATTATTTGATCATGAAATTACCAGGGAACACTCAAGAGGAATTTGTCTTGATTCTCCCTTTTACTCCAATCAATCGAGATAACATGATTGCTTGGATGGCTGCTCGTTCCGATGGCGATAATTATGGCAGGCTGCGACTATACGAATTTCCCAAACAAGAGCTAATTTACGGTCCGTTTCAGATTGAAGCTAGAATCGATCAAAATCCCGATATTGCCGAACAAATAACTCTTTGGAGTCAAAGAGGCTCTAGAGTTATTAGAGGAGATATTTTAGTGATTCCCATCAATGGTTCGATCCTTTATGTCCAGTCCCTATACCTGCGTGCTGAAAAGGGAGAATTGCCCGAACTGGCTCGGATTATCGTGGCTTATGACAAAGAAATAGTGATGACTCCTACCCTAGAACAATCCTTGGCTGCGGTGTTTGAATCAGTACCTCCAGGATTAACCCCTCTGGGTCTACCAGCTACCGCAGGCGATCGCTCTGACTCGGTATTAGAAATCTATCGGCAAGCACAACAGGCTCTACAAAGAGGTGACTGGCTAGAATACGGACGCTATCAGCAGCAGTTACAGGATCTGTTGCGAGAATTAGATTAACAGAATTGACTCAACAAGGCGATCGCTATTATAGATTGGGTCGAGCAAAATACTGGTAGCCAGATTGATGTGATTAAAACTATAGCGTGCCTGTAATTTTTGCCATAACAAAATAAAGATAATTAGCAACTTAATGATCCAGTTTGCCGTCATATCTAATATCACCCATCCGTCAGTTGTTACGCGCTCAATATGTTACAGCGATTTTCCAGCTTTTCGTATCGTTCCTATCGCCGTTTGCTATACGGTTTAGCTACTTTTGTTTTAACGCTCAGTATCAGTCTAATTAACCCTCAGCCCAGCTATGGCTTGTCCTGGATAGAGCTTATGCTACGGGGCATACAAATAGTTCAAATCTCAAATATTTCTAATACTCAAGAAGTAGCATTGGGTAAAGAAATTAATCAAGAGCTAATACGTTCTGGTCAAGCCAAAATTTATCGCGATCGCTCGATCGGTAACTACGTCAATCAAATTGGACAACGACTGGCTAAAACCAGCCAACGCCCCGATATACCCTATACTTTTCAGGTAGTTGATGATAATAGTATCAATGCCTTCGCCACCATGGGAGGATATGTTTACATCAATACTGGCTTGATGGCAGCAGCAGACAACGAAGCAGAATTAGCCAGCGTTATCGGTCACGAAATAGGTCATATTGCTGCTCGTCATGGCATCGAACAGATGCGCGATCGCGCCCTGGCTCAAGGAGTACTTTCCGCAGCAGGTCTAGATCGCAGTGCTGCGGTACAAATTGGTGTAGATTTAGCAATTAGCCGTCCTAACAGTCGTGCCGATGAGCTAGAGGCGGATCGCTTTGGTTTAGAAAACATGATTCAGGCAAATTATGCCCCTGCGGGAATGCTGGGTTTTATGGAAAAATTGCTTAAACAAGGAGGTACGCCCAGCTTTCTCAGTACCCACCCCGCTACCTCAGAACGGATCACAATTTTACGCCAGCGTCTTGACCCGCAAACTATTAATATAGGCAATGGACTCGATAATCGAGCCTATAGCAATCGAATTGCTGCTCTCAATTAATGCTAGAGAAAGTTTTTATTATAAAATGCTCTTTCTATAGAGAAGCCCACGCTTACCGTTTACGGAAGCGATGGGAGTATATCACCATTCCCTAATTGCCAATAAAATTAAACTTGACTGGTTGTCAGCATTAGTTCTCAGGAAAATACTATCTTTATGAAAGCATGGTTGCAGCTTTTACAAAAGCACAAAGCGATCGCCGTGATTCGCAGTCGCGAACCAAGCCTTGCTTACCAGATGGCTCATGCTGTAGCAGCAGGCGGAATGAACTTGATTGAAATTACCTGGAATAGCGATCGCCCTGGAGAATTAATCACTAAATTGAGAGCTGAATTGCCCCACTGCACTATTGGCACGGGAACCATTTTAAACTTGCAGCAGCTACAGGATGCCGTCTTTGCAGGAGCGCAGTTTGCTTTTGCTCCTCATTTCGATTCTCAATTGTTGAACGCTGCCCGATCTCGCTATCAGATTCCCTTCGTCCCAGGGGTGTTTTCGCCTACAGAAATCGTTACTGCTTGGCAACAAGGAGCAAGGGCAGTCAAGGTTTTTCCGATTAAATCTCTAGGTGGCGCAGAGTATATCAGATGTTTGCAAAGCCCTTTGCCTCAAATTCCGATGGTTCCTACTGGTGGTATTACCCTAGATAATGCCCAAAGCATGATCGATGCTGGAGCGATCGCCGTAGGAATTTCTAGCGATTTGTTTCCTGCTGAGGCGATCGCCAATCGAGACTGGCTGAACGTTACTCTGAGAACGAAAATGCTAATCGAGCAACTACATCATGTTTAGTTATTGCTACAGACACCAAACAAAAATGCCCCTCTACGAACCTTAGAAGGGCAGGCATAGCAAAACACCAAACATAAAAATTTGTTTTAAAGATCGCCACCGCGCAACGCTAGCAAAAATATTACTGTCGGTCCCGAAATTACAATTAAGGCAAGGCTGATCAATTGAAAAATAACGGTAAAGTTAATATTGCCAAAAGCACTAAAAATGTTGGTTACAAAGTCCATATTTTCTCCTATTTGCTAAAATCACATCTATAAAAAGTAGAGTTAAACTTATAATACCTGGGAAAGATCGGCTATTTCTCAGCAAAGATACAAAAATACATAAACTTTTATTAAGCTATTCCAGCAATCGACCTCCCTATCAAATTAGCTCCAAACTCTTCATCTAAAGCTAGTCAGATTTATAGGCAGCACCCAAGTATAATTCTCCTACTTTAGGATCATTTAACAGCTCTGTTCCCGTCCCCTCAAAGCGGTCCCGTCCGTTTTCTAAAACATATCCTCGATCTGCCATAGCCAAAGCTTTTTTCGCATTTTGCTCGACTAAGACAATGGCGGTTCCCGTCTGATTAATTGCTGCTACCTGCTCTAACACTGAGTTGACCAGAATTGGTGATAATGCTGCTGAAGGCTCATCTAATAACAACAGATCTGGCTCTAACATCAAGCCTTTACCCATAGCTAACATTTGTCTTTCTCCTCCAGATAGAGTTCCTGCCTTTTGGTGACGGCGAGAGCTTAATCGGGGGAACATATTGTAGATCTGATCTTTGAGAGACTTTAAAGAACCACTACGAATAAATGCTCCCATCTCCAAATTTTCATCCACAGAAAGGGAGGCAAAGACATTAGTTATTTGAGGAACGTAACTCATACCTCGTCTAACTATTTTGTCCGATTTTAGTTTGACAATGTTTTCTCCTTTAAAAACAATTTGACCTTGTTCGGGAGTGAGTAAGCCAAAAATAGTCTTAGCTAGAGTTGATTTTCCAGAACCATTAGGACCAATAACCGCTACCAATTCTCCAGGGGCAATTCTAAAGTTAATTCCCTGTAAAATATTCAGGTCTTTAACATATCCTGCATAAACATTTTTTACTTCCAACAGATCTGTAGTCATGAGTTTCCTAGTGCAATACAGTTGAACATAGCTTTTATAAAGATAAGTCACTCTATTGCCATTACGAATGTAAAAATTATGTAAAGTTGACGTTTTTTTAGATTAAAAGTTTGCTTTGGCTGAGTCAATTCTCTATACTATGGACTGTAAATAATTTAACCTAAAAGCCTCGCTATAAGCTGGTTACATACCACTAACAACAAATCGATCTTGATTGGCTTCGGTGTCTAATTTAAGCGAATTGATGCTGCTTATGCTCTAAGATTAATTCATATATGTATGCAAGATAGTAGCATACAGATGATAACTGAGTGGATTGTACATGGGGATTAATCAAATCAAGAAAATGAAAACCAAACACTTATCAGCATTATTAGTAACTGGAACTATGGCTGCCCTCGCTTCTCCAGTAATGGCAGATTCAGCCGATGTTCCTGAGCTTAATTTTTCTTGTCAAATAACTGAAGGTATTCCTACTACTGTGGCACAACCTGCGGGCAGTGAAGTCAGACAGCCAATTTTTCATTGGAGAGATGATGCCATCGCGTATCTATCATCTTCTACTCCCCAACAAATGTGTGATGGAGTTGCTGCCAAGTTGGAAGAGTATTCTAATCAAGGTTACGATTTATCTAAGATTAACTTTATTGGCACCGAACAAGCAGGATTACCAGTAATTTGCGCTAATACCGCAGGCTCGCCAGAATGCAGCAAGGTACTATTAACTTTGACACCAATCGAGCAGGCTGCAAATGTTGCCGATCGGGTTGTCAGCGAAATTTTAGATGAGAGCCTAAAGCAACAAAAACAAGTAGTTGCCAGCAACAAGCGAGGTGTGCAATCGACCTCCTATCAGGTCGATTTTTGGAGCTTGTTAGGTTTAAATCTCAAGTTTTTTGGTAAATAACGGCAAATAATTTTGCTTAAACTCGACTCAACTGTAAAGGTTTGGGCAGCTTCAATTTGTTGAGTTTAATTTCTTCTCGACTTTTTTTAAGATCGTAGATGTTAAGGGATAATCAGGGTTGAGCTTTTTTGATTCTTCGCAGTGTGCTTTAGCATCTTGATACTGCTCTAGCTGATATAAAGCTCGGCATAACTGTGTCCAAGCCAAAAAATAATCTGGCTTAGTTTTTAAGACCTGTCTTGTGGCATCGATCGCTTCTCTGGGGCGGTCCAGCCTTAATAATACCTGTCCTTTGTTAAACCAACCACGATAAAAGTTTGGTTCGACAGAGATCGCCTGATTATACTCTTCTAAAGCTCTTTCATACTGCTGGAGGTCAAATCTCGCCAATCCTCTACAGTTCCAAGCTTCCGCAAAGTCTGGAGCAACATCGGTAGCTGTTTCACAGGAAGAAAACTTTTCTAAATGTTCGCCTAACTTACCTTGAGCAAATCCCTTATTAGTCCAGGCTTGAGCAAAATCATCACGGTTAGCCAACGCCTGCTCAAAAGCAGATATAGCCTCTTGATATTTTTCCGCTTCAATCAGCGAGTTGCCTTCGTTGTAGTATTTCAACGCCTGAAGCGATGTCCAGATTCTTGGTATGAGAAACAACAGCCCCAAACTTAAAGGTAGAACAGCAACTAATAATAATAAAAGACCTTTAGAGCCTAAACTTTTGTTGGGAGCAGGAGTTACAATTACAGATTGAATATTTGGTACTACATGGTCAACTTTGTTAGGGTTTTGCAGGTCATCTAAAACTTCGCGAACATTTCGATAACGCTGGAGGAAATCATTACGCACCATTTTGTCGAGAACATAGGCTAGTTCTTCGCTACATTCAGGAGCGCGATCGCGCCATTTAATTTCCCCCGTATCGCGATCGCGGGGTAGCTGATCGGGATGAAAACCAGTAATAGCCTGAATTGCAGTTACTCCCAGGGCATAAATATCGCTATTAAACCGCGGATCGCCTCTTTGCTGTTCACTAGCCATATATCCAGGAGTACCAACAGCAACAGTTAAGACATTTCCCTGACTCTCTGTCATAGTCATATTGGTAATTTCTTTGACCGCACCAAAATCAATCAAAAAAATCTTGCCGTCAGATGCCCGACGAATTAAATTTGAAGGTTTAATATCGCGATGAATGACGTTGTTTTGATGCACGAAACACAAAATTTCCAATACTTCAATTAGAAAATCTTTTACCTTCTGCTCAGACCAAAGCTCACCAGGAACAATTTCTGCCTGACTAAGATCTTTTCCTTCAATGTATTCTTGCACTAGATAAAATTCTTCATCTACTTCTAAGTGAGCCAATAGACGCGGAATCTGCCGATGGTCGTTTAATTTATAAAGCACTTTTGCCTCATTATCAAACAGTCTCCTCGCAGTATCCAAGACAAAATCTTCATTGGATTGAGGCTGTAGCTTTTTAACTACACAACGGGGGGGAGGATCTCCTGGAAGATGAGTATCCTCTGCTACATAAGTTTCACAGAAGCCTGTAGTTCTCAAACAACTGATAGCTCGGTAGCGTCCTCCTATTAGATTGTCAGACATAAGGTTTGAAAATGAAATAAGTTGAGCAGAGCGATCAAGTCAGAAACTATCACTCATCAAATCAATTAACAGATACTATCAGTGATAACCGATCTCCAAGAATATATCAAAAGATTTTTGAGAAAACATAATTCTGTTCGAGACTTCGCGAGTTTGGAGCAAATTGCCCCAAGTCAAACACGCTTGGGACAGATGCTAGCCAGAGCTAACTTGAAAGACAATAATGTTAATGTTGCTCTCAATTAGGCAAAATATTATTAGGCAAAATATTTAATAATAGCTTGGGCAAACTCAGAACATTTCAGCGGAGGGTCTACGGGAGGATCCATCATTCGGGCTAAGTCATAGGTGACTTCTCGGTTGGCGATCGCTTTAGCCAAGCCAGAGCGAATCAAATCCGCTGCTTCGTTCCATCCCATAAACTCCAACATCATAACCCCAGAAAGAATTACCGATCCTGGATTAATCCGATCCAATCCCGCGTGTTTGGGTGCTGTACCGTGAGTAGCTTCAAATATAGCACAAGTATCGCCAATATTAGCTCCAGGACTCATGCCCAAACCACCAACGATGGCAGCAGCAGCATCTGAGAGATAGTCACCATTCAAGTTCATCGTTGCCAAAATTGAATATTCATCGGGACGAGTCTGAATTTGCTGAAAAATACTATCGGCAATGCGATCGTTGACCATCACTTTGGTTTTCCATTTACCTTCACCGTGAGTATCCCAAATTTGTTCTAGAACTTCTTGTACTTCCTGACAAACTTGTGCTTTTTTTTCGGGAGTCAATGAATTATAACCAGGTTCAATTTTACGAGCATTGTCTTCGATACTCAGCTGGGCATCGGCTTCTTTATTGCTCAAAATCCACGATTCTCGTTCGGTAATACACTCGTCACGAAATTCGCTTTTGACCAGTTCATAACCCCAATCCCGAAAAGCTCCCTCAGTGTACTTCATGATATTACCTTTGTGTACTAGAGTGACCTGCTGTTTTTCAGGCGGTAGAGTTAGGGCTTGCTCAATTGCCTTTCTCACTAAACGTTGTGAACCTGTTTTGCTAATTGGTTTGATGCCAATTCCTGAATCCAAAGGAATTTGTTTGTTGCCATGTTCTGGAGTACTGGGAATTAATTCATGGTTGAGCAAATCAATTAGCTTAGTGCCAATTTCATCTCCCTGTTTCCACTCAATTCCTAAATAAATATCTTCGGTGTTTTCACGATAAACAATTACATCTAGCTTTTCAGGATATTTGTGAGGAGAAGGCGTACCTTGATAGTAGCGACAGGGACGTACGCAAGCGTAGAGCTGAAATATTTGGCGCAATGCCACGTTGAGGGAGCGAATTCCTCCGCCAACAGGAGTCGTTAGAGGTCCTTTGATTGCTATTCCATATTCGGCGATCGCATCTAGAGTGTCTTGAGGAAGATACTGATATGTACCATACTTATCGCAGGCTTCGTCTCCAGCATAGATCTTAAACCAGTTTATTTTACGCTGCTCTCCATAAGCATGCTTAACCGCAGCATCAATTACAGCTTCTGTGGCTGGCCAAATATCAACTCCAGTACCATCACCACGAATAAAAGGGACAATCGGATCGTCGGGAACAACAGGTTTGCCATCTTGAAAAGTAATTTTGGAGCCGATAGTTGGAGAGGTCAGTTTTTCGTACATAAAACTCTGGTCGAGAATGAACTATAGCTACAGTACAATTAAATTGCCTTGACTGACAGTAACAAAATTAGTTGTTTCTTTGCTTGGACACAACTATAAAATAGAGCTTAAACAATTTTATAGGTTATATTTTGTCATCCAATATGATGAAATATATATATTTATATGCTTGTGTGTGTATATTTCAACATAATAAAAATAAAACAAGACAAAAGAGCGGATTCAAGTTACATTTTATTACTTTAACAACACAGATATGAAAAAAATTTTAGTAGTGGACGATGATGTTACTTTACGGAAGGTATTGCAAAACTCTCTCGAACAAAGAGGATATCAGGTAATTTCTGTAGGTTCAGGAACAGAAGCCTTGACCAAATTTAGTCAAGATGTACCTGATATAATTATTTCAGACGTTTCCATGCCAGAAATGAACGGGTTTGAGTTTTGTCGCCAACTGCGATCGCAACCATCAGGTAAACTAATTCCGTTTATTTTTTTATCAGCCAAAAATGAGCTGGACGATCGCATCCAGGGACATACGATTGGCGCAGACAGCTACTTGACCAAACCTTTTGAAATGAAGGAATTGCTAGCCAATATCGAAGCATTGATCGAACGTTCTCGTCGAGTTCATGCAGAAATAGTTCACTTAATCGAACAGCTGGCAAATTCCCAATCTGGCAACGCTGTAACCTTAACTGGCTCTACTTCAGCATCAGAAAATATCGCCAAACCCGCTACAGAAGAAGCTTCTGCGCCAGAGCCTTTGCCCCTAACTCCCGCCGAAGAAAGAGTTTTTTGGGAAACTATACAAGGTTACACCAACAAACAAATTAGTGAGCGTCTATTTATTAGTCCGAGAACCGTACAAACCCACTTAAGCAATATTTTAAACAAGCTCAACTTGAGTAATCGTACGCAGCTAGTACGGTTTGCCTATGAACATGGATATGAAAAAGTTTGATCTAATTAGGTGTTGGTTGGGGCAAGTATGGGCTGCCCAATGTCTTGTGATACCTGAAAAAATTTAGACCGAATACCAATTATAAACCTGAGTCAAACCAAACCATGATAGTATTTGCATAACCACATCTGAGTACAAACACTTAGCAATACAAGCTAAATAGTTTGTATAGAGCTTAGTCAACAATCCCGAATTCAACATGGGCAAACTCTCCGCTGTAGGAAATGATATGGAAGATATTAGCGGTACAAATCATCCAATATATTCAGAATCAGAGAAAAACCAACTAAAGCTGGTATCCAAGCTATTAGAAGAAGGTGAAACTGGCTGGAAAATTTTGATGGACTGGATGATTTCCCAAAAAAATAAGTCTAATAGTTTAGCTTTGGGCAAAGCTTATCAAAATCTATACCTTAATAAAAGTCCTGGGATTCAAGAATTTTTAGCTAAGAATTTCTCGGGTGGTATTGTACCTCTAAAGTCGGAACAGGGTATTGATTATCACTCACTACAGCAGTTGCTAGCACAGCAAGATTTTCAGGGTGCTGACGTTGTGACTTTACAAAAGCTATGTGAATTAGCTGGAACAGCAGCCACTGAGCGGAAATGGATCTATTTTACTGAGGTAGAAAGCTTTCCTACTATAGACTTGCAAACTATAGATAAATTGTGGCTGATGTCTTCTGAAGGTAAGTTTGGCTTTTCAGTACAAAGACGAATTTGGCTGTCTGTCGGCAAAGATTTTACAAAATTATGGACTAAAATCGGTTGGAAATCTGGTAATACCTGGACTCGCTATCCTAAAGAATTTACCTGGAATTTAACTGCGCCTCCTGGTCATTTGCCGTTATCAAATCAGTTACGAGGAGTGAGAGTTATTGATGCTATTTTTTCCCACCCAGCTTGGACAAAACAAGCAAACTAAGGGAAGGTTGTTAGATTATACAAGAACCAGGTTGAGCATAGACCCTAGGTAGTGTGGTTTCACCTAAAGCGCATCTAGTTAGAAACCTGTAGTTTTTTATTTAACTGTTCGAGAAAGTAGGGAGTAGTGAGTAAAGAATCATTTTCGATTCTTCTGAATAAGACTTTATTCAAGTAAAACTCCAGTTGTCAATATGGACAAGGTTTAATTATCGCTCCAAAGTTCAAGACCTGCTTGAGGGTATCGTTTAGTATAGCCGACTAATTTAGACAGCTTTTGCCCTAAAAAGCCGAATATTAAATTTAAGCAAGTTTTTATTCCTCAAATACGGTTATTTGGAAAATTTTTGCTTAAAATGTTCGTTCGGATAGTTTTTCGGGAACTTTAAAATTAGCAAGCTAAACGACGCGTGAATTTGTTCTCTTCAATCAGAGCAGAATTAATAACGCTAAGTTTGACAATCAAAGCTATTTATTGAGTTTTCTCAAACTGTCAACAAGCGATCGCCTGTTTAGATTTATCAAGCTATCAAAGCTTTAGTCTATGGTGTGTGTCGGTATCTGAATTAATTGTAACTATTACATGTTGACAAAATTTTAGTTTAAATTGGTCAGGGTTTCAATCGGCAGAACGTTTTTAAAATCAAAATACAATAACTCTTATTAAAAATTTAGTAATACAAGTGCAAGCAGCAGATTTAGGGGTACCAGTCACCAATATGACTAAGCCAAAACAACTTTTTTGCCGTTTAGATGGACTTAGCCCTTCAGATAGAAAACAGCTAAGATTAGCAACACTTAATAAATTAGGTTTATTAGTTTCTGAAGCAGTTCCTATTTTTGAGGAGGCAACTCAAAAAGCTTCAACTTTTTCTGGTGCGCCGATCAGCATCTTGGGCTTAGTCGTAGAACAAGAACTCTGGTTTAAATCGGCAGTAGGACTATCGACCGTTGGTTTAACCGATCGCCTGGCGGAGGAGCGAAAAATAGCTCTTCACGAGTCTTTCAGCACTTACGTTATAGATAGTCAACAACCATTAATTATTGATAATACCTATAGTAATACTGTATTTGCCAACAGCATATTGACTCAGCATTACGGAATTAGAACTTATCTGGGTGTTCCTTTAATTAGTTCATCGGGCTTGTGTATTGGAACTCTAGAAGTAATGGATTGGGCAGAAAGAAAGTTTAACGAGCGAGACGTTGATTATCTGGCTTTGTTGGCTCGTTGGTGTCTTGGAGAATTTAAACGCAAGCAGATCGTTAAAACCCAACCAGATAAATTAAGTACCAATTTCGGGGTACCAAAATGGCAAGAAAATCAAAGTTTAATTTTACCAACAGACAACGAGCCAGACTCAAAAGCTTTTGGAACAACTAAACCTTGGTCACAACAATCCCATCCAGATCTTGTGTCTTCTTCTGATGAACTACGTTCTGGTAAGTCCGAGCAAGGCGGAGTAGAATTAGACTCTAGTGTGTCAGCCTTAGTAGATCGCGAAGCCCCAGAAGTAAGTTCTCCTACTGCTGCAACCAATCCGATTAAGATTAAACTGCTGTCACAGTTAACCCAAGAATTGAAAACGCCCTTAACTTCAGTCATAGGTATGGCTAGCGTATTACACAGAGAAGTTTATGGTCCTTTGACTACTAAGCAAAGAGAATACTTAGAAATTATTCACAACAGCGGTCAAAACTTAATTACTCTGGTAGACGAAATTGTTAGCCTTGGGGTTTTAAACGAGCATTCTAAGATTGATACTGCTGCGGTAGATGTTGAAATGCTCTGTCAGCAGGTAGTTAATAGTTTAGAAGATCTTGCTAAACAGCATCAGCAGACATTACGTCTTACTATCGAGCCAGGGAACAGGATTTGGTCTTTAGATAAAGAAAAAGTTCGCCAAGCTCTCTATTACCTGATTATCAGCGTTTTAGAGATGTCTGAAGCTGGAGGTGAAATTAAAATTCATGTTTCCAAACGCGATCGAGTCTTAAATATTGCCGTAGGAATCTCTCATCCTTGGTTGGGAGAAGATTTTGGCGCAGCAAAACTTCACTCACAGGCGATTACTCTAGCCTTGAAATACGTTGGGAGCAATCATAATAACCACAATAATTTTGCTCCAGCAAGTAATGTTGCTTCAGGTAACCGTCAGATTTTAACTGCTTCAGCTTTGATGATGACCATCGACCGTGAAGATACTTTAGACAAAAACACTAATAAAATTTCTCGCGATATTTTGGGACTGCTGTTTTGCTGCCATCTCACAGAATTACATCAGGGACGAGTAGTAGTTCAGGGTTCTCCTAATTCTAGCTATCGCTATCTACTTCAGTTTCCCCAAGCAGAATTGGCAGAAGAGATAAAAATTTGATTCTTTTGAGCCTTGGAGCATCTTGATTGAAGTAATCAAAGTAAATTTTAATTGGCTATCTAGACTTGGTTTAGGATAGTAATGTTAATTTGTGCATTCACTTATCCTATCCATGAAAACCGCTTGGTCAGCTATTATGTTCTCAAAGCCACAGTTAAGTCGGTGGCAAACAGGTAGCTATCTTTATCGATTAGTCGGCTGGTTATCTAACTGGCGACAGGGAAGTTGGTTGTTTCAATGGTCAGAGGCAATTGGAGCCTGTCTGATTAGCGTAGTTTTTTTACTCGCTCCTTTTGTTTCTACTGCTTTGATTGGAATATTGTTAATTGCTGTAGCTGCTTACTGGGTTTTAACTACGGTTACCGCCTCTTCTAGATTAGTCATTACACCAATTCATCTCTTGGTTTTTTTATATTGGTGTGTAGCCACGATCGCCACTGCTTTTTCTCCAGTCAAATCAGCAGCTTTCAATGGCTGGGTGACTTTAACTTTATATTTAGTTTTGTTCGCCTTGGCAGCAGAGATCTTGCGATCGCCCAAATTGTGCAACTGGATCATCACCAGCTTTTTGTTGACGGCTTTAGTAGTAAGCTCTTATGGAGTACGCCAGGAGTTTTTTGGAGTACAGCAGTTGGCGACTTGGAACGATCCCAATTCGGCTTTGGCAAATGATACTAGGGTTTATAGTTATTTAGGTAACCCTAATTTGTTGGGGGGCTATTTGTTACCCGCGATCGCTCTTAGCGTAGCTGCTATTTTTCTTTGGCGTGGTTGGATTCAAAAAACCCTAGCGATTATTATGGTAATGGTAAATTCAGCCTGTCTGTACTTTACTGATAGCCGTGGAGCTTGGTTAGCGATGGCAGTATTAATAGGTGTCTTGCTGCTACTTTTTTATGCTTGGTGGCGCGAATATCTTCCTCGCTTTTGGCAAACCTGGCTATTACCTTTGGTGTTTGGTTCTTTAGCAAGCATATTATTAGTAGCCTTTATCTCTTTAGAACCCCTCCGCTTGAGGCTAACAAGCATATTTGCTGGAAGAGAAGACAGCAGCAATAATTTTCGGATTAATGTCTGGGAAGCCTGTTTAAGAATTATTCAAGATTATCCTCTAATTGGCATTGGACCAGGGAATGATGCCTTTAATCAAATCTATCCCCGCTATATGAACTCGCGCTATCCTGCCTTGAGTGCCTATTCAGTATATCTAGAACATATTGTAGAGATGGGATATATTGGCTTTGGCTGCTTTGTCTGGCTACTGGCAGTTACTTTTAATCATGGTATACGCCAGCTAGCTCGTTTGCGTACCAAACAAAATAAGCGAGGAATTTATTTACTTGCAGCGATCGCAGCTACTGCCAGTCTCGCTTTTCATGGGTTTGTCGATACGGTATGGTATCGCCCTCAAATTAATACTGTGTGGTGGCTGGTGTTGGCGATTATCGCGAGTTTTTATGAAGACCTGCCAGCGATCGACTCTGATTATCGTGGTTGAGGTCTACTTTTCTCTAATTGATTGCTATTGTTCGCCGACCGAGCAACATTTGATCGAGGCCATTAATCTCGCTTCATCGCCCTTGCCATAGCACGCTGGTCATCACGTTTTTTAGCAGTTTCGCGTTTGTCGTGTAGCTTTTTGCCTTTACCCAAGCCAATGGCAACCTTGACCCTTCCTCCTTTAAAATACATTTTTAGGGGAACGAGGGTTAGACCTTTTTGTTCTGTTTGTCCAATCAGCTTGTTAATTTCTTGGCGGTGCAGCAACAGTTTGCGAATTCGACTCGGCTCATGGTTAAAGTGGCTTCCCCCTGCTTGATAAGGGGAGATATGGACGTTGCTCAACCAAGCTTCGCCATTTTTGATAAAGGCATAGCCGTCTCTGAGGTTTACTTTTCCTGCTCGAATCGATTTAACCTCTGTCCCGACTAATTCAATTCCCGCCTCGTAAGTTTCAAGTATTTCGTAAAGATAACGAGCCTGACGGTTATCACTAACTATTTTTATGCCTGCTTTTTTTTCCGCCATTCTGATCTGCTTAATTTCAAACCTTTGAGTAATTTATTAGTATATCATTCGGCTTTAATGACGACTCGGTCTTGAGCCACAGTACTCAAACAAAATAAACAAAATATAAGTAAGTTAACCTATTATCAATAAAACTGGCTTACTGATATTGATCTTTGCTACACAGATAAATTTAATCCGAAGTAACATGAGTGACTAATTACCAATCGCGGACTTAGAACTACGAACTACCGTTTTAGTGCCAAAGTCAAACCATCTGCCAAAGGAAGCATACTAATTTCTACTCGGTTGTCTTGGTGCAGTTTTTGATTGAATTCACGAATAGCAGCTGTTCTCTTATCTGTATCTTCAGGATCGGCAACGCTACCAAACCATAAAACATTATCTATGGCGACAATACCCCCAGGACGCAATAGAGTTAAGGCACGTTCGTAATAGTTGGGGTAGTTACGTTTATCCGCATCAATAAAGGCAAAATCGAAGCTGCCAGTCTGTTCTTGAGCGATTAATTCATCTAGGGTATCTAAAGCTGGTGCAAGGCGAAAATCGATCTTGTGTTCCACGCCTGCTTCTTGCCAATAACGACGAGCAATCTTGGTCGCTTGAGGATCGCGATCGCAGGCAATCACCTGACCATCTTCGGGTAATGCTAAAGCCACCACCAGAGAACTATAGCCCGTAAATACGCCAATATCAAGGGTTTTCTTGGCTCCGATTAATTTAATCAGCAACGCCATAAACTGTCCCTGTTCGGGAGAAATCTGCATAATTCTGGCTGGGTGGCGATCTGTTTCTTGACGTAATTTGGTTAATACTTCGGCTTCTCGTAAGGATACGGAAAGTAAATATTCATAAATCCGCTCGTCTAGCCCAATACTTGCTTTACCCATAACCCGAAATTTTAACAGTTAGTATTTAATTATAATTATGCTGATTTTCAACAACCTGTAGCGATCGATTGGCAGTTAAAAGTTTAATGATGAATAGAAAAACTTGCGTCGGCAGGGATACCTTGTTCCATTCTACTCAGAGCAATTTTGGCTCGATTTGTCCATCCGTCTTGACGCTGATAGACACGCAAAAATTCTTCAAGGTGAGTTTGGGCTTTGGGATAGTCATCTAAGACATAAGCAGACATTCCCGCATGATACAACGCCATGTAATTATTTGACCAATAGCGGATCACTAAATCCATAATCGGTCCTGCGGACTTATCGTCTCCAGCATCGGCAACGGGATGACCGATGTTAAACACTACTGCTGCTGCATATACCCTAAGATTTTCTGGCAATTCTTGAATTAAACGATCTGCTAGATCTAGCCTACCTGCTAGAGCATAACAACTGGCTGCATAGCCTACCCCCTTAGCTGTCTGAGGGTATGTCGTATTACGCATGGCAGTAACTACTTCGACCGCATTACAGCGAGATTTGATCTGACGAAACCACTGTTCTTCCTCGCTAAGAGATTGGTTGGAGAGGTTAACAGGTTGCTCTGGTGTGGAAGTATTTGCTGCTGGTTTGAGCTTTTGCAAAGTACCAACAATAGACAAGACGGTGATTGAGATAACTACACCAGCGATTAGGCGACCTCTAGCCTTCGGAATACCTCGATGATTCTTTTTTCGCGCTTTAACTGCGACTCCTGTAACGTCAATTGGTTCGAGTTCGGCTAGGGCAGCTTCGGCATCTGCAAAACGATCTTTGATGTTGGGTGCAACCGTTTTCTTTAACCAGTCAACAAAGTCTGGATTAATCCCCGTCAACAAGTGGCTAAACTGAAACTGATAGCTATCATCGATTAGATCGCTCAGGTTTGAGGTGGGAATATTAGTTATTAAGGCGATCGCCGTAGCCCCAACGCTATATAAATCCGATGCTTTGGTTAGAGGACGATTAAATAATTCTTCTGGAGGCATAAAGCCTGGTGTTCCCGCAATAACGCTACTCATGGCTAAATCTTGGCTATGAACCCTGGCTAACCCGAAATCAATTAAGTAAGCCTGATTATCTCGATCTACTAGAATATTTTCTGGCTTAATATCGCGATGGATAATGGGTGGAATTCGCTGTTGTAGATCGACGAGTATTTCTAAAACAGAGAGAATAATTTGCTTGATTTCTTGGGGTGTAAAACTTTGTTTTGTAGCTAGCGAAGGCGCGTCTTTATATTCCTGCACCATACAAAAACCATCTGGAGTTTCAAAAGAATTGATATAGCTTGGAATGCGAGGATGGTCGATTTGTTGTAGGATTTGAATTTCTCTCTCATAGGTTTTGAAACCTTGCCAACTCGCTTCTTGGGCGAAACGAAACTGTTTTACTACCACCTGTTGATGAGTATCGAGACACTCAGCTAAATAGCTAATTCTACCCCCTTCACGATTGCGTCCGAGTTCGCTCAAAATTTGATAATTATGCTCGGAAAAATCGGGATAAATATTCATGACATCAGAATAAAAATTAAAAGTTCGGTTAAAAGTTCGGTAGGGTGGGCGACACGAAGTTAGTCCTTTAGGGCAAAAGCATCGGAGTGTCAACTAAACCATCCAGCAAGAGAATAACTTGCCCACCTTACTACCCACAAAATTTCCCCTACAAAAAACTTGCCGTAATCAAAGTATTCCCCACGTATCCAATTTTCTTAAATCTCGCTAGGATGAGAGCAGATTAAAGGCATAAAAGCAATGATACGCATCAAACCCTGGCAAGTAGCGATCTTAATTCTGCCAATCGCAGCTATTGTAATTTTCCTGCTGATTGCAGCAGGTTCGCAGATTAATGATTGGGGCATCAACTGGATCTGGGGAGTTGTCATCGTGGTTTTTGCCCTGTGGCGATGGCTGTTGGTGAAATGGACAAAATCCCCTTTGGCAGAGATGGAAGCAGCAATTAGAAAGGTTGATCGCGAGTTGGCAGAACGAGATCTTGATGTTGCAGCAGATAAAGAACGGGAAATTACGGCATCTCTACAGCAAATTATCGCTAAAACCAAAACAGACCAACCTATTTGGGAAGATTGGTCAACTTTTTGGCAACGGTGTCAGGAACTAGTTAGCGCGATCGCTCATGCCTATAATCCAGAGGTCAAACGTCCCTTGTTAAATATTTATATTCCCCAAGCTTATGGTTTGATTCGCGGTACGGTAGACGACACAGACCGCATGATGCAAAAACTTGCTCCCGTACTAAATCGAGTCTCCATCGGACAGGCGGTAGAAGCCTATGAGGTGTATCGCAAGCTAGAGCCATCGGCACGTAAGCTAGGTCGAGCATTCCAATGGTCACAATGGCTGATCAATCCCGCAGCAGCAGCAGCCAATGTCGCTACCAAAAGATTTAATACTCAGGCAAATCAGGAATTGTTGCTTAATTTAGGACAATTGATCCGCGAAACCGCCTTGAAAAATTTAGCGCAACAGGCGATCGCCCTTTATGGCGAGGAAACTATTATCCTCCCTGAAGTTACTTCTGAATCGATCCTACCCCAAGCCCAAACCCAGACTATCAGAGAGATCTTAGAGTCTGCCGAACCAACAGAGATCGCTCAAAAGCCAGTTAATATTATTCTCGTGGGGCGTACTGGGGCGGGCAAAAGTAGCTTAATTAATACTCTGTTTCAGGCGGACAAAGCAGAGGTGGATGTTTTACCCAGTACGGATGAAATTAAAAGCTATACTTGGCAAACCCCGACTAAAGAAACCTTAAATCTGTTAGATACTCCTGGTTACGAACAGGTCAACCGCCCCGAATTGCGGGAACAAGTTCTAGAATACGCAGCTACCACAGATTTATTACTACTGGTTACTCCTGCCCTAGATCCTGCTCTGCAAATGGATCTCGACTTCCTACAAACGTTAAAACAAGACTTACCCGATCTCAACGCGGTGGGAATCGTCACCCAGGTCGATCGCCTGCGCCCAATTCGGGAATGGAATCCACCCTATGACTGGCGCGAGGGTACTAAACCCAAAGAAAAATCGATCCGCGAGGCGACTATCTATCGGGCAGAGTTGTTAGGTGAGATCTGCGATCTAATCTTACCCGTGGTAACGGAAGATCGAGCCAGTAATCGTCCTGCTTGGGGTATAGCAGCACTATCTCAAGAATTAGTTCAGGCGATCGAGCCAGCTAAACAACTCCGTCTGGCGCGCTTTTTGAGGAATCTAGAAGCCCGCAGCCATACTGCGGGCAAAATTATTGACCGTTATACCCGTCAGATGTCAACTAGTCAGGGTTTGGCTGCTTTCTTGAAAAGCCCTATTTTGCAGGTTATCTCTACTATGACCACGGGAAGCTCTACTCTTGCCTATATTTTGGCAGAACAAATCCCCATAGAACAGGCACCTGTGGCAATTGGTAAACTCCAGATGGCTTACGATCTGTATATGCTGCTCGATGACGATCCT
Organism: Pleurocapsales cyanobacterium LEGE 10410; assembly: GCA_015207195.1. Lineage (GTDB taxonomy): Bacteria > Cyanobacteriota > Cyanobacteriia > Cyanobacteriales > Xenococcaceae > Waterburya. Next base: position 37,475 of record JADEXJ010000026.1, read on the forward strand.
AGTATCGGCAATTTCGATCTGCGCTCAATTTGGTCATTGCTACTAGAAAATAATGAGGTAGGAAACAACAACGCCTGGGCATTTGGTCATGCTTTAGTAGAATACTGGACTAGAGATCTCAATTCACAACAGTTACGTGAGAGATATCAGTTTTATTTGCAACAATCCTAGAGTAGACATCTGGCTGTTCCAGGAAAAATCAATATTAAATTTATACTTCCTACTCCCTACTCTCTACTCCCTACTTCACCCCCTTCGTTTTAACTGTTCATCCGAACCTGTCATTATTCCTTGCCTATCTTCAGTACTGCCATAAATGCCTCTTGGGGTACGTCTACCGTACCGATCGCCTTCATGCGTTTTTTCCCTTTGGCTTGTTTTTGCAGCAGTTTTTTCTTACGGGAGATGTCGCCACCATAACATTTAGCCAAAACATCTTTACGCAGGGCGGGAATATGTTCGCTGGCAATAACTTTTGCCCCAATAGCAGCCTGAATCGGTACTTTAAACTGATGGCGGGGAATCAATTCTTTAAGCTTCTCGGTTAAGGCTCGACCCACATAGTAGGCTTTATCTTTATGTACGATGGTTGAAAGAGCATCTACAGGGTCTTTGTTAACCAAAATGTCTAATTTGACTAGATTGTCCGAGCGATAGCCCAACATCTGATATTCCATACTGGCATAACCTTTGGTGCGAGACTTCATCTGATCGAAAAAGTCGGTAACTACTTCGGCTAAAGGCAATTCGTAGATCAAACAGGTACGATTTTGGGTGAAGTACTTCATGTCCTTGAATATTCCCCGCCTAGTTTGACAGAGATCCATTAACGTACCGACAAAGTTTTCGGGAGTGATAATTTCGACCTTGATATAAGGTTCTTCAATTTTCTCTCGCTGTTGTGGATCGGGCAATAGACTGGGGTTATCGATCTCCATCACCTCGCCGTCTACCGTAGTGACGCGATAAATTACGGAAGGTGCAGTGGTAATTAGCTCTAAATCATATTCTCGCTCTAGTCTTTCTTGGACGATTTCCATATGAAGCAGTCCTAAGAACCCGCAGCGAAAGCCAAAACCCATCGCGCTAGAAGTTTCGGGTTCATACGACAAAGCAGCATCATTAAGCTTGAGTTTGTCTAAAGCTTCTCTGAGATCGGGATACTGATCGGAGTCGGTGGGAAATAGACCACAAAAGACCATTGGCTTGGCTTCAGTATAGCCAGGAAGGGGTTCGGGGGCGGGAGTATCGACCAAAGTAATCGTATCGCCGACACGGGCATCTTCTACCGCTTTGATTGCAGCAGCAAAATATCCCACCTCCCCTGCATGAAGCTCGTCTACCTCAACTTGGGTAGGAGCAAGAACTCCCAGCTCATCAATGACATACTCTTTGCCCGATGCCATCAGACGCACGTTATCACCTTTTTTAATCGTGCCATCCATGACGCGGAAATAGACAATTACCCCGCGATAGGCATCATAGTAGCTATCAAAAATTAAAGCTCGCAAAGGTTCGCTGACAGTATCTTGGGGCGGTGGTACTTGCTGGACGATCGCCTCTAAAATATCCTCTACCCCCAAACCCATTTTGGCAGAAGCTTGAATGATATCGGTACAGTCTAAACCCACTACATCTTCAATTTCTTGAGCCACGCGATCGGGTTCTGCCCCTGGTAAATCAATTTTGTTGAGTACGGGAATAATTTCCAGGTCGTTTTCTAATGCTAAATAAACATTAGCCAAAGTTTGCGCCTCAACCCCCTGGGAAGCATCTACCACCAGCAACGCCCCCTCACAAGCAGCTAGGGAACGGGACACTTCATAAGAAAAGTCTACGTGACCTGGAGTATCGATTAAATTTAAAATATATTTCTGTCCATCTTTGGCAGTATAGTTCATTCTAGCTGCCTGTAGCTTGATGGTAATTCCTCGTTCTCGCTCTAAATCCATATTATCGAGGAATTGCTCTTTCATCTGCCTTTGGGTAACAGTACCAGTATCTTGCAACATTCGATCCGCCAAAGTAGATTTACCATGGTCGATATGAGCAATAATTGAGAAGTTACGAATGCGAGAGACGGGAACGTCAGTCATACAAATTTATTAAGAATTAAAAGTTTTTAAAAGTTAGTATTGGTTTAGACTATTGTAATGTTCATTTTTACCTATTTTCTAATAAGATTGCATATTTGCCACAAGTTCTTTTGGTTGTTTCCATCTGGGGATTGAGTCTAGCAGGTAAAATAAAAGTAAAACCAGGAAAAACTTCTATGAATGATGAACCTTTAGCACCAGAGCAATCACCTTCTGGAGAAACCAGATCTCCAGAGAAAATCAGAGTGTCGATAGATCTAGACTCAGAAATATTAGAGAGGATCAAACATCTTACTAACGATCCTAGTCGGGTAATTGAAACCGCAATTAAGCAATGGCTCAACGGAGAAAGGGATAACGATACCGATCTGACTCGTACCTTTCGGCGTAATCCTCCCGTACCTCCTCAAGGGGAGTGGAACGATTAACAGGATGTATAACCAGGAATGGAAGAGCGACAAAGTTTAGCAATAGACAACAAGCGGAGACTTTTGCACAAAACTGGAACAAGATATTTTCAGGTTTTCTTATGCTCAAACAAGCGGATTTAAATTCCGACACAAACTTATGGCTTTCTCTTGGTTAAGTTAAAAATATCACATCTAGTCGAACCTCACCCCAACCTCAGATATCTATAGGTTATAGTTTCAGGATAGAGTCTAATTTTTTAAGCTGGAATCCCCAAGAAATATAATCTACTTGCCGATGCTCCCAAAATTTGATTCAGAACTATCTAACGGTAATACTACTATGTCAGTCAAAGATATTGGATGGCAGCATTTGGGGGCAGAATTAGCTTTTACTCAGGATCGGACTGGAAAATATCTTTCTTTTTGGTGGGCGAAAGCTGAAGAATATGGACTATATGGCGATCGCCCAAATCAGGTAGAGCCTGATGAAATTTTGGGTTTAGTAAGCAAAGTTTTTACTCCCGTAGATCTACCAGCCTATTTAGAAAAGATTCAGCGAGTCATCAAACGTCGCTTACCCGAACAATGTTATTGCTTGTTTCAGTGTGCGGGAACATCTTATTCTTTTGAACTCGTAATCAGTCCTATATTACCCGTTAAAGGAGAGCCACAGGCGGTTTTAGTCATCGGACACTTGTTAAAGAAGGCAGAAATGTTTTCTTTTACTGAAGACGAAGTACCAGCAGCGATCTATAGCTATCAAAAATTGTTGAGCCAGGTTGTCAGTCAAATTCGCCGTAGTTTAGACTTGGCAATTATTTATCAACAAACAGTAAATAATATCGGCTCGACTTTCGCAGTTAGCCGTTGTCTGATCTTGTCAAGTAATAGTAACATTACCAAACTGTCCGTAGAAGCAGAATATTGTCGTAGTGAATATGATTCGACAACTAAATATCAGATCGATTGGCACAAGCAAGTTCATCTCCAACAGGCACTGTCGTCAAATTATCCGATAGCCGTCGATCTGCTCGAAGATGATACTCTGCAACGCAAATCTATCCTAGCCATATCCACCAATTGCAGCAGTGAAGATAATGTGGTGCTTTGTCTGCAACAGTGCGATCGCTATCGCCACTGGACAACGGCAGAAATGGAAATGCTCAGAGAAATTGCCGAACAGGTAGAAGCAGCGATCTCTCTAGCCAAGCTTTATCAAGAAGTCGAACAAGCTAGTATTCAAGCCGAAGAAGCCAACCGTCTCAAAAGCGATTTTTTAGCCAATACCTCCCACGAATTACGCACTCCCCTCAACGGCATTATCGGTTTTCTCAAGCTGCTATTGGAAGGGATGGCGGATAATCCTGAAGAACAACGAGAGTTTATTGAAGAAGCTTATAAATCCTCAATTCATCTGCTTAATTTAATCAACGACATTCTCGACATTGCCAAGATTGAAGCAGGAAAAATGCAGCTGGAACTGACAGAAATTGAACTAGATGAACTGTTGCAAAATGTAGACAATTTAATCCATACTCAGGCAAAACAAAAAGGTCTTAATTTTCAGATTAAATATCCCGCTACTTTGACTCCCGTAACCTTGTATGGCAATTATCAAAGGTTACTTCAGGTGATGTTAAATCTAGTAGGTAACGGAATCAAGTTTACTAGTGAAGGAGGCATCGTTATTACCGCGGAAATAAACAACAAAAAAGTCGAGTTTCAGGGCATAGAATTTCCAGGAATGGTTAAGATTAGCGTTGTGGATACGGGAATTGGGGTTTCTTTAGAAAAGCAAAATAAATTATTTGAAAACTTTTATCAGGTAGATGGTTCGCGAACAAAATCTTATGGTGGGACTGGTTTGGGGTTAGCGATTTCTCAGAAATTGGTCGAAGCAATGGGCGGAAATATATCTTTTTATAGTATGGGAGATGGTTTGGGTTCTACAGTTACCTTCACCGTACCTTTGAGTCATTTACCCGTCATTAAGACTGCTGCATCTGAAGGATAGAATTAATACTTATCTTTAGCACAGCGAAATCCAGCAAATATCTGCCTTACTTCTGGATGATACCAGTTACGAAAACTAGGTCTTAAAATTACGCTACTAGTTGCCCAACTACCTCCTCGTAATACCCGATGTTGCCGATCAAAATAAACTTCTGAATAACCTGGATAGGGATAGGGAGTAAATTGGGGGTAACCTGCAAACCAAGAGCTTGTCCATTCCCAAACGTTACCCAACATATCTTGACAACCATATTTACTCTGATTTGCATAGGCAGTGACTGGACTAGTATGTCCGATCAGACGATTGTGATTGCAGTTAAGGGACAAGCCAAAAGCTGCTTTTTCCCATTCTGCTTCTGTCGGCAGTCTTTTATCTACAAAATTGGCGTAGGCGTAGGCTTCGTGGTAGCTTACACCACATACAGGATGATCGAGCCAGTCTGAAGAATCAGACCAATATAAAGGTTGGGAAACGGGATTTTGTTGTAACCATTGCCAGCCTGCTTGGCTCCAATACTGACGATTTTGATAACCCCCAGCAGCCATAAATCGAGAGTATTGTTTACAGGTGACGGGATAGCGATCGAGCCAATAGGTATCTAAATATACTTTGTGAGCGGGAGATTCATTATCTAAAGCCTCAACTGCACTGCTACCCATCGTAAATTCTCCAGCTTCAACCTCAACCATTTCGTCAAAATCTTGAGGCAAATGATTGACAGAATCGTAGTCCAATAGTGGCGAGGGTTCGACAACCAAAGATAAATTACCCTTGCGCTGTTGATGCAGTTGCCAAACAAAAGCAATGGTTTCGTTGTGTTGGCTTTCGTGCTGAATTAGCCATCGCCAAAGACGTTCCTGCTGTCTGATAGGGGCAGTTTGTAAATAGTTGATGGTTTTAGCTCTGACAATTTGTAGATAGTCTTTGATAGTTGCTACACTAGGCAAGTTTTGACGCTCTTGTTTGGGCAACCCATCGGCAGCAAACAAACGCTGATACTCTAAAAAGCCAGGGGGCAAATCTGCCAGATATTCTAAAATCCAATAAGCTTCGGTAAAAGCTATATGACCAAAATGCCAACCAATTGGACTGAATTCTGGATGAGCCTGCTGAAAGAAGTTTGATTCATCAATCTCCGCTAATAAATCTATACTATCTCGGCGAATTTGCTTTAGTGCCGTGGCAATAGACTGTCTACGAGATGCGATCGACGTTGACTTCAAGATTTTCTCCTACACCAATAATGCTTTTTTCGGGACAGCTAATCCAATCACCCTCAAATAAGGGTTCTGAGGCGATGATTACTGCATTGCTATAGAGTGAATCATCTTTTATATAGTACAGTGTAGGACTGTCTTCACGATTGCAATAGCGAGAAGCGGTTAATTCTTTGCCATTGCTCAGAACGATATTGGCTGAAAAACTAATTTCGTCTGGTTGCGCCAACTGGATTAAACGCTCAATCGTATTGGATAAAGCCTCTTGTAGACTTAGATTATTATTAGTTTCTAGCTCGTTAACTATTAGGGAAAAAATATGTTCTGAGTCGGTAGTGCCTTCAATACGTTGATAAGCAAAATCGCTGAGGTCGTTGCGAATTGGTCGATATAGAGTCTTGCGAAAATTATCGATAAAGCCATTATGGACAAATAAAAGATCCTGGTGAGAAAATGGCTGGCAGTTGATCATATCTACCGAAAGATTAGAGGTAGCACTGCGTACATATCCCAAAAGGCATTTGGATTCAATATAGCGTGCTAACTGAGGTAAGTTAGCATCATTCCAAATTGGTAAAACGTTTTTGTAGGTATAGGGGGGACTATATTGTTGCTCTGAATGGAACCAACCAATGCCAAAGCCATCAGCGTTTAATAATCCCGAAGTCATTTCATTGGGGGTATAACTCTGAACTATTAATGAGTGTTCTGGCTTGATCAGTAAGCGGTCTAATTGAATTGAAGAACCAAGATAGCCTAATAATCGACACATTAATTTTTAAATAACTATGAATAACTAATTTTTTGCCTTTTAGATTCAATCATGACATTGCTAACTCGATTACCAAATCGAGTTAGCAATGTCAATCTAAGTTGTAGCATTATTATTCCTGCGATGACTAAACCAAGTTTGTAGTTGTTGGCGACAAGCTGTTTCTTTGATCCCTGCTAGTACCTGAAGTCGATGGTTAGAGCAAGAGCTATCAGGAAGGTTAGTAACGGTACGAATTGCCCCAGTTTTGGGATCGTCAGCACCGTAAACTAATAGACCCAAACGCGACTGAATTATTGCTCCCGCACACATGGGACAGGGTTCTAGAGTGACATAGAGAGTACAATCTTTGAGATAACAGTTCTGTTTAATTTGGCTGGCAGTGCGGATTGCGAGGATTTCCGCATGAGCCGTAGCATCTTTGTCTTTTCTCTTACGATTTATGGCTTCAGCAATTAAGTTGCCTTGGCGGTCTGTAATTACTGCCCCTACAGGCACTTCACCCAAATCACCTGCAAGTTTAGCCAAATCTAGGGCGTATTCCATCCACTGAAGATGAATTAAATAAGCATCATAATTTAGTTGAGTCAAAAATGCTGCATCTTGAAGCGATCGCCTGTTCATCATCTAATAAATCTTACAAGGATATATATATAGAATTGCAGATAAATTCAACACAGAAAACTATTAAACTGAGGTTAAATTATGCGTTACAAAAGCCCAGTTGATAATTACCAATAATGAAAATAGCCGAAATATCCCCCATTTTAGAACGTCTTTTTGGTCCCCAAGATATTAAACATGATGTAGAAGAAGCCTGGCAGATTAAAAACTCTCAAATTCATTTACTGGTTATTCTTTCAGAAGACCGTAGCTGGCTTAGATTACTCTCTCCCATTGCAGCAGCCAGCGAAGCCCAGTCTTTACTACCTCAGCTGTTGGAAGATAATTTCGATCTTACCCAAGAAGCACGCTACGCCATCAATCAAAACGTTCTTTGGGGAGTATTTCATCATCGTTTGGAAAGCCTGACCCCAGAGGATTTTGAAAGTGCGATCGCCTCTTTAGTTGCTTTAGTCGAAAAAGGTCTATCTCAGCCTTTTAACCAGCTGATTGAAAAACAAATCGTGCAAATCGTCAAAGCAGCCAAAGCCCAAGGACAAAGCCTAGAGTCTACCTATCAGACGATAGATCGATTTTATCAAGAAGGAATTATGGGTGGTATAGATCAAGACCCTGCTCAACGAGAACAGTTTTTGGCAGCTTGGAAAGCTCAACTAGAGCGTTTATGGTCTGAGGTGGAGGTTTAATTAGTAGTTAGTAGTTAGTAGTAGGTCAATATTAGTCTTGGTATATCAACAAATTTAAGATGAAAACCAATGAACGACCGCAAGATCTAGTAGAAATTCTACGGGAAGACTATGCCAGATTTCCCGACAATCAAACCTACGAAATATACTCGCCAGACGTTTATTTTAAAGACCCTTTAAATGAATTTAACGGCGTTAAAAAGTATCGGGAGATGATTGGCTTTTTAGACAGCTTTTTTGGCAATGTGAAAATGGATGTTCATAATCTCAATAGAAGTGGCTCGACAATTAAGGTTGAGTGGACCTTAAACATGACATCGCCTCTGCCTTGGAAACCGCGCTTGTCTATTCCTGGCTGGACTGAATTAACAGTGAACGATGAGAATTTAATCGGCTCTCATATCGATCATTGGCAGATTTCTCCCTGGAAAGTTTTGCGTCAGAATTTCTTTTGAACCCAAAAAGCGTCACAATAAAGTTAAGTAATGTAAATATTTTAATTAAGGTTTTAAATTTTTTATGCGTGTAATTCTAATGACGGGCAAGGGAGGAGTTGGTAAAACTTCTGTGGCAGCAGCTACGGGGTTACGTTGTGCAGAAATGGGACACAAAACACTGGTACTCAGTACCGATCCCGCTCATTCTTTGGCAGATAGTTTCGATCTTGAACTGGGACACGATCCCCAGGCAATTCGCACCAACCTTTGGGGAGCGGAACTCGATGCCTTGCGAGAATTGGAAGGTAACTGGGGTTCGGTAAAGCGTTATATTACCCAAGTTTTGCAGGCTAGAGGTTTAGATGGCGTACAGGCTGAAGAATTGGCGATTTTGCCAGGAATGGATGAAATCTTTGGCTTGGTTAGGATGAAACGTCACTACGACGAAGGTGACTTTGATACTTTGATTATTGATTCTGCCCCTACGGGAACGGCTTTAAGGCTATTGAGTTTACCCGAAGTGGGTGGTTGGTATATGAGACGTTTTTACAAACCGTTACAGGGAATGTCCGCAGCGTTACGCCCTCTAGTCGAGCCATTTTTTAAACCCATTGCTGGTTTTTCGTTACCCGATAAGGAAGTTATGGATGCTCCCTATGAGTTCTATGAGCAAATAGAAGCCTTGGAAAAGGTTTTGACCGACAATACTAAAACTTCGGTGCGTTTGGTGATGAACCCCGAAAAAATGGTGATTAAAGAGTCCTTACGCGCTCATGCTTATTTAAGTCTGTACAATGTTGCTACAGATTTAGTAATTGCCAATCGAGTAATTCCTAACGAAGTCAAAGATCCTTTCTTCCAACGCTGGAAAGAAAACCAAAATGTATACAAGCAAGAAATTTATGATAATTTCCATCCTTTACCCGTCAAGGAAGCTCCTTTGTTTCCGACAGAAATGTGCGGAATGGAGGCATTGGAAAAGCTAAAGGAAATTTTATATCAAGATGAAGACCCAACCCAGGTTTACTATCAAGAAAGCACTATTAAGGTGATTCAAGAACAGGGCAGCTACAGTCTACATTTATATTTACCAGGCATTCCCAAGGAAAAAGTTCAGTTAAACAAAACTGGTGATGAATTGAATATCAGAATCGGCAATCATCGTCGCAATTTGGTTTTGCCTCAAGCCCTAGCAGCACTCCAGCCGTCGGGAGCAAAGATGGATGAGGATTATTTGAAAATTAGCTTCAAGGATATGGCTAAGGTTTAGATGTCGTAATTTGTTTGATGTCTTGAATTACTAATGATATCGTTTGTAGCTATTTGTTGTTAGTAATTAGTTATTAGCATTATTGGGTTACGCTATCGCTAGCCCAACCTACTGGATTGGCATAGCTAATTTGAGGCATTAGAATTGTCCGCAGATGAACACAGATAAACGCAGATGATTTGCTCGCTTACCAACAAATGATTGGGTTTTTGAGATGCAGCAGATAGTCCTGGTTTTTCCCGCTTGTTTATTGCCCTATTTTGGGCTTGACACGACACTAATGGACTGTTTCAGCTAAATTGATGCATTAGAAAAGTCCCCTAAAGGACTAGCTCCGCGTCCTAAAGGATATATGTTTCCCTAAAGGGTACACTTCGTTAACGGTATCCCGTAGGGACCACTCCGCATATCGCATAGATGAACACGGATTCTTGGTGCGCGCTTGCCCTCGAATGGGGGTTCCTTAGGCGATTGAAAATCGCCAGGGTCGCACCGCAACGCAGATGATTTGCTTGCTTACCAACAAATGATTGGGTTTTTGAGATGCAGCAGATAGTCCTGGTTTTTCCCGCTTGTTTATTGCCCTATTTTGGGCTTGACACGACACTACAATCTACAACTATAGTAAGTCGGCGATCGCCTGTTCTAGTTGTGACTGTTCCAATACAGTTAGGACAAACACCTCCTGTACTGTTTTTCCCTGGCGGGCAATAACTTTATAACCGCCTCGGATTGGAACAGAAACCCGCAGCTTCATTTTGGGTATGTGACTTCTGGTCTTTTTGATTCTACCTGGAGTGACAGTAGTAATTCCCTCGCACTCAATTAACTTTTGTAAGACGGGAATTAAACCAGGAAGATGAGTTGAGTGATTCCAGACTAACCGACCATCAGAAGCCATACCTTTACTTTCTACTACTTATTTTTATAAGGCGATCGCCCAATCATTCCTAGGATTTGTGTTTAACAATCGGCTTTGATTGATTGTAGGTTACTAGGCTTGTTCCAATGGTGCCATAGTTAATCCCGCACGCTTCAGCTGTTGATGATATAGTTCCGCCTGTTCTTGGGGTCCTACCCAAACCAACGCCTGTCCTTCATAATGTATCTGATCGGTTAGCTCCCGCGCGCGATCGCCATCCATTCCTGGAATATACTTCATTAAACATTCTATTACGTGGGGGAAAGTGTTAAAGTCATCATTTAACACAATAATTTTGTAGTTGGGATAATGCTGCTTGATGGTCTGACCAGCTTTTTCTTTAGTTACAGTAGGGGTGACAGTCATTACAGTAAATCCTAATAACTCGGCTAAATGAAATAGTTTTGGTAGATATCAGACAAATCTACCCACAATAGTTGATGTTTATCCACAAATAGTTTAACTATTTTTAATTACATCTTCAAAATTTATTTTTATTGATGGCGATTAATTTCAAGTCTGCTATTGTTGAACTTTTACTACTCATAATGATGAAAATTGCAATCGGTTGGCTATATCCAACATTAATGAGTACTTATGGCGATCGCGGTAACGTTATTTGTCTGCAACGTCGATGTCAATGGCGAGGTATAGAAGTAGAAATTATTGCCCTCAAACGAGAAACAGCAGCCAGAGAATTCGAGCAGGTAGATTTGATTGTCGGTGGAGGAGCGCAAGACCGTCAGCAAGAAATTGTGATGCGCGACTTGCAAGGAGCAAAAGCTAAAGCAATTCAACAAAAGCTCGAACAGGGAACACCAGGAGTATTTACCTGTGGCTCACCTCAGCTCTTAGGACATTACTACGAACCAGCATTGGGCAAAAGAATCGAAGGACTGGGTTTGCTAGATCTAGTCAGCCAGCATCCAGGTCTTGAAGCGCAACGCTGTATTGGCAATTTAGTGTTTGAAATTACGGCAACTCCCATTGCCTCCGAGTTGGAAGCTATTCTAGGGGAAAAGCCTGTAGTCATTGGCTTTGAGAATCATGGTGGCAGAACCTATCTTAAAAACGTGCAGCCTCTAGGTAAAGTAATTAAGGGATATGGTAACAATGGTGAAGACCTCACCGCAGGGGCTTTTTATCACAATGCGATCGCTACTTATGCTCACGGTCCCTTGTTACCCAAAAATCCTTTTATTGCAGATTGGCTAATTACCAAAGCCTTGCAACAAAAATATCAGCGAGAAGTTGTTTTAACCCCTCTGGATGACTCTTTGGCGATCGCAGCTCGTCAAGCAATGTTACAGCGTCTTAACCTGTCTAAGCTTATGGCAACGGTTTGAGAGGCTTATTGTTAATCTTTGCACTCTGTTGCGTGCCATGCAACGCAATTTGGCTTAATATTGCAATGAAACAAGTTTATGCAAGACTATCTTGCAACAAGTAAATCTTAGCAATTGCAACCACAACTATGACTGGAAAAGTACTAGATAATGGTTCTGCTGGAGCTTTAGTTCTCATTCTACCTATAGCTTTTAGCTTTGTAGTTTTGTATATGCTGTGGCCTTACTTGCTGTTGATCGCAGCAGTAATTGTAGCTTTCAAACTTTGGCAAAACTATCAGTGGCAAAAGTGGTGTCAAGAAATTAATCCTTACTTTAATCAACTAATTAAGGAAAATCGAGGCTATCTAACTCCAGTAGATCTATCCGTAAAAGCAAACCTAACTGCTAACGCAGCCAAAGTATTTCTCTCTCGTAAAAGCGACGAATATGGCACCGAACCCCAAACTATTGAGGACAAAGGCGTTGTCTATTATTTTCCTACGGCAAGTGCCTTGGGCAGTATTTTTGATGATAGCGAACCAGAAGCAGTAAACTCTTACCAGCTAGCAGCCAAAGAATCTAATAAATTGTCTGTTCGAGGTATTGCTCAGTTGGCTAAACAAGAGCAGAGTAAAGAAGAAGAACCCGCCCAAGAATCTGAATCATCTGCTGTTGCTTTGGTAGATCGAGCAGAATCACAATCAACTGCTACAAGTGAACTTGAGCCTGAAAATAGCTCGGTAGAGCGATCGCCTTCTATTGATGCTCATCATTCATTAATTCAAGCCGAATTAGCCAAACGCCTCGACCTAAATTCTAGTACAGTTGGTAGACGTAAATCCGATCCAGACTTTGAAGAGTGGAGTCAGAGCAAAGATCCTGAGGGAATAGCCTGGAGATATGAATCAGAAACGAAGCTATTTATCGCAGTTGTTCCTGACTAAAGCTTTTGCTGTTGCTCGATAATTATTTCTCAAGCCAATCTCGTTGGGAGCTACAAGTACTGAGAACTAAAAGAAGCGGTACAGTATGCAGCTTAGTCTTGTATGAATTAATACTTGCTCCCAAATGAAATTTATTCCAATTCAATCAGTGATTTGATGTATGGGGAAAACCTCCAACGAGGCGGTGCAGTTTTCCCCTACATGCGGGCGACGCAAGGCTGGTTCTTTAGGGCTTCGCACTAGGGCAGAAGGCACAAATAGGCAGAAGTTAATCTTTTTTTTTATGAATGATTTGGGACTGCTAAGTAGGTCGGCGCAATTAAAGTATTAAAGTTAATCAGCCAAGAGCGTTATTGGTCATTTGTCCTCAGTCATTGGTAAAAGTTTTCACCATGCCATGTTTATGTTGCTTAACATACTGTAGTTTATTCTCACCGACTTACTGATATACAACTAACGTTAATATTTAATAGATATCTAAGCGTCTTTTGCTTTAACTTATAATCTTATACTTCTTATCTATAGATTCTCTGTGTCTCAGCATATCGATCGCCTTTGGCATTGGCAAACTTGGCAAAATCAGGCGTATTTAACCTGTAAGCTGCTTTCAGACTGGCAACATGGTTTTTTTACCCAGCAGTTTTATCCCCGTACACCAGAAAATTTGACTTCGATTTTGCAGCCTCAAACCGTGGCGTATCGAGTCAAACAAGTACATGGTAATTTAGTACTAACGCCTCAAGAGATCGATCTGAGGATTAGAAAGCACAACCTAACTAATATCCCCGATGCTGATGCGGTAATCGGCGATCGCCCCCAGCAGTCGGTATGGGTAGCCAGTGCTGACTGCACTCCCGTTCTGATCGGAGATTTGGTTACAGGACAAGCTTGTGCAATTCATGCAGGCTGGCGAGGTACGGCGCAAAAAATTGTTCCGAAAGCGATCGCTCGATTTGTCGAATTTGGTAGTAAAAAAGAAAACTTGCGGATTGCGATTGGTCCTGCGATCGCTGGTGAAGTATACCAGGTAGACGAAAGCGTAGCGGTTGAGGTGGGCAAAAGCATTATTCCCAATGCGGAACACAAAAATGAGGTAGAAATACTGGCGGAATTAAAGCAGCTACCCAAGACACCAATTCTAGAAGACCCTCTACCAGGCAAAGCCCGCCTCAATGTGCCACGGGTCAATCAAATTCAATTAGAACAGCTAGATATTAGTCCAGACTGTATGACGATTGCTCCTTACTGTACTTATCAACAGGGCGATCGTTTTTTCTCTTATCGGCGCACGGGAGAAAAGAAAGTTCAGTGGTCGGGGATTGTTAGCTGTTAGCTTTTAAAAGCTTATTTCTGATCTTATGTAAGGGCAAACGATGACTAATTTCACAACTTTAAACCCATGCTATTCAATTCTGTAGAACAGATTCTGATTCGTCTCGAACAACAGCCAGGCTGGGAAAAGTTCCGCGAATATCGTCATTTACTACGATGTTGGGATGACGTTGTTAGTCAAAACATCGCCATGTATACTCGTCCTCTCTACATTAATCGGCAAGTACTGTGGGTTGCTACTTCCAGTGCAGCCAGGGCGCAAGAGCTTTCTTTTCAACGATATACTTTGCTCAAAAAACTCAATAAGAAGTTGCCATTTGTCTTAAAAGATCTTCGCTTTTCCTCTTCTGGGTGGCAGCAAAAGACTCAGCAGCAGCCCACCGAGCAAGCTTTGTTTAGTGTTAGCGATCGCCACATATCTAAAGCTAGACTTACAGATTTGCCATTTACAGACCAAAAAGCAGAAACCGAGCAAAAAGCTCAGCCTCCATCTTCTCCTGCCACAGCCCAAGCTGCTGCCAAACGCTGGTTGGAAACTATCAAACAAAATTCTTCAACATTTATGTCTTGTCCCAACTGTGGTTCACCTACACCAAGAGCAGAAATAGAACGTTGGAATTTATGCTATCACTGTATCGCTCAAAAATGGTCTCAAAAATATCGCCCTCCCAGTTTTCCAGAGCGATCTTAAAAACCCTCTAAAAGAAAATTGGCTTTTGCAGAGTCGATCCCTATATGTTTTTCTACCTATAGCTCCTGGTAGGAAATACCAAAATGTTATTTTGAATACGGTTTTTCATGAATAATGTATCTATGTATTGACTAATTATAAAGATAATATAAAAGGTCTAAACTGCTGGGGATCGCTTAAAGCCTTACTAAATAGCCGTTTGAATTGAATAAACCAAATTATAAAGAAAGTACAAAATATAAATAGCGCGATAGAACAAAACCGAGCTAAAAAACCCAATGAACGAAACAAATTTTTCAACTTCTAATTCTAATTGTCGCTACTGTCGCTTTTATCAGCCACAAGGACGTAGAGGCGGTTGTTGCCAAATGTTAGGCGTACCAGTTCAAAGTAGTTGGAAAGCTTGTACTTTAGCCTCTTCTCCCTTTGAAACGACCGTGAAAAAACTAGAAAACATTTTTCAGCTAGAAACTCCAATTCGGCTAGATTCTTCTACTCAATTAGCTTCCAAAGAATCTGAATTTGATGTAGATAGTAATTTTTCTTCAATGATTCCCTCTTAGCTAGACTTAGCCAGGGTAAACCTCGTCAACGGTAATCGCTTAATTAAATTGCAGTTTATTTTTTATATCTATTGAACTAAAGCAACTTAAGTAGACGGTTACAATTAAATATAAGATAGAAAAGCTGAAAAATGAGTAAAAAATGCCTGCACCACTAAGAGTAAAACTAAGTTGCTTGGAAGAAGAAACATTAGGGGAATTACAGAAAGCAAGCTCAGTGCCTTATCG
>JADEXJ010000221.1 GCA_015207195.1 Pleurocapsales cyanobacterium LEGE 10410
TATTCTCCAGCTGCTCTCTGACGATTTTTGTCTCAAAACGCTGAGTAAGCTGCACGGCCAGGATTTCCAATGCCGAAATTTCCCCGGTAGTCCACTTTTTCTCATGGGTGCAGTCATCAAATCCGATAAAGCCATAAAACCGCCCATCGACAAATAGAGGGAGCTGCAGAATTGAGAGGATATCCTGGGATTGAAAAAGCTTTCTGAGCTTAGCATCTTCAATATCAGCTACGATCGCTTTAAAGGGCTCACCTTTGGCAAACAAATTGTACATCCCGGGATAGTCGGATTGAGACAGGCTTTGCAAAAGCTCGTTTTCAAGCTGCGACGAGACAGAATCCCGGACCCATTCTGCCACTTGCCTGCTATAAACCACCCCGGGTTCTGAGTTTACTTCATAATTTTTGAAAAAATAGACCCGGTCAACTTCCGCAGCCTCACCTACCATGGAAAATACATGGAACAGATCTTCAATGTCGTCCGCAGAACCGGAAAGGGTTACGCTTGCCTTGGCCACCGCATTCAGTAATTCTGCATGGGGTTGTCGTACCTTTGTACCGATTAGTTCCAGGATCTGCTGTTTCTGGGACGGGGTCAGTGTTGATTCGCTGTCCTGCAACCATTTGATCAATTGATCGAAACCTTCCTTTTGATTTCTACTCATTGCTTTTGTACCAGTGAATGCGGTTTACGGTCCGCAGAAGATCATTTCTTTCGTTTCTGTTTTTTTATTCTTTCAAGATTCAGGTTAAGCCACTCCTTATACAGTAGGATAATTTTATACCCGGGTTGTTGCAAAAATTATTTTTCAATAAGATAGCCCACACCCTGCAAGATGAATCCGGATTGAAGTAGGCTTCAGATTTAATATCTTATCTACTCGGTAAGCAGTCGTTGCTGCCGGCCTCTACCTTCATACCACGAAACAACAGACGAAAGCAGGTGACAGCCATTATCTCACTGTGGCACACATATAAGAGTAAGGTAATCCGAAACTTCCTTAAAGATTCCGATGTTTCCGAAGGCCTGGATTACTGGCGAAAGAAATTATTTGCGGGAATCATGATTTACCTTCTCCCGTTTGGATTACTATTGGTGATCCCGTCTGTATTTGTCGTCATCAGTTCAGAAGCACCGGGAATTGCCATCAGCTACATTTCTGCTTTTCTTTTCGCCGCATACACCGCACTCTCCTCCAGCCTGACGCTTTGGGCAAGGAAACTGCTCTTTCTCGCCGTGATGTATTTTATCGCCATCGTATTGTTGTTTTACTTGGGCATCCTGGGCTCTGCGCTTACCTACTTCTACGGTATTACGATTTTTGCGCTGCTTATTGCCTCAAACAGGGCCGGTGCCTACACCATTCTTGTCAATGCCCTGATTTTTGCCCTCTATGCGTATTTAATCCATACCGGAGCGGTAGATTATCAGCTGCGCGACCAATACCGGGTAACATCCTGGCTGACCATCGCCAGCAATTCTCTTATTCTGAGCATTATCTCGGCCATTTTGCTTCCAATGCTTTTTGACGGGCTTCAGGATACCATCACAAGGGTTCGGGATTCTGAAAAGAAGCTCAATCAGTCGCTAAAGGAGCTGAAGCAAAAGAATGAGGAGGTGATCCTGACCCAGCGACGATACAACACCATCTGTAAAATCACCAATGAAGTGATATGGGAGTGGGATATTGAAAATGATGTTCATTTTTGGAGCGGTGAAAATGATCACCTGGTGAAAACTCCCGAAAACCAGCACTCCATCACGCTGGATACCTGGTTCAGAAAAATTCACCCGTCTGATTTGGAGCGCGTAAAAAGCTCATTTATGGAGTCAATTCAATCAGACAGCGTTAACGAATGGCAGGAAGAGTACCGGTTTCAGAAAGAGGATGGCAAATATGCCTGGGTTTTGGATCGCGGCTTTGTAATACGCAACGGAAATAATCGTCCCTTGCGATTTGTGGGAGGAATGCTCGACATCTCCCCGATGAAAGACACAGAGTTAATTATCCGTGAATCCCTTGCAGAGAAAGAAACCCTGCTTGCGGAGATCCATCATCGCGTCAAAAACAACCTTGCAGCAGTAACCGGGATGCTTCAGCTTCAGGTTTTTCAGGAAGAGGACGAAGAACTGACCGAAAAACTGACGGACAGCATGATGCGGATCAAGTCAATCGCCAATATTCATGAACAGCTGTATCAATCGAACAGCTTTTCGCGAATTGATCTTGGAAAAAGCCTGGAGCAGCTGCTGGCAACCGTTATCGAGACCATGAAAACTGAAACGGAAATCCGGTTCTCTTTCCAAACCGATACGGTTGATATCAGCGTGAACGAAGCGATTCCATGCTCCCTGGTTGTGAATGAAGTAGTCACAAACATCGTAAAACATGCGTTTCCAGGAAGAAAAGAGGGTCAGATTCACGTACAGCTCACCGCAAAAAAACCATCCTCCTGCCGCCTTGAAATCGTGGATGATGGCGTGGGGCTGCCGGAAGGGTTTCCGGAAAGTGCTGACAAGAAGCTCGGTATGGAGCTGATCACCACGCTGACCCGACAGCTGGAGGCAGATTTCGGGTACATCGATCAGAAAGGATCCACCACCTTCTTTATGGAATTTTCGATTGGTGCAGCTAAAAGCCTGAACGATGCAGAAGCTGCCCCAAACCGGAGCTGAACGAGCCCGCCCGCCGGTCTGCTGTCAGAGGATGACAGAACCAAAAAAGCTCCTCTTTTCTTGAAGAAATCGGAGCTTTTATCAGTACACCCGTCAGGTGAGAACCCCGAAGCACTGCTTCGGAACATCAACGACCGGATCTGTTCATTAATTTCCTGACACAAAAAAGGCTCCGTTTCATAACTTGAATACGGAGCCTTTTTTAGTACACCCGACAAGATTCGAACTTGTAACCGCCTGATTCGTAGTCAGGTACTCTATCCAGTTGAGCTACGGGTGCATTTCAGGGTGCAGGGTTCAGGCTTCAAGTAACAGGATAATTTTAATCCTGCTTCCTGCGGCCTGTGCCTGCAACTATTTTCAATAAATAATAACACTATTTAACCAAATCAATTCTGCCGAAGGCATCCCTTTGGGGGAACCTGTAACCGTCCCGACGCTTCGGGATACTCTATCCAGTTGAGCTACGGGTGCAATATAGTCATGAGATTGAGACCTCAGTCTTGGGTATCACTTTCTCAAGACTCAGGTTTCAGCACTCACATCTAATAAGTACGCCCGTAGGGATTCGAACCCCAAACCTTCTGATCCGAAGTCAGATGCTCTATCCAGTTGAGCTACGGGCGCAGTATATTTTGTGAGTATAAATACTAAATAACTTTTATTTGTTTATCTCAGTTAGTAGATGTTTAGTTGTGTTTAGTATTTTATTCCCCCCATATTCCCCCGAATTTGTAGTGGAATTTGGCGAGACACACATTTACGTAACAAAACTTCAAGACTCGAAAGATCACAAATTTCCTAAAAAGAAGAAACCCATGCCAAAAATTAAATTAACTGATCCATTTATCAGAGGTATTAAGCCTCCAAAAAAACGTGAGGAGTATTATGACGAACACATGAGTGGATTATGCTTACGGTCTATCCTTCTGGAAAAAAATCATTTTCATATGAGTACAACTATGATGGGAAAAAACGCCGTTTAACATTTGGTGAATATGGCCAAATAACACTAAAGCAAGCGCGGGACAAAGTCAATGAAGCCAAATACAAACTCAAGCAGGGATTTGATCCGCAAGTGGATATTGATGAACGTAAATCAAATAAGCCCAATACCATTTCCACTGTTGCCGAGAGATACATGCAGGATTATATCAGTCAACTTGCCCCTAAAACCCAAACCGAATACATACGATATCTTAACGACCATATACTTCCTGAATTTGGGGATTACAAGTTGAGTGACCTACCAAGGGGGGAAATAAAAACGTATTTAAACCAAATTGCGAATATTGAAGGACACCCCATCACAGCAAATCGACTTAAAGCCACTCTTTCTGGTCTGTATACTTTCCACATCAAAGAAGGTTTTGATGTTCTTGATCCAACAAAAAATATTGACAAATTTAAAGAGAGGCCTAAGGAGCGAGTTTACAGCAATAATGAAATCAAGGAACTATGGCATTTTTTTGATGAAATGAATGAACCTTTAGGCTCATTATATAAGATACTGCTGTTGATTGCGAGAAGGAAATCGGAGACTTGGTCTGCAAAATGGGATCATTTACAAGACAACAAATGGACATTCCCGGCTGAAAATGTCAAAACCAATAATACTTTTGTTATTCCAATAACAGAATTAACCGAAAAAATTCTTCTAAATCTGAAACAAGCAAATCCAGATTCTACATTCATCTTTCAGTCGCCAAAAAGTAAAGATTTTCACATCGTTAGTGACAGTAACGCGAAAAAAAAGATAAGAGATAATACCTCAATTAAAGATTTCACCCCACATGACCTTAGAAGAACAGCAATAACTAAGTTATCTGAAGTTGGGACACCGAGAGATGTTGCAGAAAAGATATCGAATCATTCACAAGGCAGAACTAATAATTCATTTAATATTTATGATAAGTATGACAGATTTAACGAGATGTCCCTCCACTTAAACACTTACCATAGGCACTTACTAAAGTTAATTAAATAATATATTTTTTGGAACTTATTTGGAATTAAGATGTATTAATATGTAACAGTATTCACGTAAACGGATCTGTATGTAACAATCCTTGCAACTATGAACTAAATCCAGAACTTATGATATGAATTTAAAAAAATTATCAGAATTAGAAGAATATTTCTCCGTCTCCCGAACAACGATATGGAGTTGGAGAAATGATCCGGAATTAAAATTCCCAAAACCTATTCAATTAAGTAGCAATACCTTTCGATTTGACGAATCAGAGATAATTGAGTGGGTTCGAAATCGAAATATTAATTAACAGTAGCACCCTCCTCTCATAATAATTGCTTTAGTGGTCACCTTCCTTTCCCTTACGCAATTGAGATTAATATACATTATTACCTGAAACTAGGTTTTTGGTAAAAAAACTTTCCATCCTGAGTCGATGCTTAAACAATAATACAGTTGAATGCATTAAATCTCATTTGGTCTCTGATTGATACATAGATATAACTATATCTATGTAACTAAGAAGAGGTAAAATATTAAAAATTTAAATAATCAAAGAAATGAAATCAGAACACAATGACATAACTGAGTACCTAATAGATGCATCCCCATCTAAAGTAGTTGATGAAAAAACCAACTATAACAATCCAGACATCCCTCTTACATCAGTAGACAGCATCAAGCTGTATACAACAAGAGATGCACAATCCTGGGATACAGTAAACTACAGATATCAAGTTCTGCCTGGATTTACATGCAAAAGGAATAAATTAAATTCCAATTACTACACATACGAAATAAGTTCAACTCGTTCGTCAAAAGCCTTTTTAAGAATAGCAAGAAAAAAAGGTTTAAAAGGAAAAGCAGCAGATTACCCCCTTATGTATGTAGACCTGCATCTTAATAACTTTCTTTATGAATGTTTCCCTTCAGAGACCATAAGTGAAGCAACACTTACCAACAAGCTCAACGAGGTAATACGTCATTTTACAAAATTGAAACTCTTTGATATAGAAAGGTTGAAAATATCAAGAGTCGATATCTCATGTGATATCAGATTAGATTATTCCGTAAAGCCCTATCTCGACCTTATATACAACATCAATTTCCCTCGATACTACCTACTGAAGAATCAAGGCAATACTACCCTCTCGGTTCATAAAAGGGGAGACCTTTACCAAATTGAGTCTGATACAGATTCTGAAAGGCTTGCTGTGATTTATAACAAGTCTCAGCAATACCTTGATGTTCATAATATCGAACTACCCAGGAATATTATGAGGATGGAATGCAAGTTCAAGGGCAAAAAAAAGAATCACATCGAATTAGCTAACACCAATAGCAAAGGGATAAAAAGGTTCAGTGATATATTTCGTGCAAAACTTTCAAAAGCACTCTACAAGGATATGCTTTCAAATTGGCTTCTAATCTATGATGGGAAAAACATTCTTGAAATGAGGAAAAGCAAACGAGACAAAACACTTCAGAAGTACCTAACTCGTTTTAACAACCAAGATCAATTCCGCCAGGAATATCTTGCCTTGAAATTCAGCTCAAGCACACAATCTCAAAAGAATACATTGGCAAGAGATTTTAAAAATTATAAAGAATATCACTTTATCAAGGAGTCGTTAAAGGAGTTTGAATCAGGAATCAAGTTTGGCCTCTACAAAGAGCTCTGTCGTAAAATTAACAATTTAAATATCGAACAAGTCAATTCACAAGCCTTAAACACCTATAGATTATTGCAAAATTCTTTGGATATAGAAAATTAAATGCAGATAATTTCGTATTTTTTGGGCCACACACCAGCCATCTTTCCAATCATCATAAGATAAAAGCATAGCTACGTGGTTTGATTGCAGCCTGCTATCTGTAAAAACAACCTCCAATAAATCCACGGTAATTGTCTATGCCCACATCTATTTCTCTGGAGATCTCAAGTACAACCAAAAAAGCATTCAAAATCCAACCTCCCCGTCTTATAAATAATCTTGTCCTTGACTATGGTGGCGCTTATAGTTTCCCTCAACAGCGGGTCTTTACACATTTGGAGGCAGGTATCTACTATCCTGTTTCAAGCCGTAATGAGCCCTTCCTTCTATCAAAAGTATCTACAAAGGGCTCTTTGCCATCACAAACCGAAAGTGACGATTTCTTGAATCAACTCGAATTTATATTGGGTGAAACAGTATCAACCGATCAAACCCATGCGTTGCTGAACCAAGCCATGAAAGACAGTGAGGTTAACTACCTCGGCCATGGGTACTTCCCGATGCATGACTATAATGAAGGCCTTAAAGAGGTTTATGATGAAATCATTCGGTTCCTCAATAACAAATCTTGGTATGAAGAAAACTCTATTGGATTCAAAAGGAACATCCTTATTTATGGATCACATGGTACAGGCAAGTCTCGCTTCATTGATTTTATATCTCAAGAGCTAATCTCTCACTTAGATGCAGTTGTTATAAGAATCGGATCAGCATCTGAATTGGATCGTCTTAATGAGTATGGTCAACTCATCATCAATCGCTGCCTGAAGGATCGACTTGTTGTCATTCTGATTGAAGAGCTTGCCTCTCTTGTATCTCATAGAAACGGACATGCCAGTCTTTTGAACTTATTGGACTCTCCTTTGCTTCGCGACAACATCATGTTTCTGATGACAACCAACTCCCCTGAGAGAATTCCCTCAAATATTATTGCCCGCCATCAACGCGTAGATACACTTTGTGAAATTTCCCCTGAAAAAAACGCAACAGATTTGCCTAATGCATTCCATAAATTTTTGTTTTCGCAAGCTCTTGAGTCAAAATACGAAGCCTCAGAGTGGTATAATACTCCAATGACTCCCGCGGACTTAAAAGAACTATTTGTGTTTAGTAAAATCCAAGGAGAATGCTATGACACAACCTATCAGAGGTTAAAGGCTCGGCAAGATGCAATACATCAGAATTTTGATTTCCGCCCCGCATTGGGCTTTATGTAGATTTACAACATGAAGTCTTCTGTAGAAAAAGCTTTCTTGCTAATAGAAAGAATTGAGTTGCTTCAATCTTTTCTGAGCAGAGCTGATTTAAAAAAAGTGAGGAACACTTACAGAACTCATTCCTTTAGAAGGATAGAGATGGAACCTCAGTTAAAAAACCTATTGAACCCCGTAATTAGGAATGAAAATTACTGCTTTGTCGATAACCCTGATGGAACAAACTTTGCTATTGGGATTCGTGACTTAGAGCTAATTTTGAAGAATTATAAATATGCTTTGAAAACAGCATTAAGATAGAATTGAATCAAAATTACTGAGTTTAAATTATTATCTCATACAAGAATTAATAATCGAAGTTCGCATAATATATTTTGGAACTATTCTAATATACAATAGTATAAGTTTTTTGAGGAGTCGAGCTTAGACTCGTATGATTTATTACTATTCTTTGATTTGTGCATGATGCACGTTTTGATATGCCTCTCTAACAATGACCTCCCCCCGAAAAACTGGGCCATTCTAAAATAGAGATTTCGGGCAGTTTTGCTACTTTCAACCAAAGCTAACTGCCATGAAAAAATCCAAATTTACCGAGGCGCAGATTCTGTTTGCCCTCAACCAGGCCGA
>JADEXJ010000027.1 GCA_015207195.1 Pleurocapsales cyanobacterium LEGE 10410
AGTGCGGTCTTGGGGGTTTCCCCCATGAGCAACTGGCGGTACGCTACAGGAGATTTGCCCTCTTGGGCGGTTGGGGCAACCCTGCTGTCTAACGGCGAATCGTTGAATGTAGAACCTCTAGATTCTTGAGGGAATCCCGCGTCTCCGACGCTGGGAGGATGTCAATTGGTTTGTTATTCTATTTAAACAATACATAAAGAACACAAACGTATATGTAGTGTAGAACATATCTCTACTTTTTTGGCTCGATTAATCTGCGACTGGCAACTTCCAATTATGGCGTGTACCATTGAGTGCGCTCTAAATAATAGGGGCTGACCAATTAATCTTTTAAAAAATAAGTCCAAAGCAGTCTGAAAAAGGGAGAATTTTTTTGTTTAGGGATATTACTGAAAGAAGTAAGATTAACTATACGGGAGCTTCTTATGGTGTAGCTTGGGGAGATTATGATAATGATGGTTTTACCGATCTATGGGCGGGAAACCATGGTCGTTCCGCAACATTATACAGAAACTCAGGAGATGGTACGTTTGAAAATGTTACTCTAGAAGCTTTTGAGCATCAGCCTAAAGAAGACTTTCATGGTGCAGCCTGGGCTGATTTTGATAATGATGGGGATTTAGATTTAATTCAGCTAGTAGGAGCAGATGCTGGTAAAAGTAATCTTGAAGACCTACAGATTGCCAATCGACTTTATGTTAATAATCAAGGAATTTTTAGCGATCGCCTTTAACAATGACCTTACTCCTAGTCCCGATATACTGTTGCTTAACGATGGTTCTAGGTTATTAGATCGAACTGATGGTTCGGGAATTAATAGTGTCAGGACAGCAGGTGTTAGTTCGGTTGCTGGAGATTTTGATAATGATATGGATGTCGATCTGTATGTAGTTACCTCTAATGCTGCGGGAAATGAACTCAATGTACTTTATGAAAATCAGGGTGATGGTACTTTTCAAGCTGTCGAGAATTTAGGCGATGCTTGGGGCAGCAATTTGGGTATTGGCGATACGGTTACTACTGCCGATTATAACAATGATGGATTCCTCGATTTACTTGTTACTAACGGAGATTTTCCTCTCTTACTCAGTCAAAATGCTCCTTATCAACTTTTAGAAAACCAAGGCAACGATAATCACTGGTTAAAAATTGACCTCGAAGGAGTAGCTTCAAATCGAGATGGTATCGGTGCCAAAGTATACGTTAGCGCAGGAGGAATTACTCAACTGCGACAACAATCGGGAGGAATGCACGATCGAGTTCAGAATGATTCTCGGCTACATTTTGGGCTAGCAGAAAATACGATAGTGGATGAGATTAGAATCGAATGGCCCAGCGGTATCGTTCAAAATGTTGAAGACGTAAGTGTCGATCGCATTTTTAATATAGTAGAGCCAGATCTGCTTTCCGTAGCAAAAGTATAGTATGAAGCCTCTCAGCCTTGTTTCGCAGCGCATTCGCGCAGAGCGTCGCTAGAACGAGTGCGAAGCACTCGAGTCTCGCTTTGCGAGACGATGGACGGCGCATTCGCGCCAGCGTTGCGAAGCAACTTTGAGCCGATCGGCTCTGTGATGCGCCGTACTTGAAAGCTTCGCTTTCTGCGACTGAGAGTGCGGGCTGATTGTCTGTTCAAACATTTGATTTTTACTATAACTATAGTGTATCTGTCCAAGCGGTCACGATGACCGATTTAAATAATATTCTCCACGGGGAAATAGATCGGTATTGAATGGCGCTGGTTTGTTGCCCCGATCATCAAACATCTGGACTTGAGCCTGGCGTACATCCTGACGTACTCGATCTACCTCGATTCTCACCCGTTCTAGAAAACTAATAACCTGGGGCTGTTCTAATCTTTGCAGCAGCAGCTGTTTATCAAAAGACACAGGCTCTTCGCTACCAATTAAGATCCACAGGTTTCCTGCCATACCAACTCGCGTAACGTAAGGAAAGACGCTTCGCATAGTTTGTTGCGCCCCCGAACCGACATCCCACTGCACAAAAAAGCCTCCAGGTTTGAGGCGCGATCGCACTTCTTGAAAAAACTCCTGGGAATAAAGCATCCCTGCGCGCGATCGCCAGGGTTGGATAGCATCCGCTTCAATAATGTCAAATTTTCGGTCGCTGACGGTTAATTCTCGACGACCATCTCCGATAATAATTTTATAGCGCGGGTCTTGAAATAAGTATTTTAAAGCTTCTCCCGCGGGTTTTTGAGCATATTCTTGCAATACTGGTAGTTCTGCCCCTAACAGTTCGATGATTTTAATCTCTTGAGTTACGGGGTTAATCCCAATGGTATGAGGCGTACCTCCAGAACCCAAACCGATAATCATCACTTCGGTAGGATTGGGGTGCAGCAAAGCAGGTATGCTACCTAACAAGCCGTGGATATGCAGATAAGGAAAGTTTGCCTGCATTTGACCGCTAGCGAGTAATCTTCCTTCACCTTTAGTTTCGGCGATCGCAGCCACGCTGGTAGAGTCTTCGGCAACTATAAAATAGTCTTGAGGAGCAACGGCATGGAGAGCAGCCCAAAGGCGATTATTGTTAGGAAAGATGGCGATCGCCACAGCAGAAATCAGAATTAAAATAATAGTCAACAGGTTCTTGATTAATTTAAGTCGCAAGGTCAAGAGAAATCCCAACCCGATGGCAACCAATAGCCTGATCGAACCCGCCGTTCCCAACCAGCCGATTAACACCAAGCCCGTCAATAAGCTACCTAAAGTGTTCCCCAAAATATTTGCCAGCAGCATCAAGCCAACCCGTTTACCAATTTGCCGATTATCTTGCTGTACCGCTTTTTGTACTAAGGGAAAATAAAAGCCCATCAACAAGCTGGGCAAGATCGTCATGACTCCTGGAATAACTAAATATTTAAACAGTACTTCCGCGCCTATATTACTAGGATTAATAAATCCTTCACCAGAACGCAAATCAGGATGGGCTTGCCAATAAAGACCGATTCCCCAAATAGCGATCGCTGAATAGAGAGCAATAATACCTTGAATGATTAAAAATGTTTGTTTGGGACGGCGAATATAAGCAACGGCTTTAGCACCAATCATGCTGCCGATGGCACTAGCAATTAGAACGAAAGCCAACAAATGAGCGTAGGTATAAGCATTAGACTGGAGGGCAATGTCTAAGACTCTAAACCACAATATTTCCCAAGAAATTGCGGTAAAACCCGCTAAAAAAATCAGCACGTACCAAGATTTCAGCGTTTCCGCAGACTGAATCGAATTGGAACGCTCAAAACTTGAAGTTATTTCGGGTTTAGAAATACTTTTCCCTTCGCGGAAACTATAGTTGGGAAACTGAGAGGCTAAAGCTAATGCCGATAGACCAACAAAGGTGCTAAAGGATGCACCTAAATAGACCGTCCTGGCATAGCCCAAAGTGCCGACGATATACCAGCCTGAAACTAAAGTACCCAGCCCCGAACCAAGAGTATTAAAGCCATAGAGCCAGCCAATTAAAGACGCAGCACCATCGGTACTACGATTGATTGCTTTAGACAGCATGGGTAAGGATATTCCCATTAAAACTGTAGGAATCAACAAACTGATCAAAACGATTCCTAAAGTCACTGTTAGAGACTGTGCCAAATATTGCAGCCTGAGAAACAGCAGATCGTAAAAAATAAAGCGACTGGCTAGGGCAAAACTGGCAATTCCCAAATTACAGCAACCATAAACCATTACGCACTGACGATTTGTTAGGCGATCGCTTGTCGAGCCACCGATTAAATTTCCCAACCCCAACCCCAAAAGATAGGAAGCAACAATAATCGTTACCGAACGAACGTCCGAACCCGAAAACAAGCCCAGCATTCTCTGCCAAGCTACCTGATACAGCAGGGCGGTAAATCCAGAAACAAAATACAGGGCAAATAATAACGGTGTTGCCTGAATTCGATTGGTCTTGATCAAGCTCTTAGCGGTCAACATAATCGCCGTGGTAAAACTACACAATTAAATTAAGAAGATCGAGATTAGCCGACACAAACTCGGCATTGCAGGCTATAAGAGATTTAAAGCTCGATAATCGTGTAATATGTTACAGCTAAAGTGTGAAAAATTAAGAAATGTGTAGTGTTGCGCTCACCAACCTAGTTATGTGAATTCGCTCAAACAATAAAAGTACCGCTATCGGGAGGAACATCCTGCCAACGACCATCCCCCACCGCCCGCACTGCCTCTTTAAGGCTGACATCGCCCGTATAAATAGCGCGACCAACGATCGCCCCAGTAACACCCGCGGATTCTAAACTCAAAAGACTCAATAAGTCTGTCAGAGAACTTACCCCTCCAGATGCAATTACGGGAATATCTATCGCTTCGGCTAATTCCCTTAAAGCTTCCATATTAGGACCAGATAACGTACCATCGCGGTGAATATCAGTATAAATAATTGCTGCTGCACCCTGTTGTGCCATGCGTTGCGCCAGATCTGTCGCTGCGACTTCTGAAGTTTCCAGCCAGCCTCTAGTAGCTACTTTGCCGTTACGAGCGTCGATGCCGACGACAATTTGTTCGGGAAATTCATCGCATAATTCTGTGACCAACTCTGGTTTTTCTACAGCTACAGTGCCTAAAATAGCTCTTTGTACTCCCGTATTCAACAATCTGGCTACTCCAGAGCGATCGCGCAATCCGCCTCCTACCTGGACGGGAATATCAACTGCTTGGGCGATCGCCTCAATTACGGATAAGTTAACTGATTCTCCCGATTTTGCTCCGTCCAAATCGACCACGTGCAGCCTAGTTGCTCCTTCTTGTAACCATTGGCGGGCTACTTCTACAGGATTATCGTTAAATATTGAAGCGCGATCGTAATCTCCTTGATAAAGACGAACGCATTTACCGTCCAGCAAATCTATTGCGGGAATAACTTCCATAATGTTTGTTAGTTAAATAATCTAATTGTTGTTTTTGAGTTCAGAGTTAGTAGTTCAGAGTTAGTAGTTCGGAATTCGGAGTTCGGAATTCGGAGTTCGGAATTCGGAGTTAGTCCCTAAAGGGACAAAGGGGTAATCCCCGCATGTAGCTTCGCAAATAGTTAGGGGTTGATGGTTACGAGTAGCTACTTCTTACTTCTTACTTCTTACTTCTTACTTCTTACTTTCTACTTCCCCATCTCCCACTCTCCTAGTCCCCTCTTCAGCCCGCACCATTCTACTTTACTGTCATACCAGCATTAGGCGCGAGAATAGATTGTTTCCGCCCACAGCTGCACTGATTCGGAAAACAAGGAATGGTAGTTTTGTAACTCAATATTATTCATGCCCATCCGTCTAGCTCGATCGAACAAAGTCATCAGCGATTCGGTGACTTCTTCTGCTGCACTAGGTGTTTGCGGTGTAACTTTTAGTAAAGCCTCTAGTTCTTTTTTAATTGGTTCTAGGGATCTAGTGTCGCCACAGGTAACAAAAGATCGTACTGTTTCATCTTCTTCGATTAATTGACCTTCGGGAGGAATGTAAGTATGAGTGCGAGCATCGTAAGCTAAAACATTTCCTGTTTCGATGTTATAAATCCAGGCATAAATTTTAAGTCTTCCCTGGTGCAGTCTGGATCTTACCATGGGATAAGTTTTGAGATTTTCAATTTGAATCAGCACGTTTTCCGCTACCAAAACCTCGATTAGATCCTCTCCTTTATAGTGAGAATAGTTTTCTTCTACTAAACGACGGGTAGATTCGGCGTGTTTAAGCCAATCGTAAACCAAAGGCATATCTTTTTGTAGCTTATTTAGCTTGAGCAGCCCTTTCATCGCACCACAGTTAGAGTGTCCGCAGACAACTATTTGCTCGATACCCAAAGCACTAATCGCATATTCAATTGTTCCGCCTTCTCCGCCGTTAGCTGCACCATAGGGAGGAATAATATTGCCCGCGTTGCGAATGACAAATAGTTCCCCAACATCGGTATCGGTGATTAAGTTGGGAGCGACTCTAGAATCAGAACAGGTAATAAATAAGACTCTCGGTGTTTGCCCATGGGAAAGCTGTTCTAAAAGTTCTTGATGGGTAGTGACGTATTTTTGCCTAAACTTATCTAGACCGCGAATTAACTTTTTCACTGTAACCTATTTTGATTTGCAAACTTCAGTTTCTATTATCTGATAAAACTTACCAGATTAAATTAATCTAAAAAAATTATATGGAAATAACCACAGCAGGGCGTTTTTTAGTATCGCCTAAAGTTTTTAAAGCTCTTATTAGATAAACTTCACCCTGACGAGGATAGGAATCGACCACTTACAATCCTTCCTCGTCCAAAATTTCTTCCATTTGGGCTTGGGAAAACTGCGCCCATTCTTGTTCAAACTCAATATCTGCCTGGGAACGATTTTGATAGAAGTTGCGTAATTGTTCTTCGATTTGTTGTTTGCGCCACAGATGTAAACCTTCTTCCACCGCAGCCGAACGGTTTTTGGTCATTTGGTCTACTTCTTCAAGTAACTGTGAATCTACGGTGATTGATATACGTTGTTTTTGGGAATTATTAGACATAGGAGTTCATATAACCTCTATATAAATAATAATACTTTTTATATTACTTGAAAGTTATTAATAGCTACATTGAAGCCCCCAATCTTGGGGGACTTTCAACAGTGAATTATTCTTGTTCCCCCCAAAGTTGGGGGGCTAGGGGGGCTACTCCTGAACTTCTGTAACTTCTTTATTCTCTATTCCTATGAATCGTCCCCCAGTATTTATCGAAAAAATTATGCCTGTAAAGCTTCTCAATCAGCAGGTATATTACGAACACGGGGGGAATCCTTTTAAGGGGTTACATCGTTGGTATTCTCGCAAGCCGTTATCCTTTTCTCGCGCTTCGGTTTTGGCTTCTCTATTACCCGCAGATATTTCGATGGAGGAGTTTGAATATTTGTTGGGTTTGCATCCAGAAAAAGACGGAATTTTACTCAAAAAGAAAGAACCGATTAAGTTATACAAAACTCCTCCTAGCAGCAGAATTATTGAGAAATTAGAAGAATATTGCGACAAGGTTTGGGGTAAAAGAAAGCCTGTAGTTTTAGATGCCTTCGCAGGAGGAGGAAGTATACCTTTTGAAGCAGCTAGGTATGGTTTAAATGTCCTCGCTTCTGACTTAAATCCTGTGGCGGTGGTGACGATGAAAGCTGCAATGGAATATCCCCTCAAGTTTGGGGCGGATTTACAGCAGGATATCGATAAATGGGTCAAGTATGTTGGCGATGAAGCACAAGATAGATTAGCTGAGTTTTTTCCTTCTAACGAAGGGGAGAAAGTACAGAATTATCTTTGGGCGCATACGGTTGTTTGTCCTCATTGTGAGTCGGTTGTTCCTCTTAGTCCTAATTGGTGGTTAAGTAAGACAAGTAATTATGCGGGGAAAGGAAAAGAAAGAAAAGTTACAAGTGATTGGTATGCAGTAAAGCCTATTCCTAATCCTGAAAATAAGCGAGTTGATTTTGAATTGATTAAGGGAAGAAAAGGTAAAGGGACAACAATTGAAACTGATGACGGAGAATACGATCCGAGTACCACAACAACTATTAGTAGAGGTGTTGGTAAATGTCTTAATTGTAATAATGTGATTGAATATGACTATATCGTTAGTCAAGGTGGAACAAAAGGATTAGGTCATCAATTATATGCAGTAGCGTATAAAGAAGGTGAAGGCGGATTAAGATTTAGAATTCCTAACAAACTAGATTTAGAAGGTTTAGAGAAAGCTAATAGATATATTAAACCAAATATAGATAGATGGCATTTAGAAAGTTTAAGTCCTGATATACAAGTTCCTTATGGTCACATGACTGCTGAAAGATGTGCAATGATTCAAAAGGGATTAGATAGATGGGATAAATTGTTTAATCCGCGTCAGCTTTTAACTCTTGTTACCTATGTAGAAATTATCAACGAAGCAAAATCTAAGCTACAGATAGAATATGAACCAGAGAAAGTAGAAGCTATAATCACTTATTTATCTTTAGTTTTAGATAGATGTGTTGACAAAAATTGCCGACTTAGCGGTTGGGTATCTGGAAGAATTTCTGTCCAAAGGGCATCGACACAACATTCACTGAATCTCATGTGGAGTTATCCAGAAACTAACGGCTCTAATAGATTATGGATAGAATGTGCGGATGTTTTTGCATCAGATTATTATCAACTATGTGGATTAATCTGCACAAAATTTAACTCATCAACTATCCCAGGATTAGAACAATACGATCACAAATCAATTCAAATAGATGCAGCATCAGCAGATAGTCTGTTTCACATTCCCGATAATTCCGTAGACACAATCGTAACTGACCCTCCCTACTATTCAACCATCCAATACGCAGAACTTTCAGACTTTTTCTATGTCTGGCAAAAACGCACGTTAGGGGATATATTTCCCGATCTATTTTGGTCTGAACTTACAGATAAAGATCGCGAAGCGGTGGCTAATCCTTCTCGCTTCCGTAACATGGGTGCATCCCCAGAAGAACTAGCGAAACAAGACTATGAAGCCAAGATGCAGCTAGCGTTTAGCGAATACTATCGCGTCTTACGGGATGACGGGGTAATGACGGTACAGTTCAACCACAAAGAATCTGGGGCGTGGGATGTGCTGACTAAATCCCTGATTGATGCTGGCTTTGAGATTACGGCATCTTGGGCTGTGAGTACCGAAAACCCGCAGAATTTACACCAAGCTAAGAAAAACTCAGTTTCTAGTACCGTACTGTTAGTCTGTCGCAAACGAGATCCTGATGCCGAACAAGCTTGGTGGGATGACTTGCGCCCTGAAGTAGCTAACCTCGTCGAACAACGCGCCCCCGAATTTGAAGAGAATGATATTACGGGTATCGATCTGTATCTCAGTGCTTTTGGTTCGGCTTTAAACCTCTTCTCTCGTTCCTATCCTATCTTAGACAGTAGCGGTGCAGAAGTACGCCCCGAAGTTGCTTTTGCCGAAGCCAGAAAAGCTATAGCTAACTATCGTTTCCGCAAGCTGGTACAAACCGACACCGCAGGTTTCGATCCCCTCACTCAATGGTATCTGCTAGCTTGGGATGCCTTCAAAGCCCGCGAATTCCCTTTCGATGAAGCCCGACAGTTAGCCCTAGCGGTAGGTGGTTTTGACGTGAACGATTTAGCCAAAACTTATAAACTGCTAGCCTCTAAAAGCGGTAACTGTACTATCCTTACCCCCAAACAAAGACACAAAAAACGAGCATTCTCCGCCGATGCCGATAACTTCTCCAACCTTTACTTAGTCGATGCCCTCCACGCCATTATCGCTATTTACCAAGAAGAACAAAATCCCCAATTAGTCAGAAACTTCATGCAAAAAACAGGGTTAAATAACAACGATATGTTGATGAAAACCTTGGAAATTGCTTTTAAAGTAATGCCCACCAAAACCGAAGAACACAAAACCTTAACTTCACTATGGCTATCAATGGATGAAATTAAAGCCAAAGTTGTCATGGAACAAAAAAAACTGTTTTGAAATTCGTAGTTCGTAGTTCGTAATTTCTGTGAAAATCGAACAACTCTATAGTTTAAGAAGAATAAGTTGGAAAAGCGATCGCAATGAAAGTCAAAGGAATTATTAAAGGTAACACCATTCAGCTATCAGAAGCAGTTAATATACCAGACGGTACGGAAGTTGTGGTGGAAATTGCCAACTATCCGAAAATGAGTAAGAAACAGAGGAAAGAAAAATTAGAGCAATTTGTAGCAATACCACGTCAAGATACAGAAGAACTAGTTGCTGTTTTAACTGAGTTAGAAACCGAACGAAATGAGAAAATAAACGGCGAAGTGAGTATTTTGTAAACAGAATAAGTGTATTTACTAGATACGAATATTTGTATTGCTATTATTGATCGCCATCCCCAAGCTTTAAACAAGTTTACTCGACAGTTTTACCTCTGCTATATTCCAAATTTTATTAACATCGACGGCTTGCAGCTAGAAGATTGGTTAGATTCCTGATACTGATAGGGTTGCTTTAAATTTTAAAAGTTAGCTGAATTAAGTACCCAACAAGCAGCCAGCCTACTCAATGTTTCTCGACCATATTTAATCAAACTACTTGAGTCTGAAGAAATACCCTATCGCAAAGTTGGCAAGCATAGAAGAATATCAGCCAAAGATTTGTATGAATATAGGGCTAAAATTGATGCGAAGCGAAGTCAGTCATTGGACGAACTTACTGCTTTGACTGAGGAATTGGATCTATACGAAGATAAATTAGTAAAATCTATTTGACTCATTTTTAGTTTAGTTAATCAGAATTAATATTAACTAATCTCTTTCAAAAAAGCTTTTTTTAGTATTCTTGGATTGCCAGTTAATACCTGATTAATATATTTATTCAATAGCTTTACATCTAAGTTAGCTAAATTATCGCTCTTATTCTGTTTTTGATAGCTATCACCAACAAGTACGTAAATTTCTAACTGATTATTAATCCAAAACCAAACTTCCTTAACACCCAGTTTCTGATATTTTTCTAAATCTTCCACACTACCACTACTAAAAATAACCTCTACAGCCAAGTCAGGAATTTGCTTCAAATTATTGAAACAAAAGCTGGTATCTGGTTCTTTTCCTACAGATTTATCTTTTTGTTTGAGTGTAGTTGAGCCGAGAGGATAATAATCTAATTCGATCGCATCGCAGTAAGCAACAATAAGTAAATAAACAAAATCTTTGATTATTTCATGATTGCGACTGGGAGACATTATTTTGAGAACCCCATTTGAAAAAGAAATTCTATAGGCTGAAGAGTTAGCTTTTTGCTGCAAAATTGCTTCATATTCATCCCAAGAGGTATTAGAACAAATAAATAATTTATCTTTTTGCTGTAAATTGTCTCGTTCAATAAGATCTACAAACTTTAACTGAGTCAAGTTATTTTGCTCCAATCAAATCTTTTGGATTAAGAATTATCTTTAGTATATTATCTTTAGCTTTTTTGACACAAATGAGATGCGATCTGACTCACAGACTGAAGCATAAATAAAGCATTGAATTGAGAAATAGCCCTATAACTCTCAATTCATGTATTTACAAGATCGCTCTTGGCGCATTAGCTACTCCAGCAATGAAAATAATCCCATCGCCGATTTTTATATTCCTGCTTTGGAATGCGCGGTAAACTACGATCGCAAGTCAGGATTTTTTGGTAGTGCCATCCTCAGCAAAGTAGCGAGAGGAATTGGGGCAATGCTGCACAATCGGGGTAAGATGCGCTTGATTATGGGCTGTCAGTTTAGCCCCCAGGATATAGCAGCAATTGAGAAGGGTTATGAACTGAGAGAGGCTTTAGCATTTCGTTTAGAAGCCGATTTACAAGCACCAGAGAATTTTGTTCAGCTAAAACACTTCGAGATTCTTAGCTGGCTGATTAAGTACGAGTATTTAGATATTAAAATTGCCGTTCCTACTAAAGATAAAGATATTCCCATTGAAAGCGATCGCTTACTCGATCCAAACCATATTTTTCATGAAAAAGTTGGTATTTTTACCGATAGTAAAGGCGATCGCATTGCTTTTAGTGGCTCAAATAATGAGTCTTTAAGCGGTTGGGAGAGAAATGTTGAATCGTTTCATGTTTACTGCGATTGGGAAGGCGATCGCGATTTGGAAAGGGTTAATGAGGAAGCCTATCGGTTTGAACAACTCTGGAATGATTTGTCGCCCAATGTAGCAATTTTTGCCATACCCGAAGCAGTCAAGCAAAAACTTTTACGCTACACGCCAAGCACTAAACCAATCTGGAACAAAGAAGATGATTTAAAACTAGAAGACAGGAAGGATTTAGCAATTCAGAAATCGATAACAGAAGATAATTCTGCAACTTCAAGAGCTACCAGTTCTCGACTTCTAAGCCCTTCTGAGATTCAAAAAGAAAAAGAAGCGTTTAGCCAGCTACTCAATCTCCATAATCATCCAGGTTGCTTAGATTTTTGTCTTAAATCGATTCCCATTCAACCTTGGGCGCATCAGCTTAAAATATTGCGTCGGGTTGCCGATAAATTTCCCTGTAGTTTTCTCATCGCCGATGAGGTAGGTTTAGGGAAAACTATTGAGACTGGTTTGATTCTGCGCTATTTAATAGTCAGCCAAAAAGTAAAACGGGTTTTAGTTCTTGCCCCTGCTAGCGTTCAACCCCAATGGCAAGAAGAATTGAGAGAAAAGTTTAATCTCCACTTTTGGAGTTATAGCCAAGGCAAATTTAAAGACTGTTACGGGCAAACCACTAAACCAGCATTAAATCCCTGGAACACTCAAGATTTAGTTTTAGCCTCTTCTCATTTAGTCCGACGCACTGAAAGAATCGAAGAACTGTTAGCAGCCGAACCTTGGGATTTAGTTATTCTCGATGAGGCACATCACGCCCGCCGTAAAAGTCCCCAACAGCGTAAAGATACCCCTAATCGTTTGCTTCAGTTAATGCAGCAGTTAAGAACCAAAACCGAGTCTCTAATTCTCCTTTCTGCTACGCCGATGCAAATCGATCCCATAGAAGTATTCGATCTATTGGACATTTTGGGATTAGAAGGACATTGGAGTTATGGCGAAAATTTCTGCAATTACTTCTCCTCACTCTCAGATAAACCAGATAGCCACACTTTAGAGTTCTGGCAAACCATGTCTGTTGATTATTTTTGTCGCGGTGGTACTGAATGCAGCCGTTTGGGAGAACATTTAGTTAATGGCGATCGTATGATGGCTTATAAGCTGCGAGATACCTGGAAAGATGGCAAAAGTATTGTTAATCCCAAAAAGTTAGCCAAGGACACACCATTTATCAACGCTTCCCGTCATTATCTAACAGTTAACACCCCTCTTAAAGATTTAATGTTTCGCCATACCCGCGATACTTTGAGGCAATATTACCAACTGGGTATTTTAGATCGGGATATTCCTCGAAGAATAGTTAGCGATAATGCGATCGCTCTCGAACCAAATCGAGAAGTACCTTTATACCAAGCTGTAAGCGATTATGTACGTCACTTTTATAAATTGGCACAGAAAGAAAATCGTAAGGCTTTAGGCTTCTTGATGACTTTGTATCGCAAACGTCTGACTAGTTCCTTTTATGCCATTCGCGAGTCTTTACAACGACGCTTAGAAGGCATTAACAATATTACCCAAGACGACCTTAGCGACTTGGATGATGCCGATGATGTCGTAATTACAGGTTTGGAAGCCTATCTAGAAGAACCAGTAGATCCCAAAGAAATTGAATATCTAGAAGATTTACTACGGCAATTTGAGAATACAGGAGAAGATAGCAAGCTGTCCCATTTCCTAACTATTTTGCGCCAAGAACTAAGTCAAAGGGAAAGTGCGATCGTGTTTACCCAATATACCGACACGATGGACTATTTACGAGAGAACCTACAACAGCTATATGGTTCTCAAGTAGCTTGTTATTCAGGAAGAGGGGGCGAACTATATCGAGATGGGGAATGGCAAACAGTACCC
This sequence comes from Pleurocapsales cyanobacterium LEGE 10410, assembly GCA_015207195.1. Taxonomy (GTDB): domain Bacteria; phylum Cyanobacteriota; class Cyanobacteriia; order Cyanobacteriales; family Xenococcaceae; genus Waterburya. The sequence goes on from JADEXJ010000027.1 coordinate 13,496, forward strand.
AAAGAACAAATCAAAAAACAATTTCGCGAAGGAACAATTAAACTGCTACTCTGTACTGAATCTGCCAGCGAGGGCTTAAACCTTCAAACCTGTGGAGTATTAATCAACTACGATCTACCTTGGAATCCCATGCGAGTAGAACAACGTATCGGTAGAATCGATCGCATCGGTCAAGTTTATCCCACAGTTCATATTCATAACTTTTACTATGACGGCACAGTAGAAGCAAAAGTATATCGAAAACTGCGCGATCGCATTGATGCTTTTCAAACTGTAGTCGGCAATTTACAACCGATTCTGGCGCAAGTTCCCACCTTTATCGAGCAAGCCGTAATGAGTGCCGATCCTGAAGAAGAAGGAGTATTACTAGCAGAATTCGAGCAGGTGTTGGAGACTCCACCCTTACGCCCTGACTTAGAGGAAATGAGCGCAATGGATGTTCAAGCTGACTTAAAAGAAATCCGTAAACCACTTGTTTCTAGTCCTGTTACTCCAGAACAAATAGAAGCACTATTGACTAACTCTCAGATCTTACTAGCTGAAAATATCTTTTTTGAATCGAAGGGCGATCGCATCTGGGAACTAACTTATAAAAATAAAACACATTCCGTAACTTTTTATCCCAAAGTATTCGATGAAAAGCCATCTTTAAGATTGATGACTTTTGGCGATCCTCTTTTTGATGAATTCGTAATTTGTAATTCGTAATTCGTAATTTGTAATTCGTAGTTTAATTTTAGTTGATTTTATTTATGTCAAGCACTATCCCAATTACTGATAGAACAAAGCAATTCTCGCTAAAAATAATGCAAAAAGCAAAGCTTTTTTAGTCGTCGTAAAACGACGATCTGAGGCTTCGCCTCTGCGCTTATGGATGGCTTAAAAAGCAAAATGATGAATGCAGAATTATTGGAAAACAGTTGTTTAGATCTGCGACAAGTGTTGGAGCTATGGTTCGCGAGGCACAATCCGCGCAATCAAATAAGGATTTTGTTAACAAATTGGAAATTGGACTTAAAGAGTGTAGGGAGACTCAATACTGGCTAGAACTTTTAATTGAATCTAATTTAGTTTCCAAAGACAAGTTTGCACCCCTGTTAGACGAAGCAAATCAAATAGGAAAAATTCTTGTCTCTTCCACAAAAAAACTCAAGCAAAAGTAATTACGAATTACGAACTACGAACTAAAAATTACTTTCATTCTCCAAATAAAACCCGTAAAGCCTTGAGAGCATTTTTCTTTCTTCCATTGGCGATCATGGCAAACCAATAATGAGCCTCTTCATTGCTCATAGCCGAAATACCAGAGGCAATTTTATTAATACGATCGCCATGACTTAGCGGTTGCAAAGTCTGAAACAGAATTGCTGTTTGCACCCCTGATTCTTCTGACAAAATATAATTGCTCTGACGTTTAGCTGAAAGTGTTTTTGGATCGTAATTATTAGCTTTTAGTATGTCGTAAATATTTTGTTTAATCGCATTTAAAGTATTACCTTTTAAGCACCCAATTTTAAATGCAGCAGGACGCTTTTTTTCACCTGCTTTTTTATAAGCACACTGATATAGTTCTAATGCAAAATTATTATTATCTGTAGGGATTACTCTTAATTGAAATTCTTGCACGAGCCGTGTTACTCCAAGATAAAAATTAGATACCAGCGAGCATCTTGCTCGCACTAGGAAGGGAACAATAATTCAATACTTAACTTTGGCGTTAAGAGAAATTCGTTCTGCTGGATTACGTTTGAGTGCTTGATGAATATCGTTTAATTCTTTGCTTTGAGGAGAAATACTAGGTTCAAAATCAAAGATCAACTTTAGATTTACATCAGCCTGGGCTTCAGGACTATTTAGTAGTCCGTTAATGGTATTGAAAAAGCTTTGAAAGCCTCTTACCTGTCCTTGGTACTCTAAACGTACAAACTGGTCATTACCTGCTTGAATAGTCGCAGTTTGATCTATTTTTGGAGAAAAGCGATTTAGTAAAGCAATAGCCGTTCCTAATTTACGGTAGTCGAGGAGTTTGTCTACGGATATTTCTAAAGACTCAATTTCTTGAACTTTGCGATCGCCACACAAATCAATTAAGCCAGTAAAAACTTTATTAACTGTGCCGTCAAGTTCGATAATGGGCGATCGATAATCAAATATAGTATCTGTACTGCTATTGCCTTTAGCATCAAAGCTGTGAGTACCATTTGCTTCTTTTACTCTGACCTTTGAAGAAATTACAGCACGGGCTTCTTGTTCTGCTGTTTCTCCGTTGCCATAATCAGCGAGTATCTTAAAGATTGATGTACTGCTAATTGCGGTTTCATATTCATCGCGAGGACGAAACTCTTGAGTTACTAAAGTACCATCGTGATAAAGGCTAGTTTTCAACGCTCCCTTTGCTTTCCAGCTAATTCTGACGGGTTTTGTTGTTTCACTACTGGGCATTACTTGAGCATTCAGTTCTATTACTCTAGGTTCGGGTGGTTCTAATATTCCGCGACGATAGAGAACCATGCGATCGCTAAATTCGATGGTTTCTGGCAGAGACAACTTGCCATCAGTTTTGATATAAACCTTTTCCCCTACCTCCATGTCCCAATGACCATCCTGTAATCCCTGGCGGATGGTGTCCCGCAGCATAGAGATTTCGGCATCCAGCAAAATATTGAGATTCAAATTTTTAGCAAAAGTATCTCTTAACGCTTTAGTCGTCCAATTGTCTAAACCTTTACTCCAAACTTTCTGTAAAACATAAACGGGGGCAAAAGGCTTAGAACCTTCAGGTCGAATTTTTTCGCAGTCTTTGAGAGCTTTGAGAATAATAGATTGCTGATTGCTATTACCTTTGACGGTACTCGAATCTTGAGCAGGTAAAACATAGTGCATTAACCCAGTAGGAGCTTTAACTTCATCTTTACTGGGATAAAACAAATGACGATAGGCATTCGTCAGAGAAATCCGCACATCTAAATTTTTTGCCCCCTCTCTTTCTTTAAGTTGCTTTTGTTGCGTACCCGATAAATCTTCTAAACGAGTCTGATTTTTGAGAATATTTTGAATCGCCTTATATTCTCTAGCATTATCAATTGCTCGTTCAATTTCTTGCTTATTAGCAATCAAAAATAATAAACGATTTTTGTAAAGACGAAATTTACCCGATTCTCCAGTGTTATTAAAAATCTGCTCGACAATATGAGGTGGACTATCAGTAGAGTTAACCACCGTCGCTTCGTCAAAATCAATCAGACAAAGAGCGACAGTATCAGGAACATCGTCTACATCTCCAGAACCTTCAGGAGAAAAAATCGGCGTAAATATTTTTTTGGCAAAAATACTATCCCGTCGCGATCGCAAATCATCTTTGGCTTCACTACGCCCTACTTGTTCTTTCTCCTCGGTAACAATTTTATTTATTGATGGTTCTTCTTTAAATCGGGACGTAGAAGTAATCGGATCGTCATCGAGATACCAAGCTACGGATGTTAATCTTTCGAGGGCGCGATCGACGAAATTAACTTCTAACCCAGGAGTTAGTAATGATAAATTCAATTCTGCTCTTTTTATTCCAGAAGAAATTCCCTGAGTGAGAGAATGCAAAAAGATTGTTCTAGCTACCCAACTAGAAAAAGGTGGTTTATCGGCTGCAATCCATTCCTCATCTTGTTTTTGAGCATAAGCTTCTCGACCATTGGGATTATAAATATCTGCTCCTATAGGTGGACGCATTTGCGGACGTTGTAATCTGGAAGTTAGGTCGTTAGTTATTTCTTCGTCCAAACCTACGGGTATATGGTGAGTGTGAATCATCGGTGTCCAATTGCTGCGATCGCGCCATAAATGTCTAACTACCTGAGCCAGTAACCTTAATGCGCCTCTAGTCTTTTGAAATTCTGGTATCGAAGCAATCTTTTTCGTTAATAAGGTAAATAATTCGGGATGAAACGGATAGGATGACGCGATCGCCTGACTGTATCTAGCGTCTTTACAGGCATCAGGTAGATTAACTCTACTGGCACGACAAGCACTAAAATATTCGGATGCTGCTTTCTCTGCTGCTTCGCCACTAACGCTTGTAAATAAGCGTTGTTTAACAATGTTGTAGATTTCTACATCCGTTGAAGGACTTAAGACCCTTTCCTGTCTAGCAGAAGCACGAATTAACTCCTGTAGCTCTGTGGTTTCTTCGGCAAAGGTATCGGAAGCAGAAGCCAAAGAATACACAAATACTAAATTATTACAAGCTCCCGCTAAATCCATTAAGGAAAAAAGAAAAGCTACAACTTGTTCTGCCAAGTCGCTTCTGCCTATTTGTTTCGCTTTAGCTGCCCTCAGATAGCGAGCAATTTCATCTAAGATAATTACCGTTGATTTACCATTTAATAACCTGTCTAAAACATCTGTACCAGGACTAATACCAGAGCGATCGCTTCCTTGTAATAATCGATATCCTTCTACTCCCCCAACTTGATAAGCAATTTCACCCCAGAGAGTTTTAGTAGTTATTCCCGAATCTTGATGATAAATACCATTTTCAGGGTCTAAATCCCTTCCGTCTACTGCTGCTACTTGTACGGGGCGATCGGGAATTAAATTCAAATCGGCAAATCTTTCTAAACCTTCAATTTCTCTTGCCTGCTTACAGATATGCCATAAAGCAATCTCATCGTGAGTTTTACCGCCACCAAAACTAGTCTCTAGCCTAATTACAGGCGAACCAGATGACTTACCTGTTAACCTACTAAATACCTCTCTAATTAAGGTTTTAATTCCATCAGTAGCAAAAGTATTGGCAAAAAAACTTTTAGGATTTTGATATACAACGGGAGCTTTCTTTTCAACTACCAAGCGTAATTTAGCAGCAAATAGATCTACTGAAAGTTCTCCTGCTCGTATTTCTTCTCTAGGACTACAAGTATCAAAAATTGAAGGCAACATAAACAAGTCTCTAATTAGAAGCTTGTTCTTAGTTTGCCCATTTTGTTAAGAAAAATTTAATACTTATTTTTTCAGCTTTATCACTGCAATTTGTAGATGTTAAAGCTATGGCACTTATATATTGTTAAACGAGTAAACGAGCTTGTGAGAATTAGCGATCGCTCTTATTTGCACTAATCGAGTAACTACACTTGAGTAGTAATATTTATTGCCCTTTTTACTCTTATCTAATCCCAACCACAAAGCACTAAGATTGAGTCTATCTGCTAGCTCCTGAGATATATATTCCTCAAAATAAGGTCTTAACCAGTTAGAAAAAGTTTTAGTGTACTTATAGCCGACTGAAATAAGTTTGAAGCACTATAGTTATTCTTGCGTCATTTATACTCAAATCTCTAATTTACGGAGAGGGAGGGATTCGAACCCTCGAACAAGTCACCCCGTTACAGCATTTCCAGTGCTGCGCCTTCGACCACTCGGCCACCTCTCCAGATGACATACGAATTCTAATTATACATGGTTGGCTGATAGTGTCAAAGTTTTGTTAGATCCTTTTGCGGTAAACTACAGATTAAGCAATTTGATTAACCTCTAGGCAGCAAGTATCATTATTCAATGACTAAAACTTATACAATAAAGGTTCGCGATCGCGCTACGGGCAAAACCCACATTGTTGAAGTCCCAGAAGATCGCTACATCCTCCAAACTGCCGAACAGCAAGATGTCGAACTGCCCTATTTGTGTCGCAATGGTGCTTGTACTAGCTGTGCGGTAAAAATTATTTCGGGAGAACTAGCTCAACCAGAGGCAATGGGACTATCTCCCAAACTCAAACAGCAAGGTTATGCTCTACTGTGTGTCAGTTACCCTCGTTCGGATCTAGAAGTAGAAACTCAAGGCGAAGACGAAGTATATCAAATGCAGTTTGGTCGCTATTTTGCCAGAGGAAAAGTTAGATTTGGCTTACCCTTGGATGAGGATTAAAATTTACTGCCGATAGCTGACAACTAACGATGCCCAATTTATCTTGTTAATATCTTTGTGCTGATTAATAATGAACGAGATTAAACTGATTGTGGTTTGCTGTTGCCTGATACTGTTATTTGGCTGTGCTAATTCTGAACCCAACTGGGCAAGTTTGCCTAAGGCAAAAGTAACGCGAGTAGTTAGCGGTCAAACTATTGAAGTCACAATGTCGGAAACTTCTGAGGTCAGTCAGATCAGGATTGCGGGAATTGATGCCCCAGATATGCGCCAACTGCCTTGGGGAAAAGCAGCCCAAACAAGATTGATTGAATTAGTGATGGGGAAACAGGTTTTAATCGAACTAGAAACCGAGAAACGCGATCGCTTTAATCGTCTCAATGCTCACGTCTGGCAAGATCAAACTTTGATTAGTCAACAACTAGTCCAAGAAGGCTGTGTTCTGGCAAACACCAGCTATACTCGTTCCTATAGTAAGCTGCTGACAAATGCACAAGAATACGCTCGCCTGATGGGTTATGGAATTTGGAATCGAGATCTGGCGATGCGCTATACTCCCAAACAATTTCGCTCGACTATTAAATAATCGACTACTAAATTAAATAATGAAACCTGCTGCCGAACTACAGATATTTTTAGATGTTGCTACCGAATCAGTCCTCGCTGCGGGGGCGGTATTAAAAGAACGCTGGGGTAACTTAAACGACATTCAAGAAAAAGGTCGTCCAGGAGATTTGGTAACCGAAGCTGACAAACTAGCAGAAGCAGAAGTTTTAAAAGTCCTGAAACGTCACCTGCCAGACCATCAAATTTTAGCCGAAGAGTCGGGCGCGTTGGGTAATGCCGACAGCAAATATTTATGGGCGATCGATCCTCTAGACGGTACGACTAACTATGCCCATGGTTTACCTCTAGCAGCAACTTCTGTCGGACTGATGATCGATGGAATTCCCTCTGTAGGCGCGGTTTATAATCCTTTTAGCGACGAACTATTTCGGGCTGCTAAGGGTCTGGGGGCAACCTGCAATCGCCGTCCGATTAAAGTTTCGACCACCAAAGAACTGGGTAAAAGCCTTCTGATTACTGGATTTGCTTATGATAGAAGAGAAACTACAGATAATAACTATGCAGAATTTTGCCATCTAACTCATTTGACCCAAGGAGTTCGTCGTCTCGGTTGCGCCTCCATGGACTTGGCAGGGGTTGCCTGTGGCAGATTGGACGGCTACTGGGAAAGAGGAATTCAGCCCTGGGACATGGCAGCAGGAATTGTAGTTTTAGAAGAGGCTGGAGGTAAAGTAACAGCTTATGATGGTAGTCCTTTGGATATTAGTTCTGGGCGGATTTTGGCAACTAATGGTTCAATCCATGACAGCTTGAGTCAAGCGTTGTTGACGACCCCTGCCCTGACAGAATGGAAGTCATAGTTTGCAGTTTGAGGTGAAATGAAAAAATTAATTTGGCTCTTAATCAGGCGATCGCGATCGAGGTTCGTTTAACTGACAATTATCAGAAATATCTCCCGTATTGGTTTTAGGCAAACTGCTGCTACTCTTGATACTGGGCAAAGGATGGCTTGATTTGCTGCGATAAATTTGTACAATATCCTGTTAGTTTCGCGAGATTTGAGGGAACTATAATCATACAGCTAATATCTTAATTGGCATTTCCATAACAAAGATATGTTTCTCTGCTGATTATTTATATCTTTATTTCTTATGTCTTTCGCGAGCAAAAACGGACTTTTCAAGCTTAATATAACGGATTGTCATGCGGTTTTGGGCGTATCCTTGGACGCTGAACCCAAACAAATTCGTTTACGATATTTAAAAATCGCTCAAACGCTTCATCCCGATAAGTGTCGCTCAGATCCAGCAAAAATGAAGGTGGCGGGTCAAATCTTGTCAAAGCTAGTCAATCCTGCTTACGAGCAACTGTCGCGAAAAAACACGTTCGCCGAACATCAATTAGTTTTGACCCAAATCGGCAAACGTTTGTCGGAGAATAAAGACAAAATTACGGTAAAAAGTCAGGCTGCTCAAGATTTATTAAAGGCTGGAAGTAGTGCAGAGCTAACTTATCATAAACTGTTAAAGAAATTGACCGCCGAACAATACAAATCTTTAGAACAAGCTACTCAATACATCGAGCAAATTAGCGAGCTAAATTTAGTTTACCTAATGCTAAAAGGAGATCGCCGAATCAACCGTCAGCAGACTGTTCCCCCTAACAATAGAACTAACAAAAAAACCAAATCTAAAAACAGAGCTACTGCAACTCCAGCCCCGCCTGCCAATACTCAGCAAGAGATAGTAGAACCAACTACCGAATCGCGGGTCAATGCTTTTGTCAATCGCGCTCAAAAATACATCGCCAGAGGAGAATTTGATTCAGCAATCACAGAATTAAAGGATGCTTTGAGGATCGAACCCAATCATGGTGTCGCCCACGCAGTGATGGGAAAAGCCTATCTTTACAAAAAGCAGTTGACGATGGCTAAGGTTCATATTGGTAAAGCCTGTAGAGCAGAGCCTCACAATCCTATTGTTATGGAGAGCAAAAAAGCGTTGGATAAGCTAGACAACAAGTCTAATAAATCAAAAGCTCGTAATTCTACTAGTAAAAATAGCAAACCAGACAGTAGTGGATTCTTTAGTGGGTTTTTTGGGTCGAGAAAAAAGTGATAGGCACAATTTAAAGCGTTGCCTGCTATCACCACATTCCACGGTAAGATGTCACAAGTAAACATTGTTACCAATGTCGAAAGAGGATTCTTAACTTACTGGAAATGATTTATCAACCGCCTGCTGGAGCTAGAGATTTACTACCTTTAGAAGTAGAACAAAAAAGTTGGATCAACGATCGCCTACAGCACAGATTTGAGACCTGGGGCTATCAGCGTATTGTAACCTCTACCTTGGAATGGTTAGATACTCTAACAGCAGGTGGTGCAATTCAACCTTCTAAAGTTATTCAAATCCGTAACAATGGAGAAAACTACCTGGGATTGCGTCCCGAACTTACTGCCTCAATTGCCCGTGCAGCAGTTACCAGAATGGCAGGAAATACCGATCCTCAACGTCTCTGCTACCGTGCCAATGTCTTTCGCAATCCACCTCAAAGCCATCACGGTCGTCAGCTAGAATTTTATCAGGCAGGAGTAGAGTTGCTATTTGCTGGTGGTATTTTAGCAGATGCCGAAACCATCTTGTTGCTGGCAGACTGTCTATACGATTTGGGCATACCAGACTGGTCAATTTTGTTGGGTGAAGCGGGATTAACGCGATCGCTTTTAGCCGTCTTTCCCGAAGCAATTCGTACTGAAGTAGGTAAATGTATTGCCAATCTTGACCGTATTACCCTCGAAAATCTGGAGCTATCAGCAGATTTAAAGACTCAAGCTCTGTTGTTGTTTGATTTAAGAGGCAAACCAGAAGAGGTTTTGAGTAAAATAACTACTTTCGACTTGGATGAGTCAGCAACCGCGACAGTCAATAACCTCAAGTCTTTGATTAAATTACTTAATAGTAGTTCCCCTCGACCACTGCCCCTAACCCTAGATCTAAGTCTGCTACAGACTTTTGACTACTATACGGGGATTGTATTTAAAGCCGTAAGTTTCCAAGACCATCAGTCCTATATCCTAGCAGCGGGTGGACGCTACGATCGCCTGCTGGGACTATACCATCCCCAAGGGGAAACATCTCCAGGGATTGGCTTTTCGCTCTCAATTGAAGATCTACACTCTTGCTTGCTGTCAACCGAACAGCTTCCCCACGAAGCTCCCAAAAGCGATTGTTTGGTAATTCCCACCACTAAAGAAGTAGAAGCTGCTGCACTTAAGTATGCCCGTAAGTTGAGAGATGACTCGATTAAAGTCGAGCTAGAATTAGGCGATCGCTCGGAGCAAGCGATCGTACAATATGCTAAAACTCGTCGTATTAAACAGCTAATTTGGATTGAAGCAGACGGTACTCCCAGAAAAGAAACTATAGACTGATTTATCAATGATGATTTTTAGCTAATGCAACTGTAGTAAGAAAGAGCGATCGCATTATACTTTTAGCTTAGGGCAGTAGATTTATTTTGTTAGTTGGAATTTAGCTATCCCAATCGCGATCGGATATGATGATCGATAGGGATGTAGCAGAATTCAACGATTACAATGGTATTTAGTAAGCTTTTTCCAACCACCAAGGACAAATGGCAGCCCATCGCCAAACAGCTAGAAAGTATTGTCGGCAAAGATGGGGTAGTTCGTCGTAAGGAAGAACTATTGACCTATGAATGTGATGGTTTAGCCAGCTATCGCCAACGCCCAGCCCTGGTAGTTTTACCTCGTACCACTGAAGAGGTTGCTGCAACGGTTAAAGTTTGTCACGATAATGACCTTCCTTGGGTAGCTAGAGGCGCAGGTACGGGGTTGTCGGGAGGAGCATTACCTAACAAAGATGGCGTATTGATTGTTACCGCCAGAATGAATCAAATTTTGCATCAAGACCTTGATAATCACTGTATTACAGTTCAGCCAGGGGTAATTAATAACTGGGTAACTCAGGCAGTAAGCGGAGCGGGTTTTTATTATGCTCCCGATCCTTCCAGCCAGATCATCTGTTCTATTGGTGGCAATGTAGCCGAAAATTCTGGGGGAGTTCACTGTCTCAAATATGGCGTAACGACTAATCATGTTCTGGGCTTAAAGATTGTGACCACCGATAGCTCGATTATTGACGTTGGCGGTATGGTTTCCGAAATGCCTGGATACGATTTGACGGGGTTGTTTGTCGGTTCTGAAGGAACTTTGGGGATCGCTACTGAAATTACCCTACGTATTCTCAAACGACCCGAATCAGTATGTGTGGTATTAGCTAACTTTCCTACCGTAGAAGATTCTGGCGCAGCCGTAGCGGATATTATTAGCGCGGGGATTATTCCAGCAGGGATGGAAATTATGGACAACCTGAGTATCAATGCCGTAGAGGATATTGTTGGCACGGGGTGTTACGATCGCAATGCTCAGGCAGTCCTGCTAGTAGAATTAGACGGCTTGAAGGTAGAAGTCAAAGCTTATAAGCAAAAAGTTGAGGCAATTTGTCGGCAAAACAACGCCACGGGCATTACTATTGCTAATGATATTGATACTAGAGCAAAACTGTGGAAGGGAAGAAAGGCAGCTTTTGCTGCTGCGGGACATATCAGCCCCGACTATTTTGTCCAAGATGGAGTAATTCCCAGAACTAAGTTAGCAGGGGTTTTACGAGAAATAAATGATTTAAGCGATCGCTATGGTTATAAAATTGCCAATGTCTTTCACGCTGGAGACGGCAATTTACATCCCCTGATTCTCTATGATAATTCTGTCCCAGGATCTTTTGAAACAGTAGAAGAAATCGGCGGTGAAATCCTCAAGCTGTGCGTTGATGCTGGTGGTAGCCTGTCGGGAGAACACGGTATCGGAGCAGATAAAAATTGTTATATGCCCTATATGTTTAATGCTACCGATCTAGAAACCATGCAGTATATACGTACTGCGTTGAATAAGAAAGGATTAGCAAATCCAGATAAAATCTTTCCCACTCCTCGTAGCTGTGGCGAAGCAGCCAACGCTCAGAAGATGAAGCAGTTTGAGGAGGCAGAACTGTATTAGATAATTGTAGTAGTACGACACAGCTTTATCTTTGGATGCGCGGACTTTAGTATGGACTGGATTGCAAGCCGAACGCGCTTTGATAGAGTTGTTCGTATTGCTGGACAATGGTGTCTAGAGAAAATTTTTCTACTATTCTCTGGCGAGCAGATGTTCCCAAATTTTGTCTTGCCGAAACATCCATGGTAATTATCTCTTGCCAAGCTTTAGCCAGTGCCAGGGGATTTTTGGGAGGAACGACTCTGCCCGTATTGCCTACCATCCAAGCGGAGTCGCCAATATCAGTTACTACACAGGGAACTCCACAAGACATTGCTTCCCCAATAACCATCGGAAAAGCTTCGCCAAAGGCAGAGGAGGAAGTGAGAACATCTAATGCAGGAGTAATCTGTGGCATATCTTGGCGTAATCCTAAAAGACGAACGCTTGGCTCGATATCCAACTCTTGGATCAGGTTGGTTAAAGTCTGGTTATTGTAGTCAATGTCCTTGCCAATCATGACAAACTTGGTTGCGGGATAGTTTTGGAGCAAAATCCGAGCAGCCTGTAAAAAATTGGCATGGTCTTTCATCGGGCTGTAGCGTGCCTGAGAGCCAATCAAAAACGTATCATCGCTAAGATTTAGGTCTTGACGAAACCTTCGTCTAACCTCCTTACTGGGTTTAAACTTGGCAGTATCAAAGCCGTTGGGAATAATGCAGCCGTTGGCTGGAGAATAACCCAGCTTTTCGTGTTGCGCCTGGCTTCTTTGGGAAACATAAGCCACCCGATTGACATATCGAGAAGACCAGCTACCAAAGCGGATGATTGCCTGAGTGAGGGGCTTTTCTCCCGATATTCGATGCAGGGAGTGGTGAATACTCCAGAATACGGGGATTTTTCTCTGGCTGACGAACTTGAAAAACTGGGCAGCCAGGTTTCCGTGATACATCCACCCTTGGATTAGATCTGGTTCGAGCTGCTTTAATAGTTGAGTAATCCGTTTGGCAGAAGCTAGGCTAGGTTTACCCGCCAGCATTCCCACACTATGAACGGGAATATCTAACTGCTCAAATTTTTCGCCAAAGAGTCCCCGATCCATCAAAGAAAGAATTACGGGTTCAAAGCGATCGCGGTCGATGTTTGACAACAGATTGTAGAGCATTACTTCCGCTCCACCAATATATAAATTGGGAATAATATAAACAATTTTCATTTTTGGGCGATCGCCCTGGCTAAAACTAGTCATCTGATTAATTAAGGTTTTTAATATTTATTTACTTGTTGCTCAGTAAAATTTCTAGGTATTGAGGGACAATCTGTTCTGTAGAAAACAAATTAGCCCTCTGTTTTAGGCTGTCTGTAGCCGTTGGCAATTCTAAGGTGGCTAGCATTGCTTCGGCTAAGGATTTGCTATCTTGAACTGGAACTAAACGACCGTATACTCCTGCTGCTAGGATCTCTTCTGGACCACTGGGACAATCTGTGGCAACTACGGGACAACCGCAAGCCATGGCTTCGATCACAGCAGTTGGTAGCCCTTCATACCGCGAAGACAAGACAAAGGCACTAACTCGACTCATATAGCCATAGGGATTGCTGGCAAAACCAGGGAGAGAGACATCTTCCTGCACCCCCAGACTGACAGCTAACTGCTCTAGCTCGGTTCTCAATTCTCCTTCCCCCAAAATTATGAGACGGGCAGGTCTTTGTTGCCTGACTAGAGCAAAAGCACGGAGCAAATTGACAAAGTCTTTTTGGAAGGTCAATCTACCCACGGCTAAAAACACTGGTAGCTTCGAGCCTAACCAAGGATGAGCTACTGGAGCGATCGCTTTGGTCGGCAACTCGCGATCAAGCGCGGGATTATAGACGGTGGTGACTGCACCTTGAGCTAAACCCAATTGCATCTCCAGATCTTGGCTAACTCCTTGGGAAACTCCAATAATTGCCTCGGCACTCGGATAGAGCTGTTTCATAAACCAGGGGGTTACTTTGGCTCTGAAGGAGGTAAGATCGCTCACCGAAAGGGTATTGTGTTCGACTACTACTATGCTGGTATTTACCCCAGCCAGCTTTTTTGCCAGCAAAGCAATGACGTTAGCATGACCCAAATGAGATAGTATGGCATCGGGTCGAACAGTACGCAGATATTTGATTAAGGGTAGTAAGGCAAAAGCCACTCTCGGCGATTTAAGATTGATCAGGTTGACCTGGGGGGGTACTTGAGCTAAAAATGAGCCTTCGGCAATACCCAAAACCAAATCCAAAATTAGTTCGTGTTCTACCATCCCCTTGAGCAAATTGATAGAAACTCTTTCAGCACCTCCGCCAAATAGATTGGGCAGAAAAAAAGCAATTCGTGGCTGAGACATAATTTTTTGGTTAATTTTTTTTAGCTTGTTTTTCCTGAATTACTCGTTCGCTTAGCTCGATCCAACGTTGAATAATCTTATTAAGACTAAATCTAATGCCTACTTCTGGTGCAGACATAGCTAAACGCTGCCGTTCCTCTGGATTGGATATTAAACGTTCTATGGCTCTGGCTAATGCGGAGCGGTCTTGATTGGGAACTAAAATTCCATCGACCCCATCTCGAATTAATTCTCTAGGTCCGCTAGGACAGTCCGTCGCTATTACTGGTAGCCCACACAGCATTGCTTCCCCATGAGCCAGGGGAAAACCTTCAAAGCGAGAGGACATTACAAACAACTGAGCGCGTCGCAGCAGAGGAAAGGGGTCTTTAACTCGTCCAGGCAACACAACCCGCTCTTGGAGATTGAGCTTAGTTATTAGCTGCTCTAGATCGCTGCGGAGTTCTCCCTCTCCCAAAATAACTAGTTGCCAGTCAGGATGTTGGGGCGCAACCTGGGCAAAAGCCTCAAGTAAGAGATCGAACCCTTTTTGTTGGGTGAGCCTTCCCATGCTCATAATCCATTGTTGTTCGGGGTTGACTCCAGCAGGAATTTCTACTACTTCTACACCAGAATTATGGGGAATAAAAAAAGGATTATAGATAACTATTTTTTTTGCTTGAGGCAGCCAGGTAAAATAATCTTCAACGCCCTGAGAAACGCTGACCAATCGACCAGCAAAAGGATAAACTATACGTCTTAATATTTCCCACAATCTCCCGTAAGAAATTAAATTAGGGTCGCAATGTTCGGCGATGATGACTGGATGATTAGTGTTTAGTAGAGCTAGGGTAGTGAGAATATTAAATTCGGTGAGATGAGATATTACAATATCGGGGCAACTCAGTTGGATAGCTTTTCTGATTAAGGAAATCCGCTTGAGGTTGTTTTTGATCGCATCAATCGAACCATGAGAATTTTTCATAATTCCCAGTGCTGTTCTGTCAACTCCTGGAGGAAGCTGATAAAAATCATGACTTGGCTCAGAACCAGTAATTACGGTAGTTTGATGTCCCTGAAGTTGAAAACCTTCTGCTAGAGACACTACCACTCTCTCTGCTCCTCCACTGTATAGAGATGGGGTAACTAAAGTAATTCTCATAAAGCTTGATTATATATAGGTAGGTTTGGCTAGCAACCAGTGACTCAAATCTTTGTCCAACAGCCGAGATAATTTTTTAATATCGGACTCAAATTCTGCGGTCAACTCAGCCCGAAGGCGATCGCTAAGGGGCTGACGCGAGGCGACTTTGGTATTAATCGAACGGATAGTATCGAGGACGTACAGTCTCTCCAGACCCAATAAATCTCTTGCTTTTAAGGCAAGATCGTTTAGAAGTGCAGGAGGCTTTTCGGAAAAATTGCCCACTAGTCCTAGCTTGTGACTTTTGTTTTCGTTGATTCTGATAAAATCCTGACGGTTATCGGGAGCAACTGCCAAAAAATCTAGAACCCGTTCGTAAACCTGCTTGGTAGACTGGACAAAATCTTCAAACCAGATAATTTCTACTTGTTGGCGAGGAAAAATCCTAAATAATCGTTCCATTTGCTCTCCTAGCCTGCCCAGAGCTGCGTATTGTAATAAGGCTGCTTCACGGCACTGACGGGGAATCTTTATTCCCTGCTGTCGTTTTCCCTGTAGTCGCCAGGCTCGCTTAAAATCCTTGACGTTTTCATCGGCGGTAAAAATCACCTGAGAGTGAAACGAGTAAACTAAATCTACAGGATTACGCAGCATGACAATAATCTTCGCTTGGGGAGCGAATTGATAGATTTGTTTTAAGGCTACGGAAGAGAACAGATAAAATACAGAGCCTTCGCCAATTGCCGTGTGCTTGGCTGAACTATCCTTGAATAAATCTAGATATGTTTCCCAGGTTTTGGTTAACCTGTATTGTTCAAAATCTAAGGCAAAGTAGTGAGGTTCTTTGGGGTCGCTAAGATAAATATTAGGATGCTCCTTGAGGTATTCACTTAGAGCAGTTGTGCCACATTTTGGCGCACCAACAATAAAAAAATTAGGTTTTGCCATTTTTATTTTGTATGCCAAAGATAAAGTGATATATTCAGTTTTTTTCGCACAAAAACAACTTTGAGTATATTGATAACAATTAAGCTAGTTGTGGTTGCTGCTGCTGCACCATTAATGCCCCATTGAGGTATTAACAACCAGGGAACGGCAATCGCACTAATGGTCAAAATTGAGGAAAACCCTAAAACCATCAAATTAGACCAGCGCAACAAACCATTCATCAGCCCCCAACGAGATTTAGCCCGATAAATAGCCATTTCTCTAACTATTAGCCGATCGATGCCTAAAGTTGCGGGAATACTCAACAAATTTGCCCAAGTAACGGCATAAGAATAAGTTCCCAAACCAGTTGTACCCAAAAAACGAGCCAAAATAACGCTCAACATGAAGGCGAAGCCACTAGCAGCAATTTTGATACTAAAAGAACCAGCTACGCCCCTAATCAACTGGTGCTTGAGGCTTCTATTTCGGTCTTTAAATGCCCAAATAGGCTGAATTTTCTTAGCAATAGCTTTTAACATCCTTTAGGGCTGCTTTATACAATTGTGGGATTGAAGCGATCGCTTGATTCGTGCAAGAGGTCTAATAATGTTTTTCTACTCAAATTTTACTCAAACTTAATACATCTAATATGTTTAACAATATTTAGTTTTCGCGACCAGACTACAATTGCCGAACCTTTGAGGGTGGTTAGATTTACCTCTGCCGAATCGCTAAAATCTTCTCGACCAAAGACAACATAACTCCTTCCCGAACCTGGTTCACCACCAATATATTGGTTGAGAGTTGCTTCTGAATCTTTAGCTTGTGCGAAAATAGCTTTTTGCTTATTTTCTTTTTGATTGTTATTTAAATTAAAGTTAATTTAAGCAGACATAAAAATATAACAATAATACATGCATATTATATTAGACTTCTTGCCCTAAAGGACTATTCTTTTCCCTACTCCACAAAGCCAATCCTCCACCTCTACCTCTAGCTGCAATCAAGTTTTCTTGAATCAGAAAATAGCGAAAAAAAGCTTGATGTTTGAGTGCTGTCTGATAAAATTCTGTTTCTTTCGCTACTCCATTTTTGAGATAACCATCGTATATTTTAAAATCAAAGGCTGCGATTGTTATGGTGGTGAAATCGAAAGCTAGAATATTTTGTTGAGGCAAAAACTTAATCGGACCAGACAAACATAAATTTAAAAAGCCTAATTTTACAGAATTTCTGACTCTGCCAGCATTGACAGTTTGCGGGCGATCGCTTTCATAAGTAATTTGAATTTTAATCAGTTTGGGAATATATCGTCCTGCACCCAAAACAACGCCAGCTTTCTTCTGAGACTTTTTGGTTCCAGTAATGAATCTTAAGTTCCAGCTACCTATTAAATTAGAGAGAGAGTGGCAAGTTGTTTCTTTTTTTACGTTTTTTTCGTATGCAGTTAAAGCTGTAACTATTGTTGAAGGTTGGGGCAGATTTGATTTATCGGCTGTCAGCTCTACCGCAGATTTTATTAAAGCCAATTCTGATGTCATAATTTACAATGGTTATTGATACTGATTACGTCAATTTAGTTCAATCATAAATAGTATAAAAACTATAATAAATATAGCTTTAAAAATATGATTTTGCTCTTACAAAGCTGTTTAAAATGTTTTTTACCATCGACACCAATTTATTAATTTAAAACTGTTAATTATTTCAAGAAAACAGTTTTTAAAGTTTAATTTTAGTATTAACTTGCTTGTGCAAACAAATAACATACAATAAGTTTAATCAGGGGTACTATTTATTCGGTAATTGATTGCCAGACGCAGATTTCAATTTAAGCTTTATTGAGAGATTGCCAAGAACCAGCAAAAATTTTATATTTATTTTAGAAAATTTCTATTTTATTACTGGCAAAATATAGTATCGTATCAAATAGTTTTTTTGTAATCTAAAGAATACTATATATCACCTAAATGGTAAGTTTTGCTCAATCATTCTATAATCATTTTCTGCAAAATGTACATTTATAATAGGCATTAATCAACAAATATTTGTTAGTTGTACAATAACCACCTCTAACAACTATTTGTAAATACGAATAGTTTTGTTCCAATTGTGAAAAGCAAATATAGCAATTTTCAGAGTTATGAAGTACGGCGTTCTCTTTTCCCTGTCTTGGTGCGCGTTTGTCCTTTTGATCCCCGAAGGGTACGAATGGGGGTTCTTAGCGCATTGCGATCGCCTTAAGCATCCCAACTAAATTTAGATGGCATGTTCGCCAAAATCCGCAGGGTCGTTTATCCTCAAATGACCGAGAGGGATGCCGAGTTTAGTTCGGCATATCTAATTGAGGTGTTGGGGACACTCCTTTTGCCTCGATTCAAACACAACTAAGGTGTACCTCGCTTCTAAGTGGAACGCTACATATTGCTTAATGTATTAATTTGTCAAATAAAACTTTAGTTTATTATGTCTTTGTTTAACCGATTATTGAATTTGCTTAAGATCAAGAAAGTAGAAACCACACCCTACTGGCTTAAAATAACTACCAAAGTTCCCAACTGTATCTACTACTTCGGACCTTTTGACAGTCCTTTAGAAGCAAAGGCATTACAGGCTGGCTATATTGAGGATTTGATGGGAGAAAATGCCCAGGGGATCTACGTCGAATTAGAACAATGTTCTGCGCCAGAAGAATTAACGGTTTGCCAAGACCAAGATATTTTTTAGCAATTCAACAGCTGTTTGACTTTGATCACAATTTATATTCGAGCCAAAATCCGATTACCAAAACCAACGTTAGCAGGTATTTAATTTTGAGCTAATATTCCTTGATGAACAGTATCGAACGTCATGGCAAGTATAGAATGTAGATATCTCTTTAGTTAGTTGACCCATGACCCAATTTGAATCAATTATTATTGCAGAAAACGTCGAGAAGTGGTACGACAATAATTTTCACGTCCTCAAAGGGGTAAATTTAGAGGTTAAAAAGCAGGAAGTAGTGGTAATTATGGGTCCTTCTGGTTCGGGAAAATCGACCTTTATTCGGACTTTTAATGCTCTCGAACCTTATCAAAAGGGTAGCATCATCGTTGATGGAATCAAGCTATCCAATGACTTGAAAAATATTGAAACCATCCGTCGGGAAGTGGGGATGGTGTTTCAACAGTTTAATTTATTTCCGCATTTAACCGTCCTCAAAAATATTACCCTCGCACCGGTTTGGGTACGCCGTAATTCTAAAGCCAAGGCTGAAGAAATTGCCATGCAGCTACTCGAAAAAGTAGGCATTTTAGAACAAGCGCATAAATACCCAGGACAACTATCGGGAGGACAACAACAGCGAGTAGCGATCGCCCGCGCTTTGGCGATGCAGCCCAAAGTAATGCTGTTTGACGAACCTACATCTGCCTTAGATCCCGAAATGGTGCGGGAAGTATTAGACACCATGCGTAGTTTAGCCCAAGACGGCATGACAATGGTGTGTGTAACTCATGAAGTAGGGTTTGCTCAAGAAGTAAGCGATCGCATTGTGTTTATGGACGAAGGTATGATCGTAGAAATTGCTACGCCTCAAGAGTTTTTTAGTAACCCCCAAGAAGACAGAAGCAAAAAGTTCTTGTCGCAGATTTTGTAAGGGTAATCTGCCTTCAGCAGTGTACCGTTTGATTAAGAGGGCAAACACGAATCGCCCTCAACTTGAATTGCCCTTAACTTATTCAGTTATTGCTAAGATGATCTTTGACGATGTAATTTTCAACTGGTATTAAAGACAAAGATTAAGTTCTGTGGAAATAACTTTTTTAGGTACGAGTTCTGGAGTACCGACGCGATCGCGAAATGTATCGAGTGTAGCCCTACGCCTCCCCCAACGTGCTGAGGTGTGGCTATTTGACTGTGGTGAAGGGACTCAACATCAGCTTCAACGCAGCGATCTCAAAAGCTCTCAAATTCGACGCATCTTTATCACTCATATGCACGGCGATCATACCTTTGGTTTGATGGGTTTGATTGCTAGCTGTGGCTTGGCTGGTACTGGTCAACCGATAGATATTTATGGACCAGAAGGTTTGAAAGAGTACTTATATACTGCTGCTAAATATTCCCATATGAGCTTTGGTTCTCGTCTCAGGATTCATACCGTCAAACCAGGTTTGCTCTACGAAGACAACGAATTTAGCGTTAGCTGTCAGTTGTTGAAACATCGTATCCCCGCTCATGGCTATCGCATTGCCGAAAAAGACCGTCCTGGGATGTTCAACCTAGAGAAAGCCAAATCCTTGGGTATTCCTCCAGGTCCGATTTATGGCAAGCTCAAACAGGGACAGGTAGTTACCCTAGAAGATGGTCGTAAAATTAACGGTAAAGATCTTTGTGGTCAGCCAGAAGCAGGACGAAAAATAGCTTACTGTACCGATACAGTATTTTGTGATGCTGCGGTGGAACTGGCACAAGATGCCGATGTTTTGATCCATGAAGCCACCTTTGCTCACCAGGATGCACAGATGGCGTTTGAAAAAATGCACTCGACAACGACGATGGCAGCCCAGGTAGCCTTACTTGCTGGAGTCAAGCAATTGATCCTGACTCACTTTAGTCCCCGCTATGCCCCTGGAAATCCGATCCAGCTTGACGATCTCAAACAAGAGGCAAGGGCGATTTTTCCTAATACGAAACTAGCTTATGATTTTTATTCCTATGAAGTGCCAAGACGGAGGGAAGAGAAGAAAGTGGCTACTGCTGGGAAGAAGCAGAAGCAATTAGCAAGTCACTCGTAGAGGTTTTTCGATGCATCTTCCGTAGTTAAAGCTGACAGCTGAAAAATAAGAGTTATACTACGGAGTTGTTGTCAAAAAGCCTTTTATGGTCAGTTTTTTGCGGTCTTGCGCTGGAATAATTCTCTGGACATTTTTGTTTCAATCATCTTTATTAGCTTCAGAATTGCCAGTAAAGAAGGAAGCCAGTTTCTTGCCCAGTAAGCTACGCCAAAAATCTCAGCCCAATTCAGCAGTTACAAATAATCTTCACTATTTAGTTACTCAAGAGCGTCAAGGAGAAAGATTTGAGATCCCCCTAGAAGGAGAATTTAATCCATCTATTCCTGTAGAACGAATTGAGGTAATTGAAATAATTGCCGATCGCCAAGAATACGATAGCCAACGAGAGGTAATTACGGCTGAAGGTAACGTAGTGCTGCGCTTTGCTCAGTCTGTAATGACTAGCGATCGCCTGGAAATAAACCTGAGCGATCGCCTAGTTGTTGCTCAAGGAAACGTAATTCTCGAACGAGGAGAACAGGTGTTGCGGGGAGCAAGGTTTGAATATTACCTGGTTGCCGACCGTGGGGTTATTTTTAATGCAGGGGGCGAAATCTACCAACCCAGCCTCAGTCGAGACACAGATTTTAAACAGGGTTTAGCACCAGAATATACGGTATGGGATCGCGCTTTGAGCGATCGCTTGATTGTCGCTCAGCCTTTGACGGACGTTACCGCCACAGAAGGTATTGGCGCGACCATTGGCAATACGAGATATATAGTGAACGGTGAGAATGCTCTTGCTGGAGGCACAATTAATCGCCTGCGGTTTGAAGCTGAGAGAGTAGACTTCGAGACAGATACCTGGACGGCAGAAAACCTAAGATTAACTAACGATCCTTTCTCTCCCCCCGAACTTGAATTACGCGCCGACACCGCTACTTATCAACAGGTCGATCCTTTAGTCGGCAACCTGACTACTACCAAATCCCGTCTGGTAATTGACGACAGTTTAGCCGTACCTCTTTTGACTAATAAGTTTGTCTTCGATGGTCGTCCCAGTCAGCCAGGACTGTTTAATATTGGTTTTGATGGCGAAGAACGAGGCGGTTTGTATATCGAACGTTCTTGGAACATTATTGATAGTAATAGATTTAGCTGGGAGATTACCCCCCAATATTTTTTGCAACGAGCCATAACTCCTACCACTTTTCGCTTTAGCGACGACGATGAAGGAGGCTTGTTAAATTCCGCAGCATTTGGTTTGACTAGCCAACTCGATACAGTTTTTACCCCCAGAACCGATTTGACGGCAAGTTTTTCGGTAACCGACTTGGACTTGGACAATTTTGACGACAACTTACGTGCTAGAGCAAGTCTACAGCAGAGGCTAGGTAAGCTTGATAACCCCTACAGATTGGCTTTAGAGTACAATTTTCGCGATCGCCTATTCAATGGTTCTTTAGGCTTCCAAACCGTAAGAAGCAGCTTTGGGGGAGTAATAACTTCACCTCAAATAGGAATCGGCAATACTGGTATAACCCTCAGATATCAGGGATCGATTCAAAGTATCAATGCCGACACCGATAGACAGGACTTATTGGCAGCAGAGAGAGAAAGCGATCGCATCGATCTAACTCGTTACCAGGGTGCAGTCTTTCTCAATAAAAACTTTTCTATTTGGACGGGTAAACCTTTACCTAGCACCAAAGATGGAGGGTTACGCTATACGCCCTCACCTGTAGTACCTTATCTAGAATTGTTTACGGGAGTCTCAGGAGTGACTAGTTTTTATAGTAACGACGATTCCCAACTGTCTCTAGAAGGAAGTATTGGCATTCGCGGACAACTAGGTCATTTTTCCCGTTCCTGGCTAGATTATACGGGATTTCAAATAAGCTATTCACAAAACCTTCGTGGAGACGAATCGCCCTTTTTGTTCGATCGCTTGGTAGATCGACAAATTCTTTCTTTAGGCATTACCCAGCAAATATACGGTCCAATCCGCTTTGGCGTTCAAACCTCATTAAATTTAACTGATAACGACGAAATCAGCACCGACTACCTCTTAGAATACAGTCGTCGGACACACAACATTACCCTACGTTACAATCCAGTCCTAGAAATTGGTTCTTTTAGTCTGCGGATCGCCGACTTCAACTGGCGCGGAAACCCTGAACCCTTCAGAGAACAAGGCATAACTCCCGTAATTCAGGGAGTCGATTAACAACTATCGCACTACGTGGATTGGTTAGGACAAGTTTGGTTAATTGCTCGTGAGTAGTGAGTAGTGAGTAGTGAGTAGTGAGTAGTGAGTAGTGAGTAGTGAGTAGTGAGTAGTGAGCGTCCTAATGCAAATTTGTATTGCTATAACTACTGGTGCTTCTAATCTAGAATAGTGCGACAAATCCTAAACGAAGCGCGATCGCTATCTATACCCATCAAAAACCCGATCGTTTGTTGGTCAGCAAATAAATCATCTGTGTTCATCTGCGTTCATCTGTGGACACTTCCCCTACCCCAAAAAAAAACCGCCCCTACAATCAATCGGGAACGGTATAAGTATTTATCTAATCAGCTAACAATTAATCACGACCGTTTATCGCAATCAAGAGACGAAGAATAAAGATGAACAAATTAATGTAGGTCAAATACATCGAAAGAGCAGCAGGCAAATACTGCTCGTCTTTATAGGTGCGGGGCAAAATATAAAAATCGACTACTGCTACCCCAGCAAACAGAGCAACACCAACACCAGAAATTGCCACCTCTAACCAGCTAGGAGTGTAGACTCCAAATACAGAAAACAGCAGTTGTCCGATCAAGACAACCAACAAAGCCGTTACGCCAAGGCGTACTGTCTGCGCCAGAGCCAAACCATCTTCTTCTGAGAGGTTAGAGCCAATTTTACGTCCGACAATAAAGGTTGCACCGCAACCGAGAGCAGCAATACCTACACCCTGAATACCTACTCCCGAACTACTCAAAGCCAGATAAACAATCCCGCTAAGAGTATAACCAGACAAAAGGCTGTAGAGAGCCAGCAAAGGCAGGGCAGTACTGTTGTTTCCCTGGATCGCTACTCCGCGAGCTACAAAAAAGAGAACTAATTCTGCAATCATCGCCCCAATAAAGGTGGGCATAAACAGATCGGGACGGGAACCAATCACCCCCAAACCGCCATAAGTTCCCAAAGCGGTTAAAACTAGACCACCACCCAAATAAGGAAGAGCGTTAGTAATGACATTAGGACCAAGGACTGACTGTCCCTGAACCTCCCGCATTGCTTTTCTAAAGTTACTAGTGTTACTCATGTTTTTGTTGTTGACTAAAATCTATACTGATAGTTTAAACTTGCTTATTAATTTCAATCTTAATTCAATTAAATCTCTTAAGGTGACTGAGGATTACCGAATAAACTGTTGAGCGTATAGTTTGATGGTTATGGTCGATGGGTACTGGAGGACTAGAAGATAACTAAATGGCTACTTCTTACTTACTACTTATAGCGAAGTCCTAAAGGATACACTTCGCTATGTATCCCTTTAGGGACTACTTACTACTTATTACTTACTACTTATTACTTATTACTTATGACTCGCCACATCTCTACAGCAAATACTTGTTGGCAAAAATAGCTGCTTGAGTGCGATCGCGTAAATCGAGAGAACGTAAAATACTATTGACGTGATTTTTGACGGTACGCTCCGCTATATATAGCTCCGCTGCAATTTCTCGGTTATTGTGTCCAGTGGCAATCAATTTTAATACTTCTCGTTCTCTGGCGGTTAACTGGTCTAATTCTGGTGGTGTAACTATAGATGATTCAGCATTATTATCTTTGGCTGAAGCATGAGAAATTGCCTTATCAAATAATCCTGGTCCTAATTGAGTATACCCGCGATTGACCGCACGAATTGCCTGAGCTAATTCTGCCGAGGGGGTATCCTTGAGTAAATATCCTTTTGCGCCATAGGTCATGGCGTGGGTAACGTATTCATCATCGTCGAAGGTAGTTAAGACCAAAACTTTAATTTCGGGTGCTTGTTTGGCTAGAGTGCGAATTGCTGCCACACCGTCCATAATTGGCATTCGGATATCCATCAAAACTACATCGGGTTGGAGATCGAGCGATCGCTCTACTGCCACTTTGCCGTTTTCTGCTTCTCCAACAATTTCTATGTCTGGTTGAGTCTGCAACAGGCTTGATAGTCCTTCTCGCACAATACTTTGATCGTCCACCAATAACACGCGAATCATTGCTTTACATTAATAATCAACTAAAGACTGAGGAATTTCTACTTTAATCTGGCATCCCATACCTTGTTGGCTAGAAATTGCCAATTTACCACGTAATGCTATGGTACGCTCCTGCATCCCCTGTATACCAAAACCAGTAGTATTATCATTCGGGTTGAAGCCACAACCATTGTCGTCAATTGATAGCAAAATTTTTCCCATTGTTTCTTGCAAATGTAAGGTTACTTTGGATGCCTGACTATGTTTGATAATATTTGTTAGTGCTTCTTGAACGATACGATATATTGCAGTTTTGACTTTGTTGGTCATCGGTGAAAGAAGTTCAATTTTACAGGCGATCGCCATATCCGTATTCGATTTAAACTCAGCGATCAGCTGTTCTAACATCGACTCTAAAGATTGGGTTGGGGCAGAGTTTTTTCTCAAGGTTGCCACCGAAGAACGGATATTAGACAAGGCTTCTTTACCCAACTCTCTGGCTTTGGCTAAATGATGGGCTGCCTTATCTCGATCTGCCAAAAACAAAGCAGTATTTTCTAATTGGATACTTTGAGCCGTCAAATAATGACCCACAGAATCGTGTATTTCCCGTGCAATACGGTTTCTTTCTTGTAAGGTTGCTCGATCTTCTGCTTGCAAGGCATAATCTCGTAAGCGTCGATGAGCTTTGACTAATTTAGCTCTACTTTCATGTTCTGCCAAAACCGCACTGACTAACAAAAGTACAAATGCCAAAACAAAGGCAAATAGCAATGCTGAATTAAAAGCCAAACTAAACAAAACTCGTCGTAGTTCTTCTGGTGGCAAACGCCTTACAATCGGGGGCAATGGTCTACCCAAAGGAACGCCAGTAGGACTAATCCTCATCAAAGACATGATCTGTACGGTTAGAAAAGAGAAATAAGCGGTAATAGCGACAAAGATCCTGCCACTCCAGGGAAACAAAAGACAGGCACGAATTATCACGACTAACAGCAAAGCGGGAAAAATTCTGTCTCCTCTGCCAATGAGAAATATTCCTAGCCAGCTAACAACAAATCCTACCGCAATGTAAATCTTGGATAATAATTTAGACTCGTCGGGTAAGCGCAACCCCATCAAACCCACGACGGCGATACATAAAATACCTGCCAAATTAAACCAAAGGGGGTAAGCTACTGAATGATAATGACGACGATGGGGAACGATCGCACTCAACGTAGCCAGCAGGGCAATTCCCAACAGTACCCACTCAAGGTATAGCAGTAATTTAAAAGGGTGTTTGCGCCACGTATGAGCCATTAGAAATACTTTATTTATCAGGTTTTATAGTCATTCCAATCAATTTTCTTATGAAAATTTTGTATTAAAGACTAGCTTGATTATCACTCGCTACTCGCTATATGTTTACGGTATCCCTTTAGGGACTCGCTACTTTTTCAAAATAC
The DNA here is from genome assembly GCA_015207195.1 of Pleurocapsales cyanobacterium LEGE 10410. GTDB lineage: Bacteria > Cyanobacteriota > Cyanobacteriia > Cyanobacteriales > Xenococcaceae > Waterburya. The sequence goes on from JADEXJ010000027.1 coordinate 39,910, forward strand.
CAACTGGTTTATGTTTGAAATGACTATATTGATTAAACCATCTCTCAAAATCGTCGCCACGTCACTAGTCCTAAAGTACCAAAATAATTTGGGAGTTTAGATCGAGGTGGTTTGATACTTTAAATTTCTAAGATTGAAGTAATCGAACTTCTGAACAATTAAACGATTTAAGGAGATATTAATTATGAACTGGCGTACTTTTTCCGTAGCAACCGCAGCTTTACTATTCATCCCTCTAGGCTCTTATGCTGCTCAACAAAATCGAGAAACTATTAATATTCAAGACTCAGCAATGCAGATAGCGCAGGTTAAACATGGCGACAAATGGGGTAGAGGAAGAGGAATGGATCGCTTATTACAACAGCTAGAGCTTTCTGACGAACAGTCTCAACAAATTGAAGCGATCCGCAATCAATCCAAAACCGAAAATGAAGCCCTGTATCAACAACTTCAAACCAATTCTCAAGAAATGCGATCGCTTTTAGCCAGTGACGCTGACACCGCACAACTGCAACAGCAACATCAACAGCTTCAAGATCTACGGCAGCAATTAGGCGATCGCCGTTTTACCACAATGCTGGAAGTGCGAGAAGTTTTGACTCCCGAACAACGAGCAGAATGGGCTGAATTAACTAGGCAATACAGAGACAGAGGTGGAAATCGTAACCGTATGTTTAGATAAACAGATAAATAGATAAACAATTTTGATGGTGCAGCAAAATCATCGTGTAGGTTTTCCGATTGACAGCGTTGCACCCAGTAATATTGTTTTACTTTTTAGTTAATACAGATGGCTGACGGGGAGACTAGGAGACTAGGAGATGGGGAGAATTCATGTGTCTTATTAACCCTTTAACCTTTTCCCCTTAACCCTAGATGCGGGGGGTACCCCTTTCTCCAGTTTTTACAGATCGCTCGTGCGTAACATCGGTTACTCATTCATGCTTTGGAAAAAGTCAATCGTACTTTTTAAAGCTTTTACAAAAGCATCAATTTCTTCAGGGGTATTGTAGAAATATAGGCTGGCTCTGGCACTACCAGAAGCGTTGAAGATACGGTGCAGGGGTTGGGTACAATGATGACCAGAACGAATCGCGATCCCATCGTGATCTAGTAGGGTGGCTAAGTCGCTGGCGTGAATACCAGGTACGTTAAAGGCTGCTAAAGCTGTTCTCCCTTTGCCGTCGGGGGCTGGTTTTTTGCCGTAGATTCTAAGGTTAGGAATAGTTTCCAGTTTTTTGAATAGATAAGCGGTTAGCTCTTCTTCGTAAGCATGAATCTTGTCCATCCCAATGTTATTGAGATAGTCTACTGCTGCCCCAAGGGCGATCGCCTCGCCAATAGCAGGTGTACCCGCTTCAAATTTATGGGGTAATTCGCCATAGGTAGAGTGGTCTAAGAATACTTCATCAATCATTTCGCCCCCACCCAGAAAAGGAGGCATTGCTTGTAAAATATCTTTTTTACCATAGAGGAAGCCGATCCCCGTCGTAGCGCACATCTTATGCCCCGATGCTACCAACCAATCACAGTCGATCGCCTGCACGTCAACTGGCATATGGGGTACGCTCTGGCAGGCATCGATTAGTACCTTTGCGCCGTATTTATGAGCTTCTTGAGTAATTTCTGCTACTGGGTTAATTACACCCAAAGTATTTGAAACATGAACGATAGATACTAGCTTGGTTTTATCTGATAACAGAGACTTATACTGTTCCAAGTCGAACTCTTCGGTGGGAGTTAGTCCAACATATTTGATGATTGCCCCAGTTTTTTGGGCGATCAGCTGCCAGGGAACAATGTTGCTGTGGTGTTCCATTACCGAGAGAATTATCTCATCTCCTGGTTTTAGATTAGCCCATCCCCAACTGTATGCCACCAGGTTGATTGCTTCGCTAGCGTTGCGAGTAAACACGATTTCGTCGCGGGAAGCAGCATTAATAAACTGAGCGACTTTATCCCTCGCCCCTTCATAGGCATCAGTAGCCCTACCACTAAGGGTATGCGCGCCACGATGTACGTTGGCATTGTCTCTTTGGTAATAATGTTGTAGCACGTCTAATACCGCCTGGGGTTTTTGAGAAGAGGCAGCACTATCAAAGTAGATTAAGGGGTTATCGTTAACTTTCTGATGCAGGATCGGAAAGTCGTTTCTAACGCGATCGCCTAATGTTTTCTCTTGGGTAAAAGTCATGTTGATTATTGCTTAATGCTTTACTTTTTGCTCGATAGTCTGGCTAATTCTGTTGCTCAAGGATTCTAGGGGGATGCGATCGATAATTTCCGCTGCAAAGGCATCAATCAATAGCTGATTGGCATCTGTCTCGCTCAAACCACGACTGCGGAGATAAAAAATTTCATCTGCCTCTAGCTGACTTACCGTCGCACCATGAGCGCACTTGACATTATCGGCAGTAATCTGGAGTTCTGGTTTAGTATCAACCCTGGCTTTGGCTGAAAGCATCAGGTTGCGGTTTAACTGGGTTGCATCTGTTTGCTGCGCTTCTTTGGGTACAAATACCTTACCGTTGAAAACTGTGTGGGCGCGATCGTCTGCAATACACTTATGTAATTGATTCGTAGTACCATGAGGTTTGGTCAACGCAACAATACTATGGGTATCCGAGACTTGTTCCTCGGTAGCTACAGTCAAACCATAGAGAAAAGTTTCGGTTTGCTCTCCCTGTTGCCATACTTCTGGATTGTGACGCAACAGTTTTGCCCCCAAATTAATCTCACTTATAGTATAGTGACTATCGCGAGCCTGAGAAATAGCGGTTTTCCCAATATGATAGCTAGCTGATGATTCCTGCTGTAGACGAGTATGATTTACTCTGGCGTTATTTTGGACAAAAACTTCAGTAACGGCATTGGTAAAGTATTCTCCCGTACCGATATATTCTTCGATTAGAGAAACATTTGCTCCCGTTTGGGCTACTACTAAAGTGCGGGGTTGAGCAAAACTAGCTGATGATTCTGCTTGAGCAATAAAAATTAAATGTATGGGGGTTTCTACGGCTACGTTTTTGTTTACCCAAATCACTGCCACATCTTTACCCCCTGCGGTATTCAAAGCAGTAAAAGCATCCGTACCTGGTTGTTTGGCAAAGTATTCTGCTGCATTACAGTCATCGGGTAAATTATCCAAACTGCCAACGTATATTCCTGGGGGTAATTCAGATAGATCCGATAGTTCAGTATTGTAGATCCCGTTGACAAATACCAGACGACTATGAGCGGTTTCTGCTAGGGGTTGTTCGCTAACCACATCCACGCTGTCTGGCGCAGCAACAAAATTCCCCTCAGTCAAAGATGACAGATCGATAAACCGCCAGTCTTCATCTTTTTTGGTAGGTACAGCCAAACCAGACAGCCAGCTTTTTGATTCTCGACGTATATCTTGCAACCATTGAGGATCGTTATCATTTACCTGACAGTGTTCCAGCAAACCCGTGAAGAAAACGTCCTCTACTACGTTATCTTGGTGAACCTGAGCCACAGTTGCAAAAGGAATTTTTACCGCCATTACACTCCTACCTCCGCAGCAGATTTATCATCTAAAAAGTCATAACCGCGAGATTCTAGCTCTAACGCCAATTCTTTACCACCGCTAGTAATAATTTTGCCATCCTGCATCACGTGGACAAAATTAGGTTCGATGTAGTCTAGCAAGCGTTGATAGTGGGTAATTACCAAATATGCCTTTTCAGGTGTTTTTAATTGGTTTACACCATCGGCAACGATTCTTAAAGCATCAATATCCAAGCCTGAATCAATCTCATCTAAAATCGTCAAAGTCGGGTCGAGCAATGCCATCTGGAGAATTTCGTTACGTTTCTTTTCTCCTCCAGAAAACCCTTCATTCAAACTTCTCTCTAGAAAGCTAGACTTCATTTTGACTATCTCTAGCTTCTCCTCAATTAAATCTTCAAAATCAAAAGTATCGATTTCTTCCAACCCTTGATACTTACGTTTGGCGTTGTACGCTACACGCATAAAGTCGAGATTACTTACCCCTGGAATTGCTATGGGATATTGGAAAGCCAAGAAAATACCGCTATTGGCTCTTTCATCGGGTTCGCGATCTACAATATTTTCGCCTTGGTAAATAATTTCTCCGCCAGTAACCTCATAGTCAGGATGTCCTGCAATGATTTTAGATAGGGTACTCTTTCCCGACCCATTACGCCCCATGATAGCGTGGACTTCCCCCGCTTTAATTTCTAAATTGACACCTTGGAGAATCGGCGTTCCGTCTATGTTAGCGGTTAAATTGCGTACTGATAAAATTTCGCTCATTGTTTGACAAACAATATCTGACTAGGGGTTAAAAAGCTCTCAAACTCAGGTAGGATAAGCTATAAGCTGAAGAGATGTATGAGAATCAATAAATTAAAACAACATTTTTGTTGTTTAAGTCTATTTTAGACTACATTAACGACTTATACGTTGTCAAAGTAGAAAGAAATTCTGGATTCGCTGTTTATTTTGGCGATCGCCAAATGCGGTCAAAATCTGCCTTAGCTCTACAGAGGCAAATATGAAGTTAGATTTAACTAACCAATAATTTTTATAAAGATTTGAAGTGATTACTTGCTTTTATAGCATTTATTACCAACATATATAGAAGTTTTGTTTCCCTTGCTACATCATTGTTAATAGATAAAAGCTACATATAGTATTGACAAACTAAAACCCTTGTGTAGATCTAAAAACCTTGTGCGGATGTAGTTCGACAACAAGATTTAGTTGACATTGATTAACAGAAGTTAATATTAGTATATAATTTCTAGAAACTATTTTTACCCTCTAGAAACTCTTTAAATAAATTCTTTAAGAGTAGTATTTCTATACCCAATCCTTTCACTATGAAAAATACTCAAACTAAGCAGACAGACCTTCCTCATGTAGTTATTGTTGGCGGTGGTTTTGGCGGACTTTATGCAGCTAAGTCACTAAAAAATGCCCCCGTCAAAGTAACACTAATCGATAAGCGAAATTTTCACTTATTTCAACCTCTACTGTATCAGGTAGCCACTGGCACGCTGTCTCCCGCAGATATCGCTTCTCCCCTGCGCGTAGTTTTGAGTAAGCATAAAAATACTCAGGTGTTGTTGGATAAGGTGGTAGACATCGATCCCGAAGCCAAAAAAGTTTACCTAGAAGATCGCGAAGCATTAGACTACGATGCTTTAGTTGTGGCAACGGGAGTTAGTCATCACTATTTTGGTAACGATCAGTGGCAGGATGACGCACCTGGGTTAAAAACCGTAGAAGATGCTTTAGAAATGCGTCGTCGAATATTTATGGCGTTTGAAGCAGCAGAGAAAGAAAGCGATCCCCAAAAGCGTCAAGCCCTATTAACTTTTGTAGTTGTGGGTGGTGGACCCACAGGAGTAGAATTGGCTGGAGCGATCGCCGAAATTGCTCATCAATCCGTCAAAGATGACTTCCGCGATATTGATACCACCCAAGCTAAGATCCTGTTGTTTGAGGGGATGGAGCGTATTTTACCCCCCTATCCAGAAGAATGTTCCACAAAAGCCCAAAAATCTCTGGAAAAGCTGGGTGTTAATGTCCAGACTAAAACATTAGTTACTAACATTGCCGATAATTGCGTAACCTTCCGTCAGAATGATGAGACTCAGACTATTAATGCTCACACAATTCTCTGGGCAGCAGGAGTTAGAGCCTCGTTTATGGGTAAAGTTTTGGCAGATCGGGCGGAAGCAGAACTGGACAGGGCTGGCAGAGTAATTGTCGAACCAGATCTGAGCTTAAAAAATCATTCAGATATTTTTGTGATTGGAGATCTAGCTCATTTTGCTCACCAAGGCGATCGCCCTCTACCTGGAGTTGCTCCCGTAGCCATGAAACAAGGGGAATATGTAGCCAAATTACTGGCGAAAAAAGCGATCGGTATGACAGTCGAACCATTCAGTTATCAAGACTTTGGCAGTATGGCGGTAATTGGGCAAAACAAAGCCGTAGCTAATCTCAACTTTGCCAAGTTCTCAGGTTTTGTTGCCTGGATAATTTGGGTATTTGCTCACATCTACTACCTCATTGAGTTCGACAACAAGTTGATAGTTATGATTCAGTGGGCATGGAACTATATCACCTTGGGTAGAGGAGCGCGTTTGATTACTGAAAAGCCTTCTTTACAGCTGGAGATCGATCCTCCTAACAAGCCAGAAGAAGCTGCACCCCAGAAAGAACCAGTCTCTGTATAAGTAAAAAGTGCCGATCGCTTAACCTCAACTGCTACAGTGATTGAATTATCAATACTTAACTGATGCGATTCACCCCATTGATTTATTTCTTTGGGGTTTTATCTTAAAATTTTTTGCTCTTAGCTTTTTGATAATATTTGCCTTAACCATACCTCAATTTGCAGACCAGAATTGAGAATGCCAGAACAAAAGTAACAAAGTTAGCCAGGAAGACAGGCAAATTCTCGGTATAGAACCCATATATTACCCACAACACAACTCCAACACAAAAACAGAGAAACATAGAGAGGGAAATATCTCTGGTAGATTTGGTTTTCCAGGCTCGAATTGCCTGGGGCAAGAAAGAAATAGTCGTTAAAATTCCTGCCACCAGACCAACATAGGTCATTGGTTGTATAGAGTCCATAAAGTAAAGTTAATAATTGGGCTGTAGTTATTTGTTGATAGTAGCTAGATTAAACTATTTTATCGAGAGATTAATTCATGTGGCTCGACTATCTATCAATTTCTCTGCAACCGTCACCAATAGGTTCGGAAAACTACACTACCTAAGACCTATCATCAGCTTGCACTATGTATACAGATGATGTGAAAACTGAGGGGAGTAAAACAAACCAATAAGAGTCACAGCTCATCTACCGCATTGTATATATAGCACTGCAAAAGAAATAATTTTAGTTTTTGTTGTTAAATTCGGAGTATTTGTTTAAAGTATGGCAAAAGTTGTTGGTATTGACTTAGGAACTACTAACTCTTGTGTAGCAGTGATGGAAGGGGGGAAACCCACGGTTATCGCTAACGCGGAAGGTTTTAGAACTACTCCCTCAGTTGTCGCTTATGCTAAAAACGGCGATCTTTTAGTTGGTCAGATTGCTAAACGCCAGGCTGTGATGAACACTGGCAACACTTTTTATTCTGTTAAACGCTTTATTGGACGTAAGTACGATGAAGTGACTAATGAAACCAAAGAAGTTGCCTACAAGGTGCTAAGAGACAGCAACGGCAACGTCAAGCTGGAGTGTCCAGCACAAGATAAGCAGTTTGCACCAGAAGAAATTTCAGCCCAAGTTTTACGTAAATTAATTGAAGATGCTAGTAAGTATCTGGGAGAGAAGGTAACTCAAGCGGTGATTACCGTTCCTGCATATTTCAACGATTCTCAGCGTCAGGCAACTAAAGATGCTGGTAAAATCGCTGGGGTTGAAGTATTACGGATTATCAATGAACCTACCGCAGCCTCTCTAGCTTACGGCTTGGATAAGAAAAGCAACGAAACCATCCTAGTATTTGACTTGGGTGGTGGTACATTCGACGTTTCTATCTTAGAAGTGGGAGACGGTGTATTTGAAGTGTTGGCTACTGCTGGTGATACTCACTTGGGTGGTGATGACTTCGATAAGAAAATCGTTGACTATTTAGCCGAAGAGTTCCAGAAGAACGAAGGTATCGACCTACGTAAAGACAATCAGGCTTTACAGCGTTTGACTGAAGCAGCCGAAAAAGCCAAAATCGAACTTTCTAGCGCGACCCAGACTGATATTAACCTTCCTTTTATTACAGCAACTCAGGATGGTCCTAAGCACTTGGATATTTCTTTAACTAGAGCCAAGTTTGAAGAACTGTGTTCCGATCTAATCGATCGCTGTCGGATTCCCGTAGAACAAGCCCTCAAAGATTCTAAGCTGGCTAAAGAAGCCATTGACGAAGTAGTCATGGTGGGTGGTTCAACTCGTATTCCTGCGATTGTTGATATTACGAAGAAAGTATTGGGTAAAGACCCCAACCAAACCGTTAACCCCGATGAAGTGGTAGCAATTGGTGCTGCTATTCAGGCAGGTGTCTTAGCTGGAGAAGTAAAAGATATCTTACTTCTAGACGTTACTCCTCTTTCGCTTGGTGTAGAAACCTTGGGTGGGGTAATGACTAAGATTATTCCTCGCAACACCACTATTCCTACTAAAAAATCGGAAACTTTCTCTACCGCCGTTGACGGTCAAACCAACGTAGAAATTCACGTTCTACAAGGGGAGAGAGAGTTTGGTAAAGATAATAAGAGTTTGGGAACTTTCCGCTTGGATGGTATTCCTCCCGCACCTCGTGGCGTACCTCAGATTGAAGTTACCTTTGATATTGACGCTAACGGGATCTTAAACGTCACTGCCAAAGATAAAGGTACTGGTAAGGAACAGTCGATCAGTATCACTGGTGCATCTACTCTTCCCGATGATGAAGTTGACCGCATGGTACAAGAAGCAGAGTCTAATGCTGCTGCGGATAAAGAACGTCGTGAAGCGATCGACCGCAAAAACCAGGCTGACTCTTTAGTCTATCAAGCAGAAAAACAACTCAACGAGCTTGGTGATAAAGTACCTGCCGATGATAAAGCTAAAGCAGAAGGTCAAATTAAAGACCTCAAAGATGCTGTCGCCTCGGAAGACGACGAGAAAATCAAAACTCTATTACCTGAGTTGCAGCAAACTCTTTACACCATTGGTAGCAATATCTATCAGCAGGGTGAAGGCGCAGCAGATGCAGCAGGTGGCGCACCTGGTGGTGACGAACCTCCTTCTGGAGATGCAGGCGGTAGCGATGGTGGCGATGATGTGATCGACGCTGAGTTTTCTGAAACTAAGTAATCGTAGTAGTTAGATCCTTAATTCTGACGATATAATTTAATTAAGATAGGAGGCATATCTAATGCGGTATGTCTCTCTTTTTTTGTCTGTAATAACGCGAAATATCCTGTAAGGGCGATTTACTTCCTACTTCCTACTTCCCTACTTACGGGCAATTAACCAATTTTGTCCTAACCAATTAACGTACTGCGATAAGATGACCCAGCCAAAAGCACTACAAAAACTACTCCAGGCGATCGCCAATGGCAGTATTAGTCCAGAAACCGCCCTGGAAAAGCTAAAATATTTGCCTTTTGAATCTTTAGATGAATTTGCCAAGATCGATCATCATCGACAGCTAAGAACTGGCTTTCCCGAAGTGATTTGGGGTGCGGATAAAACCCCCGAACAGATTATTAAAATTATGACCGCTATGAGAAAAAATGCGGTGGTTATGGCAACTCGGATTGAGCCAGAAGTATATCACGAGTTAAAAATAGCTATTCGCGACCTGATTTATTATCCCGATGCTCGTATCTGCGCCCTACCCACGCAAGAACCCCCTAATCAAATAGGCACAATCTCAATTCTTACTGCTGGTACTGCGGATATTCCCGTCGCCGAAGAAGCTGCCGTTACTGCCGAACTCTGTGGCTTTGAAGTAATTCGTCTATGGGATGTGGGAGTGGCAGGAATTCATCGTTTGTTGAGTAACAGTCAGGTTGTTTACGATGCCGATGTCTTGATTGTGGTTGCGGGAATGGAAGGGGCTTTACCCAGCGTGGTGGCAGGAATGGCAGATTGTCCCGTGATTGCCGTACCGACTAGCGTGGGCTATGGGGCAAGCTTTGGTGGTGTTGCTCCTTTATTAACGATGTTGAATTCTTGCGCTGCGGGGATTGGCGTAGTGAATATCGATAACGGCTTTGGGGCAGCTATCTTAGCAGGGCAAATTTTACGTACTGCTAGAAAGATTGGTTGAGCCTTAAGTTAGATTGAGATAGAAGGCTCAATGGCAATTGCTGAAACTATAGCGTTATCAGCACTGGCGAGAAAATCGAGGTCGAGAGAACCATCGGTAACTTCAACGGTAAACGACTTGTCTAAAGCGATATATTTACCGCCAGCCTCAGCCCAGACATCCAAATCATCTATAATTAATTGGTCTTCGGCACTGACATCAAACACCCGCTGACCAACTGAGCTATAGAACAGCTCGGCAAAGCTGAGAGTGACATCGTAAACACCATTGTCAATTGCCGTGTTGTAGCTAAAGTCCTGACCGTAATATTGCGTTTGATAGAGTAGATCGTCTTCGGTTTGAGCGATCGCACTAGGGGTAGAATAGCGCAGAACGTTGTTAAAGTCTTGATAGGCAGACCATTGCTGTCCCAACCCATCGGCATAGTTGCTACCGTTGGCATTAAGGCGGATGGGATCTCCCTGCTCCATAGGCTCGATCTCAATCGCCGAAATCATCGCTTTGTCAACGCTGGCGAGAAAATCAAGGTTGAGAGAGCCATCGGTAACTTCAACAGTAAAACTGCGGTCGAGAGCAGTGTCTTTACCGCCAGCCTCAGCAACCACATCCAAATCATCTAAAATTAACTGGTCTTCGGCACTGACATCAAATACTCGCTGACCAACTGCGCTATAGAACAGCTCGGCAAAGCTGAGAGTAACATCGTAAACACCGTTTTTAATTGCCGTGTTGTAGCTAAAGTCCTGACCGTAATATTGCGTTTGATAGAGTAGATCGTCTTCGGTTTGGGCGATCGCACTGGTGGTAGAATAGCGCAAAACGCCACTAAAACCATTGGTGTACCATTGGCGATCCTGAGCGTCTGTATAGGCAGCACCGTTTACGTTGACATAGCTAGTAGAATATGGAACGTTGATTATTTCAAGATCGAAAGTATCACTCACTGATTCTCCAACATTATCAGTAGCCGTCACCAAAATACTTAAAGTACCCACATTGTCATTTATTGGAGTACCGCTAAATGTTCTGGTTTCCGCCTCAAAACTCAACCAACTTGGTAAGTTACTACCATCCGCCAAGCTAGCAGTATAGGTTAAGCTATCTTCTGCATCGACATCACTAAAGGTAGTTTCTGCCAGGGTATATTCAAACAATTCATCTTCGTTCGCCCTTACATCGGGAATTGCATTCTCCAAGATGGGCGGGCTGTTTGGGCTGTCATCGTTTTCGATATAGGCAACTACACCATATTCAGTCTCATTATTGGCAAAAGTCGCCCCCGACAACCCAGATAGATTGAGGGCAAAGCTTTCGGTCAGTTCATCGTAAGCCGTGTCGCGAATCACTTCGATTTCTACACTGGCGGTGGTTTCTCCTGCCAGGATGACTACTTGTCCCGAACTGGCTACGTAATCTTCTCCAGCTATTCCATCCAAATCTTCAGTGCTGTAGTTAAACGCTACGTCTACTGGTGCGGGGGTATCGAGTTCAAAGTTGAATCTGGCAAAAGTATTTGCTAAGTCTCCTTCGGCAACGCTGATGTCTTCTACCTGCACCACTGGGGTGACTTCCAAAGTGTCGGTACTGACTCTGACATCGGCAAACTGAAGAAATTCCACGTCGGTTAGTGTATCGCTAAACTGATAGTTAACTATACTGCCTGTCTGACGCAGCGAAATATTATTCCCCTGATAAACCACATCGCTGTAGACAACGGTATCGATTCCCTCGCCACCATTGACGCGATCGCGACCTGTTCCCGTAGTAATGGTATCATTGCCTGCATAACCAGCAATAGTATCGTTACCCGCCCCACCATCGAGAACGTTATCGCGCCTGTTACCCACGATGTAGTCTCCCCCCGCACCACCGTTGGCACCCAAATCGGCATAGCCCAACTTAATCTCATCATCGCTATCGCCCCCATTACGCATTTGCTCGAAGGGGTCTTCTTCTTGGTTACCCGATTCATCAAGCGGATTACCATTACTATCAGTTACCGTTCCTTCTCCTGCGGTGATGGTATAGTCTACGGTGGTAGTAGCCAGATTGGATTCGGGGGTAAAGACGACTTCGGCGGTAACTACATTCTCGGCATCGACACTGACATCCAAACCCGATACCGTTCCTTCATAGGTTAAGCCCAGAGGACTATCGGTAAGTTGGTCTGGGGTAATGGTTTCCACTACCTGACCATCTACTAAGATGTTTACTTGGGCAAGATCATCGGCTAAACCCGATTGATTCAATTGGGTTGATAGGTTAGAAATATTATCAACCACTACACCATCGTTAGAATCGACAAAATTTAATTGACTTGTAGTGACTGCACCTGGTTCGCTGGGATTTTCATTTATCCCGAATGCTTGGACGTTGGCAAATCCTCGAAGATTCATCGCGTCGAAAACATAGGATTGGTCATTAGGGTCGGCAAAGTTGGTCTGAGACCTGCCGTCGGTAACAAAATAGGCAATGTTGCTGGTGTTTGATGCGTCTAAAGGCGACTGGCTGAGAAAGTTTAATCCCTGATAGAGGGCATCGTTGTATTTTGTTCCTTCAATCGCTGGTGCGGTAGTCAGACTTTGTATAGTCGTGATAGCTTCTTGGGCAGACAGGTTAAAATAGGGTATGGCGTTTTTGCTAAAGGAAACTACGGCAAAGTTGCTGTTTTCTGCTACTCCCGTATCGATGTAGTAGTTAATTAGTTCGGTATAGGCATCTTTGGCTATCTGCAATTCCCCTGCATCCATACTGGCAGAGGTATCGAAGAGGCAGGCGATGTTGTACTGGGTGTCTGGTTGGTAGGGAGAGATGTTGAGGGTATATT
>JADEXJ010000222.1 GCA_015207195.1 Pleurocapsales cyanobacterium LEGE 10410
AACAGACATTACTCTTACTTCTACCTCATATTTTACTTCTCTCTCTTTTGAATCAGTTAGAGACAGTTAGACACTGGTTAAATGATAGAGGTTTTGATTTTTGTCTGATTAGGTGCAAGATCTGAGTTTGACAGGATTATGCCGTAGCAAACGCTTTGATAGCGGTACTCATAAAGTTGTCAGTGCTGAGGCGAAAAAACTAATTGAAGGATTAGCTCTACAAAAGCCAGCCATGAGCAAAGCCGCTATTCATCGTCGAGTCAAAGATTGGTGCATTAAATCGGAAATTACTCCTCCTTCTTACGAAACTGTATATGGAATTATCCGTCAGCTCGACCCAGCCTTAATGACACTGGCTCACGAAGGAACAAAAGCCTACAAACAAACCTTTGACTTACTCCATCGCCATAATGCTGATTCGCCTAATGCTATTTGGCAAGCAGACCATACTCTTTTAGATATCTGGATCTTTGATGAAAAAGAACAGCCAGTCAGACCTTGGCTTACGGTCATTATGGACGATTATAGTAGAGCGATCGCTGGATATTATATTTCCTTTGATGCTCCCTCTGCTTTACAAACAGCATTGGCTTTGAGGCAGGGGATTTGGCGTAAAAACAATCCCGCATGGCATATCTGCGGTATTCCAGAGATTCTTTACACAGATCATGGTAGCGATTTTACCTCTCATCACATTGAGCAAGTTTGCCTAGATTTAAAAATTCAATTGATTTTTTCTGCTATTGGCGAACCCAGAGGTAGAGGAAAAATTGAGCGTTTTTTCAGAACAGTCAATCAATTGCTTCTAGCCAAATTACCAGGCTATGCACCGCCAGGACATAAATCACCCAATCCAGTCTTGAACTTTAATCAACTCGAACGAGAGTTTGAGAGCTTTTTACTGGAATATCACCAAGCAGAACACAGCCAAACATCCGAAGCTCCACAAAAACGCTGGAATAAGGGGGGATTTCTCCCACAACTGCCAGAATCATCAGAAAGACTAGATCTACTGCTGCTGACTATTAGAGATACAAGACGTATTCGACGAGATGGGATTAAATTCCAGGGCTTGAGATATACCGACCCCTTACTGGCAAACTATATCGGCGAAGATGCCAACATTCGCTATGACCCCAGGGACATGACAGAAATCAGAGTTTATCACCAGAACAAATTTCTCTGCCGTGCTATCTGTCCCGAACTATCTACAAAAACAGTTACTCTCAAAGAAATCAAGGCTGCTCGCAATCAAAGACGCAAACAACTCAAACAGCAGATTAAAGATAGAGTCTCAATTGTCGATGCTTTAATGAGAAATCCCCAATCATCCTCGCCCACTAATTCAACTCCAGAAACAATTGAGAAAAGCCAACCCTCCAAGCATAAATTAAAGCTGTACTTTAATGAATAACTTCGATTCTATTGACGATACCAAAGCATTCTCCGAACAACAGTCATTTATTGTCACTAAAGAATACCGTCGGTTCGCTGAATTTTGCGATGCTTGTCTGAGAGAGCAATATATTGGTCTGTGCTATGGTTCTCCTGGCGTGGGAAAAACCCTTTCAGCCCGTTATTACACCAAATGGTTTTTTCTGGAAACTAGACTTCAACCCCATTTGCCCTATGCTCCTCTGCTCCCCGAACTCAAAGATTGTGACAAATTATTTTATACTGCTCCTGTCTCTAGTCCTCCCCGATTAATTCGTGAAAACATCAGGAGTCTGCGGGTGGAGTTAGGACGCTTCAACTTAGAATTTTCCGTCCCTGGTCAACAAGATGTCCCCGCTTATGCAGTGGCAGATCATTGCAAACTGATTATCGTTGATGAAACCGAACGTCTCAGTCTTACTGCCATTGACCAGTTGCGAGAAATCTATGACCGTGGCGGTCTGGGCTTAATCTTTATCGGAATGCCAGGATTGGAGAAAAAACTATCGAGATATCCTCAACTCTACTCCCGTATTGGTTTTGCTCACAACTATCGTGCTTTGAGCCGAGAAGAAATGAGATTTTTGCTCTCTCATTACTGGGAGCAATTTGGCTTGAGTCTTGACCCTAATGATTACACTGATGATGAGGCTGTTGCTACCATTTCGCGGATTACCAATGGTAATTTTCGTCTGCTCAATCGTCTCTTTAGACAAATTCAGCGTGTAATGAAGGTCAACGAACTTAACTGTATCACAGCAGAAGTAGTAGAAGCTGCCAGGGAATGCCTCGTTATTGGTACTGTTTAGAGGCAAAGTACAGATCGAGGTGAAATATTAAATTATAAAAAGACCGTAACTTGTTTAGTTAATCAAAGTTTAGAATACTTATTTGATTAACCATGAGATAACTAAACTCCACTATTAAAGATGTTACTCGGCTACGCTCGTGTCAGTACAAAGGAGCAAAACCTCGATCCACAACTCGATGCTTTGCGCGAATATGGGTGCGAGAAAATATTTACTGATACTGTCAGTGGAGCAAAGGCTATCCGCCCTGGTTTAGATGAGATGCTATCATCCGCACAAAGTAAGGATGTCATTGTCATCTGGAAATTAGATCGTTTAGGGCGAAGTCTCAAGCACCTGGTTGAGTTAGTGGCTGAGTTGAATCAACGAGACATTGGTTTAAGAAGTCTCCAAGATAATATTGACACTACCAATTCTGAAAAGCAGCTCGTATTAAATATCTTTGCTTCCCTGGCTGAGTTTGAGCGAGAAATAATCCGCGAACGAACAAATGTAGGATTAACTAATGCCAGAGCCAGGGGAAGATTAGGCGGGAGAAAACCTGGACTAAATGAAGAAGCTAAGAAAAAAGCGCGTATTGCCGAGTCTTATTATTCACAAGGAATGCCAGTGAACGAAATTGCCAAGAGCCTGAGTATCTCTAAAGCTACACTCTATAAATATTTACGGTTTCGGGGTGTTGAAATTAGTCCCTATAGAAAACACTCATTTAGTTAATTTGTATTGCGCCACATAATTCTAAAAATTTTACGCCATTTAATTCTGAAAGTTACACGATCGCATCTCAGATTTCTAATTTTTCATTTTGCAGATTTTGTTCATTATTGTGGTTTAGTCAATCAAAGTCCAAAATATTATCTTGTAGATGAGATTACTGTACTCAACCAAAGACAATAAAGATTTTTTCTGATGTTGTTAGCGGGGCGACAGCAAGTCGTCCTGGTTTGAATGAAATGGTGAAAGATGCTCGTGACCAATGATGTCGGGGGATATGGGAGTAAAATTCACGAATCGTTGCCATTCCCCTACCTCACCCCAGCCCTCTTTTACGAGGAGAGGGAGCAATAGTAATGACTAAAAAGCTACCCAACACCTAATTCAAACCCTTGATAAACAGGGGGAAACTGGTGCAGCCAAACTACTGGCTCAATTGGGAGATAAAGGGGAGATATGTCGAGATTTAGCCTATCGCTTGTATGTAATTTGCGACAGACAAGGCTGGACACAGGAAGCAATTTCTTACAATAGTCTGGTCACTTCTTGGTCGGAAATCTCTCGTCTAGCTGCAATGGAACAACAATTAGAAAGAACGGTACAAGGAGAATTAGTAGTTTAACAGGCTAAGATATGGCAGCGTATTTTTTGTTATGGTTGTCATTGGACAATCTTTGAATTATAATTTGAATTGTACAAAGTGAAAAAACATCCTAATAAAGATATTAATGATGCTGTAAAATACGCTGTCGAAAATGGATGGGAGGTTGTAGAAGCTGGTTCGAGTTCACACGCTTGGGCTAGGTTGAAATGTCCTTACAACGATCCAGAGTGTAGATGTGGCAAGTTTTGTCTTGAAAGTATTTGGTCTACGCCAAGAAACCCTCAGAATCATGCCAAACAAATACGACGGATTGTAGATCGCTGCATAAATAAAGATAAAAATACCGACTGATGAAACTTTAATACTATGAATGAATATGATTTTGCACTACATTTTAAATTAGCCGATCGCAAAGCAGATCCAAGCATCTATGAAGATAGATTGTTTGAAGCAGGATGCGATGATGCTTTATTGGGTATAGGTCAGAAAGGGTATTTAGGAGTAGATTTTATTCGTAGTTCTAATAGTGCGATCGAGGCTGTTTATAGTGCAATTGAAAATGTAAAAAATGTGATACCTGATTCCGAACTTTACTACATCTCTCCAGACGTTGTAGGTATTCCAGAGATCGCAACTGTCATGAATTGTAGTAGACAAAACATACTCAAGCTAAAAAATAGTCATATAGATACTTTTCCATTCCCGATTAACAGCGATGGTAAATCATTAAATTGGCATTTAGCAGAAGTACTCAAATGGTATCAATCAACAGGAAAAAGCATAGATACCGCTTTACTAGAAGTAGCAGAGTTTGCTATGCAGTTTAATTTAGAAAAGCAAAGTAAGAATCTAAACTCCGATAACAATTTGAAGGAAAAAGCTCGTGCTTTAGTTTGTTAATCAATCTTCAAATAGAAAATGCAAAGCGCAGTGATCATAGCGATCGCAACCAGGAGAATAGATCGCCAGGGTTGGACACAAGATGCAATTTCTTACAACAGTCTGGTTGCCTCCTGGTCAGAAATCTCCCGTTTAGCTGCAATGGAACAGCAGCTAGAAACAGCCGTACAGGGAGAATTAGTAGTATAGTTTTAGGGCATAGGAAACAGGAAACAGGGAATAGTTTGGTTGTAATCTGTAACCTATAACCTGCAATCCATAACCTAAAAGCAAATAAGATGAATACTAAGCTAGTTGAATCTTTGGTTCAAGTTATTAATTCTCTGTCATCAGAAGAAAAGAAATTGCTGGAAGAAAAGCTACAACATCAATCCGATTGGGAAAAACAGCGAAACAGAATTATTGAAAGAGCCAAAAAAATTCATGCGCGTCGTGGTGGGAAACCTTTTAAACCATCTGTAACTAAAATTATTCATCAAATGCGAGAAGAAAGAGACGAACAACTGATGCCGACTTACCAACCAAGCAACCTATCTTTATGTAGATAATAGTGAAAGATACTGGATCGATACCCAACCAAACGTTACTCATACTGCCATTGACCGCGCTACCCAAATTAGAGAAGACCAAACCTGGGATGAAATAACTAGAAGACTCAAACAGGATAAAGAGTTGGGGGATTTCGCTGGAGTTCATATTGCCCCCAGTTCATCTTCTGATGTTCCCGATGAATCAACAATGGGAGTAAGATTAGTGCTACTCCATCCCAATCAGACTCATAGATGATCGAGATTCCATTTACAAAAAATTCAAGATGGTCAATCATTGTAAGCTGCTTTATCTAATCCAGCGAAGTCAAATAATTTTGTATCTGCTAGCTGAGAGGGAGATACATTCTGAATGCTACGGAAAATACTATCAATTCTTCCTGGAGACTCTCTTTCCCAAGCTTGCAACATATTCTTAATAATGCCTCGCTGTAAGTTTTCTTGAGAGCCACACAAATTGCAAGGAATAATAGGGAAGTTTCGAGCATTTGCGTAGCGAATTATTTCTCTTTCGGAACAATACGCTAAAGGACGAATGATAATGTTTTGGCGATCATCACTCAAGAGCTTAGGTGGCATAGCTTTCAATCTACCACCATAAAACATATTTAAAAATAGGGTTTCTACGATATCATCCTGATGATGACCCAATGCAATTTTAGTAGCACCTTCTTCCTTAGCTACTCGATAAAGAATACCGCGACGCAAACGGGAACATAAGCCACACATGGTTTTTCCTTCTGGAATAACTCTAGTAACAGTGCTATATGTATCTTCTTCGATAATGCGATAGGGGACGTTTAGTGAAGCTAAATACTCAGGTAATACGTGTTTCGGAAACCCTGGTTGTTTTTGATCTAAATTAACTGCTAATATTTCAAATTTAATGGGGGCTTTTCGCTGTAAACTCAGCAGTAAATCTAGCATTGTATATGAGTCTTTGCCTCCTGACTGGCATACCATTACGAGATCGCCATCTTCGATCATGTTATAGTCGGCGATTGCTTTTCCGACCTGTCCCCGCAACCGCGCCTGGAGTCTTTTGAAATTTTTAGAAGTACGAACCTCGACCGCTTCCATATCTAGTGTTGTTAAATTTATAATGCTGTTTGAATATTTTATCTATTGCGATCGCTATTTAGAAGTTAGTGGTATATTCCAACCGCTAGTTGGGACTCAAATCTTCAATGCTTGGAGGTGTACTGACCTCTTTTTCTGGAGCTTTTTCATCACTTGAGGGAACAGTCTCTAGATCTCCAGTAACAGCTTCGTCTTTATTGATCGGTACTGGTTTAAAGGATACTTTACCCTCCAACCAAGCGGTAAGTAGCTCTGGAAGGTTTCTCTTTAACCAATAAAGCGCAGCCATCCGAGCAACTGGTTTGATATAGCCGACCAACACCTTCATCATTTTGTTCAAAGGTGGGTTCTGTACCTTGTTGTTGGCATAGTTAATTGAACCGACATCAATCAGACAATCAATAATCAGCTTTAAAGTTATTTCTTCTCGTTCTACCAACTGCTGTAACAATAGGGTAACATCCCGCATTCGCTCTTGTTTTTTGAGTTCTTCGGCAGAAACAGGCTTGAGTTCGATAGATTCTTTTGAATCTGAATATGTCAACATTTAAAGTATTTAAAATACAGATTTAAAAATATTTCTCCTCTTATCTTATGGTTCTTTTTCTTTTAGTAGTATAAGTAATCAGATATAAATCTCAACTTTGTTAAGAATTGAATTAGTTGCTGGGAAAATTTGCAGGAGGCTTGATGTATTGATTAGTCTCTTCTACCAACTGACTCAGACCGACACGCAGCTTAGATAATATTTTGCCGTCAATATAAACTTGCTTTGTCGGGTAATTTTCTAGCAGCTCGATGAGAGAAACTAAGTTGTTATCACTAGTAGACGCGATTAATGCTCCCCGCAAAGCTTGAACGTTGGCACGTTCCGACTCGGAACCGACTACCCTACCAGTCTGGGATAGGACATATTCTCCTGGTATGGTGTTTAATAAATCGGAAATCATTACAGTCTCAGCAGGAAACTCCTGTTGCAATATCCAGCGCATTACAAAAGGATGTTGTTGACTATGACTCAAAAGAGACTCGACTGAGGAAGCTGTTTCGCCAGTTTCGACAAAAGTTTGTAATTCTGTTAGGGAAATCGACTGCGTTGTTGCACCATAGGTAAAGATAATTTTTTCAGCAGCTAAAACACGATTCGGACTAAAGCAAATAGCTACCCCAGCGATCGCCATGACAATTCCATCTCGAAACCACCTGTATATTTTGGTTTCTCCCATCGTATTATCTCCCCAAGCATCGAACTGAACTTATATTTTAGAATATGACCCTCGTTCCCCGATTATGCATTTGCTGATTATTTAACAAACTAGGTTGATTAAAAAATCAATTAATGGTATATTTGTACTAGTTAAATCGGAGGATAATTGATGAACAAACACTATATTCTTAACCTCAACCCCCAAGCTGATTCTGACTGGGATCGTTGCACACTCAGAAATCCGATTACAGGAGAACGACCCGATTTAACCACAGAGATAGCCAAGTTTGTAGGCGATCGCCCAGGTTCGTATTTAATCAAAGTCAAGCTAGAAGTAGAAGTGTTAGAACAAAACTTGACCAATTCCCACAATACTGTCGAACTACCTACAGGGAAAAAGTCTACCGTTATTACAAAATATCACCACTTTTCGGCATAGATGGGTGGGGTAATAATTGATAGTCTAAGATATCTATAAGCTAATATACTATTGCAGTATAAAGCACCTCATGTTCTCAAGTCGCGATCGCTGCCATTTTGAATTCAAGATGCTATTTCTACAACCATAGATAGAGAACGGCAACAATTTTGTTACAAAACTTGACAAAAGCTTAAAAGTTAGTTACATTAGTTGTATGGATGAAGAAACACATTATTTCTTTCTCGTTTCCATCCAGTTTTAATTATCTAGAACATCAAATACATAAACAACGCAATTATCTAACACATGACAACTACTCTACAACAAACTCAAACCCAGAATAGCTGGGAAAAGTTCTGTCAGTGGATCACTAGCACCAACAACCG
>JADEXJ010000223.1 GCA_015207195.1 Pleurocapsales cyanobacterium LEGE 10410
TAACCTTTGCCATGAAGTCTCGTTTGCGATTGCCAGTGAGTTTCCCCGCAGCATCTTTGAAAGTCAATTTAACAGTTTCTGTCAGTTGCATTCTGAGATTTTAATTTAGAACTTGTTCTATTTTAATCTGCCTGGGATTTTATTTATCCGCAAGTCCCTAAGTTTACCGAGGCTTCTGGCAACACCTATCAAGGAGAGTTTTCGGGAGGTAAGTATAGCGGAACGGGGGTTTATACTTTTGCGAATGGGGACAGATGCGAAGGAACGTTTCAAGACGGACAGCTAGACGGCAGTGCTACCTGTGACTACAGCAGTGGCGATACCTACCAGGGAGAATTCGTGAGCGGTCAAAAACACGGTAGCGGTGTTTATACTTTCGCTGATGGTGAGGTAGTTGAAGGTACTTGGAGCAACGATGAATATCAGCAATAGTTCTCCGTAGCGCGATCGCTTTAACCCTTAACCTACTTCACTTAGAATAGTGATATTGTCAGATTTGATTAATTAATGATCTCTAAACAGCTTAATTCTGACGATGTTTTAAAAACACTCGCTCAAAATCAGCAAGCAATTCAAAACTTTGGAGTACGTTCTTTAGCACTGTTTGGTTCGGTTGCGGTTAATCGCAGTACTGCTAACAGCGATTTGGACTTATTGGTAGAGTTTGAAGGTGCTACCACTTTTGATCGCTACATGGATCTGAAATTCTTTCTCGAAGACTTATTTCAAATGCCTGTCGATCTAGTCACAAAACGTTCTCTTAAAAAGGAAATTAGGCAGAAAGTCTTAGAAGAAGCGATTTATGTCACGCAACCTTAGACTTCATTTATCTGATATTCTCACTAGTATCGGTAAAATCGAACGCTATACAATAGGGATGAGTTACGAGCAATTGGTCGCTGATGAGTTGACTTTTGATGCGGTAGTTCACAATTTACAAATCATTGGTGAAGCTGTCAAAAATATTCCTCCAGAAATACGAGATCGCTATCCTGAAGTAGAATGGCGCAAAATTGCAGGATTAAGAGATATTATTGCTCATGCTTACTTTACGATTGACGATCGAATTGTCTGGGACATAATTCAAAATAAACTTTCTACTCTGCATCAGAACATCGAGCAAATCGCCGAAGATATTTCCTGAACTGCTAGTTGTAGTACTAGCTTTATCTCCCCGCACAATCGGCGATCGCTTGAATTCAAGAAGTTTCGATTGTTCGCATCTACCAGGACAGAATTAATATCTATCTCGAAGATAGTTTTTCTAGAAAGATAGTCGCGGATACGGGTTTGCCTCGTCCACCCGATCGAACAAATACCGAACAAACATTGAGTATGAATATCAGCAAGGAACTACTTCACAAAGCAGATGGCGATTTTGGGGCTTTTTGTACTGGGAACAATTACGGGCGTTTTGCTATATTGGTGAAAGGGAAGGGGATTTAGATAACTCTTTTCAATTAGATGATTATTTGCGTACCGATGCTGCGCTTTTCTATCGTCGCAATCGCTTGAATGCAGCAGTTAACTTTCGTAATCTATTTGATACGGACTATTTTCGCGCTTCGGATGGGGGAGAGCTATTTTTGTTTCGAGGCGAACCCTTTACGGTAGTTGGTTCTGTCTCTTGGGAATTTTAATTATTAGATCCCGATCCAGCAGTACCCAACTTTTTAAAAATGATTAATTTTCTGTTTCTTGCTGAAGAGAAGCAAACAAACGCTTTCCTCGTTCTTGTCTGTAAGTGTTAACAGAACTCTGACTGTTTTGAGACTCTACTCTAGCAATCAATTCATCTAATACCAAAATCTGAGCATCAAACATCGTGGATATTTCGCGCATTTTAGCACTAGAGCGTTCTCTTACATCTAAATTGGGAATTTGAGAATGTTGATTCATTGTAAGTTCCAATTTCTTTTTATTTCTGACAAACTTGCTTGTCCTGCATTAGCGATCGCCTGAGTTTGAGTTAACGAGCGTGTCAATAAATCTAGGGTAGCAGAATCAGCTATAGGTGGCGATTGAAAAAGCTGTAACAATAGTCGATAGAGACGAGTGTAATAGGAGATTGCTCGTTCTTTAACATTCTGTATTTCATCTAATTCGGCAATTGTGGCTTCTGTTTCACCAAACTGTTGGAGGATAGTAAACTCTAATTCTGCTGCTTGGTTGATTATTTGCAATAATAGCCGTTGCAATTCAAAAACCGCAGTTATTGTTTTGTTTGGTAAGTTTGCCCTCTATTTCGTTCGATAAGCTAGCGAAATCTTTAACAGTATCTCACAGATAATAACTACCTAAATATTTTTTATATTTTATGATTGAGATATTAATAAGCGCGATCGCATTATGCTAGAAACGTCGTCGTTACCCAACTTGATTTATTTAAATATCTTGTAGAGAAATAGTGGATAGCACATACACCTCTAGCTTTTCAGTTGTTCGATAAATACCGCGTGTTTGGGGGAATCCAAACCCTTTTGCAGTACCGCTAGCACCTGTGCCATATCCCCTGCTAACAATGCTGAAACTGCCAACCATAAGCCTGGAAATACTTCACTCCGTATAACCCCAGCATCATCAGCTATTAGTGATTCATACACATCTTCTCGCAGAATAAACCAGTCCAGCTTCTGCTCCAAAACTTGCCAAACGATATATTCTTGCACTTCATTACGACGATAGGCAGTTTTCTTATCGTACAGGTCATAGGCAGCACTGCTAGCAGCAATTTCGGCTACAAGTTCTGGTGCGCCTTCAATATAACCATCATTGCTTAATCGAGTTTGTCCACCTGCATCTGGTTCGATAAGCAGCACTGCATCTGGCTGAGGTTCATTATCGAGATCGAGCCTGACGGTTGGCGCATCGCTCAGGTCAACGCCAGAAGTCAGTGCTTGATAAACTCCTAGCCAAGTCATCACGCGACTATGAGGTCTACCATGTTGTTCGTGTCGCAAGGGGAATGCCACGTAAACTACTCCTTCGATTAGTTCGGCTTTTTTGATGTGGGATGCAGCCAAATAGCGTCGCTCAAATTCAGAACGAGACAGGCGATCGCCATTTTCTAAAGGAAGAATCTTGGTAAAACGATTGACTACCATTACTACTGATAACGCTAATGATATCGATTATTGTAGCGGACTTGACCATTTATCGAGGTGGTAGATGAGCGGGAAGCACACTAATAGAAGCGATCGCAATATAAATCAAAGCAAAACGGGTTTCAAAGGTGGCAATGGAGTGAAATTTAGCGCGACGATACCAATTTCTAAATCCATAGACAGTAAGTAGTTTGAGTAGAGCGATAAGCCTAACGGCATGGCTTCGCTACGCAAAAGACAGAGCCGTAACTAAAGATAAGCAGTTGAAATAATAAAGACTAGCAATAATTAGAGTAGCCACACCATGATAGATAATTCCTGGTTGAAAGGCTGCGGTTTTCTTCCGTCTTAGCTTAATCGTATTGAATATGTAATTGAGAGTGGTTATTTACAAGGTAGCGTGGCTCAATCGGGAGACAGTAATGCTTTTGCCGTTTGTAATGATGCTCAATTAACCACTGAAGGAGAACAGGTTTTAAGAACCAAATTCTAAGGTATAGTAATTTAGGCGTTGCTGATTTTAAAGTATAAAACAAAAAAGTAACCTGTTCGTAGCTCTTAGCTGCACGCAGCGAAGCTGCGAAGTCGTCAAAGACGATGAACTGGGCGAACGCCCTGCGCTTTTAGCTTGTAGCTTGTAGGTCGATCTAGTCTATCGTCAAAATAGTTTAAGCGTGAGATATGCTGAAGTTTTGTTGACTCATAGAATCACGCATTCGAGAGACGGAGCAAAATCAATCGTAGCTAGTTGACCATTGCTAAAGTCAACCCATCAGCGATCGCCAGTAAACTCAATTCTACGATAAAGACAAAGTCAAAGGTGTTTGATTGTTCTGTTTCCAGCAAACGATCTAAAGTATTTAAAGCAGGAGCGAGATTTAGCTGAATTTTATCGGTTACACTACACCAGCAGCCTACCAGTAACGACGAGAGATGCCTGTTGCTAACTTCGCAGTTGCAGTATACTCTTCATCAACATTAAATACAAAACCCACCATCGCTTCTATTGCCCTACTGCCCTAAAAAGCCATCTTCTAATTAATTTTACCCACCTACTTAGTTGGCATTAGATTTCAGCAGCAAACTATTCAATATTTTCTTGATCGAATCTTACCAGGGCTTTTTGTTGCGATTATTGTCAAAAAGTTAAATGTTTCTTAATCAGCATTTATTCATCTAGTTAATCGTGGTATTAGTAAACCATGGTAGTTAAATGAGAATCATTTTTAACAACTTATTGGTTGTTTTAGTCTATCAAAGAACTTATTTTAATTACTACTAAAGCTCAAGAACTCCTGGTTTCAGTTAATTAGAAGTTTTGAGTTACCAGGAGGAGGCAAACATGAATGACACTCTTAACCATCGGCAGAAAAGACATCAAAGACATCAAGGATGGCAGTTTACCTTTTGTGGAGAAACATCTGAAACCCAAGAGGACAAAGGCGAGCGAACACAATTGGCTGCCAAGTTAGCCCAGGATAAATTACTGTTTCCCTTGTCCAGTACTCAGGTAGGCGATTGCCTTGTAATTACCCAAATTCTGAGTGGGAAAAACATGGTGCGTCAACTTAGTAAAAACGGTTTGATTCTAGGGGTAGAAGTTCGAGTAATCAGTAAAACCGCCAGCGGTTCGATTATTGTTTCTCTTGGAGATCGGCAAGTTGGTTTGGGTGCGGGAATGGCAAACAAAGTGATGGTAACAGCTATTGAAAATAATTATTAACTATTCACAATATTAAGCAGCAGGAGGGGCAATGAATTGGCTAAAGGGAATTGGCAGACAACACCGACATCGTCAGGGGCAAAGCGATCGCCAGGTAGAAAAGGTAAATAACCATCAACAACGCTCTCTAATGTCACTGGTAAAAGCTCAATTAGGCGATCGCCTGTGGATTGCGGGCTATGAAAACAAAGATGGGATTAATCGGTTGGTAGGGATGGGATTAGCACCAGGGATGGAAATTGAGGTGGTGCAGAATCTAGCGGGTAACTTACTGGTGGCGATCGGAGAAACTCGCATTGGGATTGACGGGGGGATGGCAAAGCGAATTCTAGTCTCAGACAAACCGTTTGATTATTTAGTTGAAGTGCAAGAGGTAGATGAAATGGAAAGTAGTGCAACTACGCTAAGGGATCTAGAAGTCAATCGGAAGGGAAAAGTAACTCGTTTTGAGGCAACCGACGATCCCACGAAGAAAGCCTACAAGAGAAAGTTATTGGCAATGGGTTTAACTCCTGGTACGGAGTTTACCGTCACCCGCGTCGCCCCTTTAGGCGATCCCGTAGAAATCAAGGTGCGGGGCTTTAAATTGAGTTTGCGAAAGGATGAGGCTGCTGCCTTGGTAGTTGAGGAATTCTAAAAACAGCAAAACTAACGACTAACTGTAAGGTGGGCAAAGCGTTCTTTCTGCCAAGTCTTTTGATTTAAACTCTTGAATTTGCCCACCCTACCACTACCACTAACCACTAACCAACATGAAAAAACAAACGATCGCTTTAATTGGCAATCCTAATTGTGGAAAAACTACTCTTTTTAACGATTTGACTGGGGCTAATCAGCGCACGGGGAATTGGCCTGGGGTGACGGTCGATCGCAAGGAGGGTAAGTATAGATATGACGATGTGGAAGTTACGGTTATGGATTTGCCTGGGGTCTATTCTCTAGATGCGGAAGATGATGGTACGGGACTAGATGAATTAATTGCGCGGGATTATCTCCTGTCTGGGGAAGCGGATTTGGTGATTAATATCGTCGATGCTTCTAATTTGGAACGCAACTTATATCTAACTACTCAGATTATGGAGATGCGCGTGCCGATGGTGACGGCATTAAACATGATCGATGTGGCGCGGGAGCGAGAATTAGATATTAATACTGATGTTCTCTCTCAAAGGTTGGGTTGTTATGTGATTCCCATCAGTGCTTTTTTAGGGGAAGGGATCGATATCCTCAGAAGTCGCATAAATGAGTTAATCGATAATCCTGCTAATCTGCCGACGGTGGTAGCTTACCCTGCGGTGATAGAAGATACCCTCAATCAAATTGAACCTTTAGTTGAGAAAAAAGGACGTAATCAGAAGATTTCTACTCGCTGGTTTGCTCTCAAACTACTGGAATATGAAGATCGGGTAGCACCAGAACTAAAAGGAAAAGAGTTAGATCGCATTGTTATTGAAAATCGCCGTAAAATTCATCAACTATTACACGAAGATATTGATATTATTGTCGCCGACTCCCGCTATGGCTTTATCCGTAGCTTGATGCAAAGTTCGGTCAGACAGAGGAGAGATATTAGCAGTACCACATCGGATAAAATCGACCAATTTGTGCTAAATCGCTGGATTGGTATTCCTCTGTTTTTAGTGGTGATGTACCTGATGTTTTTCATCGCCATTAATATCGGTGGTGCATTTATCGACTTTTTCGATATTTCTGTCGGTACGGTGTTTGTGGATGCGCCTCAAGCTTGGTTGGAGTCTCTCAACGCTCCAGGCTGGCTAATCGGGTTTATTACTTCGATCGGCGGTGGTATTCAAACCGTAGCTACTTTTATTCCCCAAATCGGCTTACTCTTTGTCATTCTCTCGATTCTGGAAGACTCTGGCTATATGGCAAGGGCAGCCTTTGTGATGGATAAATTAATGCGCCTAGTGGAATTACCTGGTAAATCCTTCGTGCCGATGCTGGTGGGGTTTGGCTGTAACGTACCCGCAATTATGGCAACGCGAACCCTGGAAAATAGGCGCGATCGCTTGATGACCATCATGATGAATCCGTTTATGTCCTGTGGGGCGAGATTACCCGTATATGCCTTGTTTGCTGCTGCTTTCTTTCCTCGTAACGGGCAAAATCTAGTGTTTGGACTGTACTTAATTGGTATTGGTGCTGCGATCTTTACAGGGTTAGTAATGAAAAACACCATCATGGAAGGAGAAGCCTCCCCCTTCGTTATGGAGTTACCGCCTTATCACCTTCCCAAACCTAAAGGCATCGCCATCCGCGCCTGGGATAGATTAAGAGGATTTATTCTCAGAGCAGGTAAAATAATCGTACTGATGGTGATGATTTTGAGTTTATTAAACTCCGTCGGTACAGATGGCTCTTTTGGTACCCAAGATAGCAAAGATTCAATTCTGGCAGCCACCAGTCAATCTGTTACCCCCTTATTTTCCCCGATGGGCGTTACTCAAGAAAATTGGCCTGCTACCGTAGGTATTTTTACAGGGGTATTTGCTAAAGAAGCGATGGTCGGTTCTCTCGATTCTCTTTACGGTCAGCTAGCAGCCGAAGAATCAGGAGAAGTAGCTGAAGAGTCAGGTTTTGACTTCTGGGGTGGTATTAGTGAAGCATTTACCAGTATTCCCGCGAATTTAGCCGATCTGGGCAATCAAATACTCGATCCTGTAGGTTTAAATATTGGTAATGTCCAAGACCAAGCTACTGTTGCCGAAGAACAAGAAGTAGCAGTGGGGACTTTTGGTCAGATGTCCCAAAGATTTAACAGCCCGACAGCAGCCTTTGCCTATCTCTTATTTGTACTAATGTACTTTCCTTGTGTTGCTGCCACAGGTGCAGTGTTCCGCGAAACCAATTTAGGTTGGACGCTATTGGTGGCTGGTTGGACTACTGGTTTGGGTTATTGGGTAGCAACTATGTTCTATCAAATTGCGACTTTCCCTCAACATCCAGGTTCTTCTTTAGCTTGGATTATCGGTGGAGTGGTAGCAATGGCGGTCACAATTTTCCTACTCAAACTATCTCGGAGTCCTCGGAAAATTACGGGCGATCGCCAACAGGAAAGAGCTAGAACTACTACTCGCGTTTAAATGGTTAGTAGTTAGTAGTTAGTAGTACCCCTGTTAAGGTGAGCAAATGTACTAAGATAAGGCGATCGCGATTAATGGCATTCTAAAAGAAACTTGGTAATCGGAGATTTTGTTCCATGATTAATGCTATCTTCTCTCAATTTATCGAAGCA
>JADEXJ010000224.1 GCA_015207195.1 Pleurocapsales cyanobacterium LEGE 10410
GAAAATAACTTGCCGTCAAAGTATTTTGTCGCCCAAAAAGCTTCTGTTCCTGGTTGCTGAGCGAGGATAAAAAGTGCATTAAAACTTATATTTTTTACCAACTACACACTGAAGTGCGGAATGAGAAATAAGACACATAAAAAAACCTCGGATGGTTCCAAGGTTTTGCAAAATAAATATTGAAGCTAATTTAATCTAGATTTAGCTGACTACAACAGCGGTAAACACCGAAGCTACAACCAAGACGGATGCCATCACGCCCCAAATTAGATAGTTGCGTCGAGCTTTAGAAGAAGGAGCTTCGGCATAGTACATTGTTGGCTCTTTGGCAAAATTGTTGATGATGCCGTTTTCGTCAGAAATAGTAGTCATAATTAGTTTTTGTTAAGCTATGTAAACCATTTTAGCTTAAACATAACAATTTGTAAAGTTTGCTTGACATTACACTACATATTACATATATAAACTCTGTCAACAACTAATAGATTTATTCGCAAAAATCTTCAGCTTGAGCATAGCTAAACAACCGACCAAACCAAACAGTTGATAGTGCTGCTGCTTCGGAACTATTAATCACAGAATTTACGAAGTCTAGCCATTGGCGATCGCCACCCGCAACAACCATGCCATAGCGATCGCAAGTTAGGGGAACATCTGGTATCAGAGAATAGTTTCCCAAAGATAATCCTTGTCTTTGCGCTGCTGCTTTTAGCAGAATACCATCACTAATCATGGCATCAATCTGTCCCTGTTCTACCGCCTGTATTCCCCGATTCCTAGCAGTTATCCCCCGATATCTTCGTAATCTGGCTGAAGGATAGCGTTGGGCAATAAACTGCGCCGTAGTAGTGTTATTAATTACACCAAGTCTGGTATTTGCCAAATCTCCATCAAGATTGAGAGAATTATTTTTTCTGACAAAAAACTGGGTTCCCGTGACAAAAAAGCCAGTAGAGAAATCAGTATTTTCAGGGATATCCGAGCGAATTGTATTAGGACCACATTCAAGGGAGACTATATTTCTAGCTACCAAATCGAAGCGATTACTAGGTGTAGATTTTAAGAGTTTCAAGCTGAGAGTATTTCGTTCTAGTCGAGCAATTAGCTGTTTTTTTAACAGAGCAAAAAAGTCCAGACAGTATCCCTGCAAGTCGTCATTGGCATCGAGATAGCCAAAAGGGGGGGCATCTTCTCTAATTGCCAAGTTTAAAACTCCTGTACGCTGAATTCTATCTAAAACACCTTCCGCTTTAGCAGAAGATGTAGAAAATAAAAATAAGCTGCCGACTAGACAAGACACAAACAGACGATTCATAGTTAATTCACACCAGACATATATTGGACTTCTGGCACAAATCATAACGAACAATCTGTCTGATACGCGGATTCAAGCTGAGTTGATTAAGGATAAAAAGCCAATTTTGGCAACCCAAGGTCTTCGTTCCAACCCATCATCAAATTCAGACACTGCACCGCTTGACCCGCTTGACCTTTAATTAAATTATCGATCGCCGACATCACAATTACTCTACCCGTGCGCGGATCTACCTGAATGCCAATGTAAGCTAAGTTGGTTCCACAAGCCCATTTTGTCTGAGGATAAATACCGTTGGATAAAACTTTAACAAAGGGCGAGGAGCGATAAAAAGCGTTATAAATAGTAATTAAATCTTCTCTAACCAAACCAGGATCGCGCAAGGTAGCGTACACGGTGGATAAAATCCCTCTAACCATAGGAATGAGATGGGGGGTGAACTGTACGGTAACTTCTTGACGGGCTAAAGCACTACAAATTTGTTCGATTTCTGGGGTATGGCGATGGCTGGCTACTCCATAAGCACCTAAAGAGTTGTCTGCTTCAGCCAACAACATGTTGGTTTTTCCCTGTCTTCCACCACCAGAAGTACCTGATTTGGCATCAATAATTGCGGTAGAGGGATCGATTAACCCTTGCTTAAGCAATGGCGCAAGTGCTAGCAGACTGGCGGTAGGATAGCATCCAGGACAGCCAATTAGTTGGGCTTGTTTGATTTGCTCGCGATATAGTTCTGGCAAACCATAAATAGCAGCAGAGGCAGTTTCATAATCTTCACGTTCTTTTTTGTACCACGCAGTGTAGGTATCTAAATTAGAGAAGCGATAGTCTGCCGAAAGATCTAGCACTTTACAGCCTTTTTTGACTAAGGTAGGAGTAAGATCGCAGGCTAAACCATTTGGTAGTCCCAGAAATACAGCATCACAGCGGTTGCTCACTTCATCTACGTCAATTTTTTCAATATTAAGATCGACGCAATGAGCCAGATGAGGATAAATAGAGCCGTATTGCTTTCCCGCACTACTATCGCCCCCCAGGTAAACGATATCTACCTCAGGATGTTCTAGTAAAAGACGGACTAGCTGAACTCCCCCGTATCCAGATGCCCCGATAATTCCTACCGTTTTGGATTTACTCATGATGTTGCGCCTTTGGCTAATCTTTGTTTAAGCTGCTTGTGCTAAAAATCTCTAGTTTAAGCACAATTAAGATATTTTAGACAAGAAATTACTATTACATCATTATCTTAGTTGTTAACTGATTATTTCGATCTTCAAGGATGTTTAAAAGATTAATATCTTAGAACGCCATAATTTTGTAGTGGTTAGAGACGTAGCATGCTACGTCTGTACAGTGGTTAGTGGTTAGTGGTTATATGAAACGATATATCTGGTTATTCTCCGTGGGATTTATTATTAGCGTTTGTTTTGGCTGCGTCTGGCTAGACCGCCGAGTAGAATTAGCCGACAACATCACTGCTACACCAGCCATTATTGAGGACTTGTATATACCACCCCGTAAAGACTTTCGGATTGTAGTGATTAGCGATCTTAATAGTCAGTATGGTTCGACAGAATATGAACCCGAAGTCAAGCAGGCGATCGCTTTAATTCCTCAATGGCAACCCGATCTAGTTCTTTGTAGTGGAGATATGATCGCAGGACAAAAAGCATCTCTTACTAAAAAACAAATTCAATCTATGTGGGCAGCTTTTGATCGCCATGTGGCTGCACCCCTGCGAGACTATGGTATTCCCTTTGCTTTTACTATCGGCAATCATGATGGTTCGGGAGCAATTAAAGATCGGACTTTGATTTTTGAGCAGGAAAGAGATTTAGCCAGGAGGTATTGGCATCGAGAACAGCAACAATTAGGTCTAGACTTTGTAGACCGCGCCAATTTTCCCTTTTACTATAGTTTTCAACAAGATGGTATATTTTTCTTAGTATGGGATGCCTCTACTCAAAATATCTCCAAACAGCAGTTAGCCTGGGTAAAGCAAACCCTCAATACATCCGCAGCCCAACAGACAACTACCCGCATTGCTATCGGGCATTTACCTTTATATCCCATCGCAGCAGCTAAAGATAAGCCTGGAGAATATTTGGCTGATGGTTCACAGTTGCGATCGCTTCTAGAACAAAACCAAGTCGAGCTTTACGTTAGTGGACATCACCATGCTTATTATCCTGGCAAAATTGGAGAGTTGAAACTGCTTCATGCAGGAGCCTTAGGGCAAGGAGCAAGACAATTGATCGACAGCGATTTATTACCGACTCAAACCATTACCGTTTTGGATTTAGATGTAACTACATCTCAACTTGCTTACACGACTTATGATGCCAAAACTTGGGAATTAATTTCTTTAAATCAGCTTCCTACTTCAATTCCCAGTTATGATGGCGAGATTTTGCGAGATGATATGTGAACAGCAACTTATCGACCGACATTAACTGGTACTCTTGTAAATAAATTTGAATAAGTTTGTATTTTTGCCCCGTTTTTTTAAATAATGGTTGTTTTGTAAGGAACATTATTAAAGGCAATAGTCGTTTTGTCGGAAGAGAAAAAGTAGTTGTAAGTCACAGATTATCTCGATTCCGTTTATCCTCATCGGCTTGAGGGCAACCGTGTCGCGTTGTGACCGATGGTCAAGACGAACTATACAGTAGCTCTTGGTGAATAGATCGAATTGTTGAGAAGTATCAAAACCAACATATTCATCCTAATTCAGCATGATAGATATAGAGATAAATCGAGCGTTGAGAATCATTGATAGAATCATCGCGCCACAGAGATTAAATGGAGTACAAGAACTAGTACTGCGAGAGTGCTGGTTGGGGAAAACATATCAAGAAATTGCCGATAATTCTGGCTATGATTCTGACTATGTCAGAGTTGTTGGCTCACGCCTTTGGCAACATCTTTCTCAGGCTTTTGAGGAAAAGATTAGCAAACATAACTTCAAATTGATTTTGAGTCAAAAAGCGAAAAATGGCGAATTTTCTTTCACCAATATAGAATTACCCAACGCTCAAGTTCCGCTTAACTCTAACTTTTATATTGAGCGTCCCCCCTGGGAAACACTGGCTTACGAAGAAATTTTACACCCTGGAGCGTTAGTGGTAATCAAGCCTGCTTATCTGATAGGCAAGACTTCTTTGATGATGCGTATTTTAGACTTTGCGCGATCCCACAATTACAAAACTGTAACTTTGAACTTCCAGCTAGCAGAAGCCTCAATTTTGAGCAATCTAGAAAAGTTTTTGCGTTGGTTGATGGCAAATATTGCTTTTCAGTTGGGCATTGAACCAAAGTTAGATGATTACTGGGATTTAGATTTGGGAGCAAAAATAAGCTGTACCAACTACCTTCAGGAGTATGTTTTAAAACAATTATCCGAGCCTTTGGTTTTGGCTGGGGATGAAATTGACTATCTAGTTGCATATCCGAAAATAGCTCAAGAATTCTTTCCATTACTCAGATTTTGGCATGAGGAAGCCCAAAACTTTGAAATTTGGCAGCGTCTGCGGATGATTCTGGTTCACCCCGACAACTATTTTGCTTTAAAAATCGAGCGATCGCCTTTTAACTTGGGTCTACCAATTGTCTTGCCTAAATTTAATTTTGAACAGATCAAAGAATTAGCTAGTCGTCATCAGTTTCAGTTAGAGGTAAAAAATTTGGAGCAAAGTTTGCTTTCACTTAGGGAGATAGTTGGTGGTCATCCTTATCTAATCAGACTGGCGTTTCATGCTTTATCAACTCAGGAAATCACCTTCGAGCAGCTACTAGCAGAAGCTCCAACCCCTTCAGGCATCTATTACAGTCATTTACAGGAACGCTTTATGACTTTACAACAAGATCCCGAACTAGTAAGTTTGTATAGTCAAATTATTACTGCCGACTCTTCAGTTCCAGTATTTACTATCGCTGCTCATAGATTAAAGAGTATGGGTTTAATCGAGTTCACAAACAACCAGGCAGTTTCTAGCTGTCAGCTATACCGTCTTTATTTTCGCGATTATCTTTGAGTTTTTGGTAATCAGAAGTAGAGGGCTTGGCATATGTTAGTAATATTACTACGCTATGAACTCCATCTATAGCAAAAAGTCAAACCAGAACAAGTAATTGCTCAAAAAGGAGAGAAATTGACAACCGACACCATCTGGCAACTGCTGTTCAATCTTCACTCCTGGTTACTTTTACTATTTTCCCATTCCTAACTGTTGGGCTTTTTGATATACTTTCCCTTCAGTTAATAGAGAAGGCGCAATAACTACGTCTACCTGCTGCATTTCTTTGAGGTTTTTTGCTCCCAAAGTTCCCATACTGGTTTTGATTGCACCCAATAGGTTGTGAGTTCCATCATCGAGTTTGGCAGGACCGATTAAAATCTCTTTAATTGTTCCTGTAGTTCCTACCTTAATTCGCGTACCGCGGGGTAATACGGGGCTGGGAGTTGCCATTCCCCAATGGAAATCCCCTCCAGGGGCTTCGGCAGCACGGGCAATCGGCGAACCAATCATGACCGCATCAGCACCGCAGGCAAGACATTTACAGATATCTCCTCCTGTAACAATACCGCCATCAGAAATTACGGGTACATATCTACCAGTTTCAGCATGATAATCATCTCTTGCAGCAGCACAATCGGCAGTAGCAGTAGCCTGTGGCACACCTACCCCCAAGACACCACGAGAAGTACAGGCAGCACCAGGTCCAATTCCTACTAGTACCGCAGCAGCCCCCGCTTTCATTAGTTTTAAGGCTACTTCATAGGTGACGCAGTTACCCAAAACTACGGGCATTGGCATTTCTTGGCAGAAACTAGCCAAGTCCAAAGGCGCGATCGCTTCTGGCGCAAGATGATCTGTAGACACTACCGTAGCCTGGACAAAAACTAGATCTGCCCCTGCTTCTGCTACAATTTTGCCGTATTTACTTGCCCCTACTGGAGTTAGACTAACCGCAGCGATCGCATCTTGGCTTTTGATTTCCTGAATTCTCTTGGTAATTAATTCTGGTTTGATTGGTTCTGCATAAAGTTCCTGCATCAAACCAACAAATCCGTCTTTTCCTACCGACTCGATTTTATTTAAAATAGGTTCTGGATCTTCATATCGGGTTTGTATCCCCTCCAGGTTTAAGACCCCGATCGCTCCTAGCTGTGATAGTAAAACAGCCATTTTGACATCAACCACCCCATCCATTGCACTAGCTAAAATAGGCACTTCGCGAGTAATCCCGCCAATTTCCCAAGTAGTGTTTGCCAGGCTGGGGTCAAGTGTACGCACTCCAGGGGAAAGTGCTATTTCATCAAATCCATAGGCTCTACGAGCCTGTTTTCCGCGACCAATTGATATTTCCACGCTCTCCTACCGTTCCCAAAGCTCATTAGGATAGGCTATCAAATTTTGTCCATCTTTGAAAATAAATCGAAATTAAACTCTTTAAGCGATCGCCTGTAGGGTGGGCAAAACGCAATTAGGGCAAATTGGCATTTCACCGAATAGTTTATTGCCCACCATTCAATAATAAATATAGAATTTCAAGCCATTTGGCTAAGATTGATTTTCTTCGGTGGACATTATCGAAATAATTGGTTTTTACCCTCGTTTTTGCCATGCCCACTCTACACTTTGCTAACCAAAACGATCTCATATTAGTGAGTATTATCTAAACAATTGGTTTTTGTGCTGGTTTTTTGGTGCTTATCCTACGCAGGATAGATCCTTAGACGACGATTTGGCTCGTCACCAAAGCTGTCTGACTGTAAACGGTAGTGTTCGCGGTAGTAGTTCAACGGGTTGCCCCTTGGGAATGACAATTTGTTCTACAGCTAGTCTGGCTTCTTCTAAAGCTTCGATTTCATCATCATTGCCTGCCTTGCTAAACAGTCGCAAGTCCGCTGGTTCGGGAATGTTAGGGTCATCTAAATTGAGAATCTGCCGAAAGACGCGAGTAACTTGAGGAATAGTATTGGATTTAACCGTATAAATCGGAATATGTCGATCTTTAGCGATGTTGCGTAGTTTGGAATGGTGTTTAATTTGCGATCGCAACGCCACCACCGCATCTGCCTCATCTAAATCTTTAGTTAACATTACGGGTAAATTTAACACCTCGATTACCTGATCTATCTGAGAACGACCAATACCGTAGGCATAGACGTATATCGGCCAATCTTCTCCATTAGGACCTGGAGTACGAATTTTCTTACCAGCAGGCTCTTTGGTCTGCCAAGACCGTTCTAACATCATCTCAAAGTCAGAACCGCCCCTTTGAGACTGATCTCCTTTCAACGACACAGGAGTCATCTTTCCCGACGCTCTTAAGCCTTGAGAATACAACGGCGTAACTGGAGTAGTATTTCTCGAAGGTAAGGGTTTAAAAGATGGCTGTGGTTGTTCTTCATGAATTATGCTGACCTCACCACTGTCGTCTACGGTTCTAACCTGGGCTGGTGGTTCGATGCCTCGCAACAGGTTATCGATCGTGGCGGATACATCATCATGAACGACCCACCGTTGCCGTTCCAGCATCTCTACGGCGATCGCAAATGTTGGCGGGGCTTTACGTTCTAAGACGGTCTTCTGTGTCCTTCTACGACGCGCTTCATCGTCGCCCAAGGTAACGCTTTGGATCCCACCAACTAGATCTTATAAAGTTGGGTTTTTGATCAAATTTTCTACGGTATTACCGTGGGCAGTACCTACCACCTGTACGCCTCGTTCGGCAA
>JADEXJ010000028.1 GCA_015207195.1 Pleurocapsales cyanobacterium LEGE 10410
GATTAGGACACTTTCTCAAATTACTACTTCCTACTTCCTACTTCCTACTTCTGAGACAGTTGCGTTGGGCGGGTTCCCCGACTTGAGCAAACTGTCGAACCCGAAGGGCTACTTCCTACTTCCTACTCCCTACTCCCTACTTATTATTCAGGTTCAATACTTATCAACGCTCCATTTTGCTCATCTGTCAAAACATATAGCCCGCCGTCGGGACTTTGCCGTACATCGCGCACACGCTGACCAATTGAAATAGATTCTTCGCCGAGGATATTGCCTTCTCCGTCCAAGTCAATCCGTCGCACATCGCGAGAAACTAGTCCTCCTGCAAATAGATCTCCCTGCCATTGGCTAAAGCGATCGCTGCTGTAAAATGCCAATCCCGAAGGAGCGATCGATGGTGTCCAAACTACTTTGGGTTCTGGTACATCGGGGCGGGAACTAACCTCGGAAACTCTGCCACCAGTGTATTCATCACTGTAGCTAACTTCGGGCCAACCATAGTTTTCTCCCGCCTGCATCAAGTTTAGTTCGTCACCGCCTCTAGAGCCGTGTTCGTGTGACCAAACGCGATCGCTATTTGGATTGATCGTCATTCCCTGAATATTACGGTGTCCGTAACTCCAGATTGCGTCATTCGCCTCGGCATCATCGACGAAGGGATTATCTGGGGGAATCGAGCCATCATCATTGAGACGCACCACCGAACCAAGATGGGAATTGAGGTTTTGAGCCTGATTGCGGATATTTTCGCCGTTGAGTTGAATGGGAGGATTACCTCCATCACCGATCGCTACCAGCATGGTATTATCTGGCAGCCAGGTAATCCGCGAACCAAAGTGTTGACCCGATGGTTTGAGAGGGCTAACTTCAAAAATATCTTCCCAGTTTTGCAAGCTGGTTCCATCAAAAACCGCTCTCGCTACTTTGGTATGGTTTGCCTGATTAGTACCGTCGGAATAAGTAAAGTAGACCAGTTGATTTGACTCAAAGTTGGGATGGAGAGAAACATCCATTAAACCCCCTTGATTGACGGCAAAAACTTGGGGAACACCCGCAATCGGCTCTAAGTCTAATTCTCCATTTCTGACAATTCTCAGCCGTCCTGGTCTTTCGGTAATTAGTATTGAACCGTCAGGTAGCCACGCCATCCCCCAAGGACGCTCTAATCCTTCGGTAATGGTTGTAGTGCTAAAATTACTCGCCACCGCAACATTGCGATCGGATAATATAGGGCTATTTGATGATGAGCCATTGGTGTTGGAGGCAGAAGTAGATTCTTCTAACACCGAACAACTTACTGCGGTTAGCAATATGCTTGATAATAATGCCATGTTAATCTGGCGTTTAATAATACTTTTCATAACTATCTAAATGCGTGGGGAACCACACGATGCGAAAGTCGCCAGAAGACGCTCTGCGCGATCGCGTTTTCCATGAGGTTGATCGCCCGACAACAATATTTTTGAAAGTGCTTTGGTATGGATTCAAACTGAGTCATGTCTTTATCCTAAAAGATAAAAATGACAGAGATGTGACGGTTGATTGAACATAGATATTTTTCAGTATGAAAGGCACTAAAAAAACTTTGAGATGAGAACCCAAAGCGTAGGGCGATATTGGCGATCGCTA
Organism: Pleurocapsales cyanobacterium LEGE 10410; assembly: GCA_015207195.1. Classification (GTDB taxonomy): domain Bacteria; phylum Cyanobacteriota; class Cyanobacteriia; order Cyanobacteriales; family Xenococcaceae; genus Waterburya. Next base: position 1,630 of record JADEXJ010000028.1, read on the forward strand.
GATTTTGCTTTCTTGGTAATTCCTTGGCTCGTTTCATATTATTTTAAGCAAAGATAGAAAATTATCACAAGCGTAAGCTCGATAAACTTTTAGCAAGACCACCACAGACTGTAATCGTCCTACAGGGTTAGGGGGTTAGAGGCATTAGTAACAAGTTAAGGGACTACGTTGTTTGTCAACTGGTTTTCAGTAGCAAGTTTCGTATAATTTCTCGCTGTAATGCGTCAAGTGAGTCGATCGAACTAAAAATTGATAATTTGCTCGCTCTACTGAGAGAACATGGGCTATAAAGTTAATGGGTTTCGAGCTTTACATCAAGCTGGGGAAGAGTTAAAACGACTACTGTAATCAAATCTTTAAGATTGACAAACTCAGTTTGAAGCAATGCCTAATGCCAAATAATTCTTTACCCAACAACTTAAGTCAAAAAATAGATGAGATCGTTATTGGTCAATCGTCTCTAATCAAGCAATTACTGGTTGCATTACTCAGTGGCGGTCATGTCATTATTGAAGGCGTACCAGGAACGGGTAAAACCCTACTAGTAAAAGTATTATCAAAATTCATAGCTGCAAATTTTCGGCGTATCCAGTTAACCCCCGATATTCTTCCCTCAGATATTTTGGGAACAAACATTTTCGATTTAAACAGTCGCGATTTTATTCTGAAGAAAGGTCCAATCTTTACTGAGATTTTGTTAGCGGACGAGATTAACCGTACTCCTCCCAAAACTCAATCCGCTTTACTCGAAGCAATGGAAGAGCAACAGATTACCCTTGATGGAGAAACTATGCTTTTGCCTCCGTTGTTTTGGGTCATTGCTACACAAAACTCTCTAGAATTTGAAGGGACGTATCCTCTACCCGAAGCACAGCTAGATCGCTTTTTGTTCAAGCTTTTGGTCAACTATCCTGTCAAGGATGCTGAAAAACAGATGTTGGTTAATGCACAACAGGGATTTAAGGCGAATTCAGACTTAAATTTGATTAAGTCGATCGCTACTGTAGAAGATATCCTAATCTTGAGAAAAGAAGTACAACAGGTTCAGGTGGAGCATAATATTCTCGATTATTTGCTCAATTTGGTCGAGCGTACCCGCCAGCATCCTGACTTAGTTTTGGGTGCCTCCCCCCGATCTGCTGTAGCCTGGTTGAATGCTAGCAAAGCCAATGCTTGTTTGTCGGGACGAGATTATGTTACCCCCGATGATGTCAAAGAAGTTGCTGCACCACTATTACGCCACCGATTAATCCTCAAACCCGAAGCACAGTTGGATAATGTTGGCATCGAAGAAACGATCGCCTCTATACTCAAGCAAATATCCGTACCCAGGTAATTTGTTGTCTATCTTTGATACTCATGGATTATATTCACGGCTATTCGGATGCAGAACAAATAAGACTGATTGAGCAAGCAGAATATTGGCAAGAGAAGCTAATTCTCAAAGATCTCAACTATCAGGCTGGAGAAAGTTTGTTAGAGATCGGCTGTGGTGCTGGTGCAGTGTTGGGTATCTTGGGACGGGCTTTCCCTGGCTTAAGATTGGCGGGAATCGATTTATCAGATAAGCAAATTGAATATGCCAAAAATCATCTTGGTAATCTCAATCTTAGCAATCTAGATCTTCGAGTAGGAGATGCAGCCAGGTTACCCTGGCAAAATAACCAGTTTGATCGCCTATATGCCATCTGGTTTTTGGAACATCTTCCAGATCCTTTACAGGTTCTCCAAGAAGCAAACAGAGTTCTCAAGCCTGGGGGAACAATTACCCTAACCGAAACCGACTATCGTACGATCTTGATTACCCCTGAATCGAGTGATTATCGCTATTTGATGGATTCTCTATGTGAACTACTGCTGCAAGCCAAAGGGAATCCTTACATGGGACAGTCTTTGGCAACATTACTTAATCAAGCTGGGTTTGAGCGTGTAAACAATCAACCAGTTTCGTTTCATTACGCTCATTGTTTGAACAGCGAGGAACTAAGAGGATTTATTGAGTATGTATACTCCTGGTTGGCACCGATAGTCGATCGCGCAGTTATTAACTTAGGCAAAGATCGGCAAAAACTTCAGGCTGGGTTAGATTGGTTTGGAAGTATTAGCGATCGCGATGATGGTGCGGTTTCGGCTACGATCTATCGCGCTCATGCAACTATTAAATAGTTTGGTCTGGTTAAATTATGATTCCATCTCGAAGATGTTATGTGCTATTAACCGTAGGTGGCTTGGGTGCTGCACTGCTAGATGTTCTAGTAGATCGCCAGATTAGTCTAAATTTTTTGCGGTTTTACGATCTGGCATTATTAGTAGCAACTATTGTCGATGCCTCGCAGATTAAAAAAAGTGCGGTGGAGGTAACACGTCAAGAGATTCAACGTCTTTCAGTAGGCAGAGATAACCCCATCGAATTAACAGTCAAATCTGGTCAACAACAAGCGATCGCTCGTCTTCGAGATGCTTTTCCCCAAGAGTTTACCGTAGATACCGATACCTTAGAAGTTGACTTGTCGCCCAACAGTACAGAAGAACTAAAATATATCATTCATCCCGACAGCCGTGGAAAATATGAGTGGGGGGATATTCAAGTACGTCAGTTAGGTAAGCTTGGCTTAACTTGGCGAGATTGGAAAATACCAGCCAAACAGAAAGTAACCGTCTATCCCGACTTAATTGGCTTGAGAGAACTTTCAATTCGTCTCACCCTAGAAAATAGTGGTGCAATGCGTCAGGCGCGAAGACTAGGGAACGGTACAGAGTTTGCCGAACTACGAGAATATCGTACGGGAGAAGATATTCGCCTGATTGACTGGAAAGCTACGGCACGTCGCGATCGCCCTGTGGTGAGAGTATTGGAACCAGAACAAGAACAAACCCTATTTATTTTATTAGATCGGGGACGTTTGATGACTGCCAGGGTCAATGGCTTAAAACGTTTTGACTGGGGCTTAAACGCTACTTTATCTTTAGCTATGGCGGGATTGAGTCGCGGAGATAAAGTCGGGGTTGCAGTCTTCGATCGCGATGTCACTACCTGGATTCCTCCCGAAAGAGGCAACCATCATTTATCCAAACTAGTCGATCGCCTGACCCCCATCCAACCAGTGTTATTAGAACCAGATTACCTCGGTGCAGTAACCAAAGTAATCACCCAACAAACTCGACGGGCTTTAGTAGTCGTAATTACAGATTTGGTTGACGTAACCGCCTCTAGCGAGTTACTCGGCGCAATGATTCGTCTGACTCCCCGCTATCTTCCTTTTTGCGTCACCCTAAACGATCCGATAGTAGAGCGGATTGCCCATGCCTCTACAGATAATATTCAAGATACCTATGCTCGTGCGGTAGCCTTAGATTTGTTGGCACAACGTCAGGTAGCCTTTGCCAAATTGAGACAGAGAGGGGTCTTAGTCTTAGATGCCCCCTGCGATCGCGTCGGTGAGGAGTTGGTCGATCGCTACCTACAGCTAAAAGCCCGTAATCTCTTATGATTTGACTAGGCATAGTCGTTCTAGTTAATTCCTTGATAATTTAGGTTATCGTTTCGCCCTAAAGGGTACACCTTCGGATAAGGGAATAGGGGACAACAAACAGTACATATTTTCGTATGGTTTTATTACTTGCTACTTTCTACTCCCTACTCCCTACTTCCTACTTCCTACTCCCTACTTCCTACTCCCTACTTCCTATCACTGCCGTTGCCAGTTCATAATATCCCAAGTTCGCATATCCCAGGCAGTCGGCTCGTAGCCCGTCAAACTATTGCTAAAAGCCATGACATCAGCCCGATGAACCAAGGGAATTACTACCGCATTTTCAATCAACAGATCGTTCATCTCAATAAATAGCTGTTCGCGTTGTTCGAGATTGAGTTCTTTACTCGCTGCTTGCCACAGGCGATCGTATTCGGGGTTGCAGTAGCGAGAATTATTGTCTCCAGACCAGTTGTTTTCCTGTTGCGGAATCTGCTCGCAGGTCATAAAGTTCATATAGGCAGCAGGATCGGGGCTGGTGTTGCCCGTGGTGTACATCTGCAAATCGGCATAAAAATGTTCTACCGTGTCCTCATTACTAGAATCACTAGAAAAATAAACGCTAGGATCGATACTTTTTAGCTCCACCCCAACTCCAATCGATTGTAATCCCTGCTTGACTACCTGCTGAGTTTTTTGCCGTAGAGGATTAACCGAAGTTTGAAACACGATTTGCATCTCAGTACCGTTTCGATCGCGAATCCCGTTACCGTTGGTGTCTTGCCACCCCGCTTTGTCTAGTAACTGCTTGGCTTGTTCAGGATCGTATTCATAGCTAGTGTTAGCAGAAGCATATTCTGGCGGAGCAACCAAAAAATTGGGAGTAGCCTTGCCCGTCACACCGTATAGCTGCTCGGCAATCGTATCTCTGTCAACTGCTAGATCGAAGGCTTGGCGCACGTTGCGATCGCTCAAAAAGGGATGAGGAAAATCTACGCTCGAACGTTCTCCAGAAGGAGCTACCTGATTTGGATCGCTATGGTTGATAATTATGCGTTCCATCAGCGCGCCATAGTTAGACACCACTGCCCCCTGACCTGCTGCCTCTAGTTCTTCTAGTACAGGAGCTTCCACCTGAAGATTATAAGCAAAATCCGCATCTCCCGTCTGCAAGACTGCCCTAGCAGCAGAAGTAGCATCCCCACCGCCTTTTAGCTCGATTCTTTCAAAACCTAACTGCTCCACTTGACGGAATTCGGGGTTTGGTTCGTAAATTACCGTATCCCCTGGTCTAAAATCTACTACCCGATAACCTCCTGTGCCAATAGGTTGGAGATTAGCTGGTGCTTCCCTAGCATTTGCTCCACTATAAGGTTCGTAGATATGCTGGGGTAAGATCATTCCCTCTGCACCTACAAAAACCAACGACCAAGCAGGGTTTACCTCTTTGAAGTTAACCTTAACCGTATAGTCATCAATTGCTTCGACGCTTTCTACCACCTCATAAGTACCTGACGAGACTGCCCCTACTTGTGGATTACTGAGAAATTCATAGGTAAAAACCACATCTTCGGCGGTAAAGGGCATACCATCAGACCATTTGACATCCTGTTTGAGTTTCCAGGTGACAGATTTACCATCCGCAGCCACGCCTCCGTTCTCTATCGTAGGAATTTCCGCAGCTAAGAAGGGAATTAGATTACCCTCGTTATCATAGCTAGCTAAAGGTTCTAGGGTAATGCGACTGGCTTCTGCATCCTTAAACCCCGTGGAGAGATGGGGATTAAGGATTGTCGGTGCTTGCCAATAGAGTAATTTTAGGGTGCTGCTATTTTGTTGATTGCCAGAAGTACCCGATGGACTACCACAAGCATTAACTAAAATTATTAGACCTAAAGATAGGCAACATCGATCGATAAACTTTTTAGCAATCACTTATCATCCCTCTATTAGTTTTGAGCCTGGATGATATGATATTTTAGATCGTTTCAGTTAATAATCAGTTCGGAGTTCAAAGTTAATTTTCTCTCTACTCTTTACTTCCTACTCTCTACTCTCTACTTCCTACTCCCTACTCCTAATCAAGCCGAGGTTTTTGATTTGTGCCATAAGTCTACGATGTCGGCAAATTTTTGGGGACGACCCAAATGATATCCTTGGGCATAGTCAATCTTGAGGTGGCGTAGAGTATCCAAGATATCCTGATTCTCGACAAATTCCGCTACAGTTTTTAAACCAATTCCTACCGCTAAATGATTGATCGCCTCTACCATTACCTTGGATATTTTGTCTTTGTTCAGTTCGGTAATAAACGAGCCATCAATTTTAAGATAGTCTACGGGTAAATTTTTCAAGTAGGTCAAAGAAGACATTCCCTTACCAAAATCATCTAGGGCGAAGCTACAGCCCAATGCTTTGAGGGATAGGATAAAATCCCTGATCTTATCAATGTTGTTGATCGCGATCGCTTCGGTGATTTCAAAACAAAATAACTGGGGTGGCAGATGGTATTGAGCCAGCTTGTGTGATAAAAAATCTAGAAAGGATTCGTTATTTAAAGAAGCCCCTGATAAATTAATCGAAAACTGGTAGTTTTGCCAATTAGAACCATTGTTAAATGCTAGTTTTTTAAATAGCTGATTGATTACCCACGTATCAATCCCAGACATCAAACAATTGCGCTCGGCAACATCAAAAAAAGCATTGGGTGTGAAAACTCGATCTCCCTGTGGCAACCGCAGCAAAATTTCAAAATGTTTTCTAGAATCCTTTTCTCCTAAAGAAGCGATTGGTTGAGCATAAAGACTAAACAAATTTTCTTTTAGGGCGTGGCGGATGCGTTTGTCCCACTCTAATTCGTGTTCCTGTTGATATTTGACTTGAGCTACAGGGTCTTGATAAACGGCAATACAGTTGCGACCGCAGTTTTTAGCCCGAAACAATGCTTTGTCTGCTGCTGCTACCAGCATGCTGGGTTCGTCTTTGAAGTCAGGAATAGTCACCCCAACCCCTACGCTAATAGTAACCACCGAATCAACTAGGGAATTACAGTGAGGAATCTGCAATTGTTTGACGGCATCTCTCATCGCCTCTGCTACTTTGATTGCTCCCTGCATGGGAGTATGGGGTAAAATGGCGACAAATTCTTCTCCACCATAGCGAGCCAAAATATCAGCAGGTCTTTTAATCACTTCGGAAATAGCTTTAACCACCTGTTGCAAGCACCAATCGCCAGCTCGATAACCATAGGTATCGTTATAGAGTTTGAAACAGTCAAGATTGCACAGAATCACCGATAGCGGGGCAGCAATTCTTTTAAGTCTGCGCCACTCAAGATCTAGCTGACGTTGGAAATAGCGGCGATTAAAAACTTGGGTCAGCGGATCGCGCTGTTGCAGTTGCTGCTTGAGTAGCTCGTGTTTAATTCCCACGCTCAGTTGAGTCGTTAAGTGTTGCAGAAAAACAAGTTCTAGTTCTCGCCACCGTCGAGGGCTACATTGCTCGGCTACCAACCAGCCCCATAGGGAATGTTGATTTACTTTCGCAGAATTTAAGAATATGGGAACAAATAACTGTGTCTGTATTTGAGGGTGAGTCTTACTGGAAGATGAGTCTAAAGATTTAAAGTTTTCTAATTTATGAGCTTTGGATACTATAATTGGTTTGTTTTCTTGGTTTACTGCATCAAAGTCATCAATAGTAAGCTGTAGCAATTTTTGACCCCTAGCATTTTCCGAGAATGATTGAGATTTAATGCTAATATCTTTTTGAATCAGGTGAACTATAGAAAGGCGATCGCACTGTAATAAGTGACAAATTTCTGCTGTAGCGGTCTTAAAAATAAAATTTAGCTCGAAAGATTGTCTCAGGCGATCGGCAAGAGCAAATAACAACTGTTTCTGTTCTGTCTCAAAAGCCAGATCTCGTCTTAAATCTTTAATAGTTAAGCAAGTTTTTATACGGGATATCAATTCGGTAGATTCAATCGGTTTAGTTATACTATCTACCGTTCCTTGCATCAACTCTTGTAATCTCTGTTGAGTCTTGTCCGAAGGGGTTATTAAAATAATCGGAATATTTTTAGTTACAGAGTTGGCTTTAAATCGACAACAGCTGGCAAAATCATCTGTCTCGTCCATCGTTGTATCAAGCAGTATTAGATCTGGTACTGTTAATTCAGCTAGCCAGAGAGCTTGTTGGCTAGTTTGAGAGATTAAAACCTGATAACCCGCATCTTTTAAAGCTTGAAATACAAGCTCTGAATCACCAGGTTTATTATCCACTAGTAAAATTGTTTTCCGATTTTGCACAGCAGATAGTGATATGACCTAAGTAGTTTTCTGTATTTTTATTTATGCGGTTAATTTAACCCAGTATATTTGCAACATCCATCAGTCAAATCACTGAATTTTTGAGTTTACAGAAGATGTTGAGCCAAAATATCTAAGATGTCCGTATAAATCTTTAAATACTATTAACCACTGTTAATCTTGCTGAGATAAGGCAGTTTACGTAATAAGCGAGCTGTGAGCGGTAGGTAAAAGTTTAAACGGTTCTTACCCAATCAATTTGGGGAAACTATCTGTCGTTGGTGATTTAGATTCTCTTCTGCTGGTAGTCGCAAGATCGCAAAAAAGATATATCATAGCACTTACTACGGCAGGTGATAGTAAATGCAGAAACAAAGAGCCTACATTATTTTAATTTTGGCATTGGTCGCAGCAGCGATCGCCATTCTCACAACCATTCCTCCCCAGCTAGGATTAGATCTTAGAGGAGGAGCGCAGCTAACTATTCAGGTGAACCCTACCAAAGAACAACCTGATGTTAAACCTACCACAGAAGATGTTCAGGCAGTACAGCGGGTTTTAGAAAATCGGATTAATGAATTTGGTGTTTCCGAAACCACTGTCCAGACTATCGGAGAAAATAAAATTTTAGTTCAGCTACCAGGGGAAAGTGAACCCGAAGAAGCAGAAAGGCGTTTAAAAGGAACGGCTAAACTGGAATTTAGGCAACAAAGACAGGGAACAGAAGGCGAATTAGTTGCCGAATCTCAGGTGAGACAACAGCTACAGGTACAACAAGCTATTCTGAGTCAGGACGGGCTAAAACAAGAAAACCAAGAACGACTCACAGAAATTAACGAATCTCTCCAAAATTCTACTGAAGCGATCGCGGGCTTGTTTGAATCTGTCGGGCTAACTGGGACAAATCTAACTGATGCTCGACCTCAACCCGATGCTACGGGAAACCGCTGGGAAGTGGCGATTAACTTTGATAGTGCTGGAGGTAGAAAGTTTGCTGAGTTAACCAAAAACCTAGCTGGTACGGGTCGTAGTATCGGTATTTTCTTAGACGATGAGTTGATCAGCTCCCCCGTAGTCGGTCCCGAATTTGCCGATACTGGTATTTCAGGAGGTAGAGCGGTAATTACAGGTAACTTCGATTTGGAAAGCGCAAATGATTTGGCAATTCAGATTAAAGGTGGTTCATTGCCTTTTCCCGTATCCGTAGTAGAAAATCGCACCGTGGGGGCAACCTTAGGACAGGATAGTATCAGACGCAGTATTATTGCTGCCTCTGTTGGCTTGGTGTTGGTCTTAATCTTTATGGTGGTTTACTATCGCCTACCAGGAATTATTGCCGATGCTGCGCTAATTGTATATGCTCTGTTGACTATGGCTTGTTATGCTTTAGTAGGAGTTACCCTAACCCTACCAGGAATTGCTGGTTTTATTCTCAGTATTGGCATGGCGGTAGATGCTAACGTGCTTATTTTTGAGCGTACTAGAGAAGAACTACGGGGTGGCAAAACTCTATACCGCTCGGTAGAGTCGGGATTTTTTCGGGCATTTTCTAGTATTTTAGACAGTAACGTCACCACGGCGATCGCCTGTGTCGCCTTGCTGTGGCTCGGTTCGGGGCTGGTTAAGGGTTTTGCGGTTACTCTTTTGATTGGAGTATTGGTTAGTATGTTTACTGCCGTTACCTGTAGCCGTACTCTGATGTTATTAATCGTCCTCAGTTTACCCAAGGTTCGACAAAAACCAGAATTATTCTGTCCAAATCTAAATGTTAGTAATCAATAATCAGCGATCGACACAATGAAATTTAGTATTACTAAAAGGCGAGGCTTATGGTGGGCAATTTCTGGAATAGCTATTCTCGCTAGCATTGCCACAATGGTTTTCTCGTTTACCAGCTTAAATGCACCGATTCGCCCAGGTATTGACTTTATCGGCGGTACTCGAATCCAAATTGCCAGAGATTGTTCGGTAGCAAACAACTGCGATGAGCCGATTAATACCGCTCAGGTGCGAGCAGTTCTTGACGAGCTAGAACTAGGCAACAGCAGTATTCAGCTATTAGGAGACAACCAGCAAATTCTTGCAGTACGAACAGAAAATATAGATGGCGATCGCCGTAGCGAGTTACTTGGTTCGATTAGTGAAGCGATCGGCGAATTTGACAGCAATACAGTACAAATCGACTCCGTAGGACCAACTATTGGCGAAGAACTATTTGTATCGGGTGTCTTAGCTCTATTAGTCGCCTTTTTTGGCATTATTGCCTATCTAAGTATCCGCTTCCAGTTTGACTATGCTCTATTTGCGATCGCTGCTCTGTTTCATGATGTAACTATTACCGCAGGGGTGTTTTCTCTTTTGGGCTTAATTATTGGCATCGAAGCCGATAGTTTATTTTTGGTGGCGTTGCTAACCATCATTGGTTTTTCAGTTAATGACACGGTAGTAATTTACGACCGCATTCGCGAAAACTTGGTCGCCAACCCAGACAAAACAATCAATGAAGTAGTCGATAATGCTGTTAATCAAACTTTGGGACGCTCGATCAATACTACCCTAACTACCTTGCTACCCTTGCTAGGAATTTTCCTTTTTGGCGGGCAAACTTTAAAATTCTTTGCTTTGGCTCTAATTGTCGGCTTTATCCTGGGCGCATATTCCAGTATCTTTATCGCCAGCACTCTCCTGGCTTCGTGGAGAAACGGTAAAGGCAGCAAGCCCGCCCTGTCCGATCTACCAGCATCAGAATAAAGCTTTAAACTGTTGTTTAAGCTATAAGTAGACCAATAATATTCTGCATTCAAGCAAGGCAAAGTGACTCAACATCAATCTGAATTTCAGCAGAAGGTAGCTAAATTGCATCGACTAACCGTGTATGCGCGCTGGACATTTGTTCTAATTAGCTGGCTTACCCTGGGAACTTATGCTCTTTGGAATTTAAAAGAAGAAATTGCCTTGTGGTTCGATTACTTTACCTGGGCAGCAGTATATTATGGATTTCACTTTAATCTTATACCCACACTCTGTCTGGCTTTCTGTATCGCCACTACTCTTTCAGTTTTAATTTGGCAAAGTCGCAACATTATTTGGGGCTTGCCCAAACAAGAGCAACGACAACTAGAAAGGCAAGTAACAAAAATTTTAGCTAGCAGGGGAAAACATCCTCTCTGGAACTGGATTAACGATTAGAAACTGTCAGCCATGACAAAATAAGTCTTTAGTTAGATGAAAACAGGCTCCATTCGATAATATTTTTGAATTGCAACTAACTTATTCAATAATATAAATACAAGCAGAGAGTTACTGATGCTATTAAAAAGCCAGAAAGCTGACGGATTGATCCAGATTCAGGAAGTGAATGAGCTAATCGATCCTTTTAAAGAAGAAATTATGGGTCAGGTACAAGCGGGTCAAAACGAACAGCCTCCCGAACCCTTCAAAAAATCTGACCTGGTTTTCCCTTCAGGGGAAAAGTTACCTCAGTGCTGGATGGACAGTAACTACAAGTCTAAATAGTTTATTTGATTTACTGACTACGGTGATGCTGTTAACCTAACTAACTAATAGGTTAACGGCATTTTTTTTTATTACTTTAACCTAAACCATAATTATATGAAATCTAAAAAAGAATGCTACGAATTAGATGACGGGGTGAAGAGGTGAAAAGGTGACGGGGTGAATTTTATAGCTAATGTATAACCACTCTCCAAGCCTCCCAGCCACCAAGTCTCCTAGTTAACCATATGTAGCAAACATTTAAGTATTTCATATTAATTTGATCGAAAGCGCGGTCGCATTAAGCATCAAATAAACTGTTGTGTAATAATTACCTGCATTATTTACAGTTTATAGAATTCTTCATCAAACTAGCATCAATCAATACCGAAAGTGTATTTTGAGCAAACGTTGCTCCATCGGCAGACTGCTCGATAGTTGCCATCAAACTCGCTCCCCCAATCAAAAGCAGATACTGCCTCGAAAAAGCATCAGGATTCTGTACGCCCGCTTCTGTTGCCAAACGCATGACTATCTGGCGAATAGATTCACGTAGATTAACTGAAACATGATGGGCTTGATGAGATGCGTCTGCAATCTCCAACACGGCATTAATAAATGGACAACCTCGAAATCCAGGAGAAGCATACCACTCTCGCAATACATCAAAGGTTGCTAAAAGTTGTTCTTTAGGAGTATCGCCACGCTCTGTCACTGCTTTCTCAAACCATTCAATCCATTGTTGAGCGCGATACTTTGCCACTTCCTCAATCAACTTATCCTTTGAGGAAAACCAACGATACAACGTTCGTTTGGCAATATTTGACTCTGCAATCACCTCGTTGATACCAACATACGGAATTCCTTTCTCATAAAAAAGTTGCGATGCAGTCTCCAGAATTTTCTGCCGAGTATCACTTGATTCTTTAGCCATACCAAATCTTTAGATAGATTACTTTTCTATTGTCCTCAAAATTCTCAGAACTTATAAAACTTCAATATTTTTCTGCTTCGATTGGATTTAGTATCATAGCCTTCTCAAAGAATATAGTAGACAAACTTGTCTCCGTATATTTATAATAGCTACGAAAGTAGACAGACTTGTCTCTGTTTAAAGCAAGCTTAGATACTGCTCAATCGCTAACTTATTTAAAAATTTCATCATGAATGAGAATTCAAATGCAGCTTTTAGTTTTCAACTGAATTTAAGCAAATGGAATATTGTGTATACAGCTATCGCGATCAGCGCAGTACTGACTGTTATTCCCCTAGCAATGTATGGAATCGAAAAGCAAGGAATTGTTAATTGGCTAGATGCAACGGGACGTGCAGGTATGATTACCTTCACTGCTGCATTCATCGCCTCACCATTACACAAGCTTTTTCCTAATTCTTTTAGTCGATGGCTGCTCAAAAATCGTCGTTTTCTAGGAATTGGTTTTGGATTTCAACATCTTATTTTTCATCTACCAGCAGTTATCTGGTTTTTGATCATTGCCAAAGTTCCCCTTGATGCAATGATTACTGGAGGGCTTGGTTTTATCTTGGTAATTTTTATGCTGATTACCTCTTTCAATGCACCTGCGAAGTGGATTGGAGCGCGTAATTGGAAAATTCTGCACACAACGGGTATGTTTTACTTAATGTACGTTTTCATCATCAGTTTCTATCCTGGGATATCGGGCAATCCTTCTCTGAATCAGACCTATTTGACTAATTACGGTTTGTTTGAACTAACTTTACTTGTTGCGGTCTTCTTGAGAATTATGATATTCGCTCGCAAGATGAAGCGCGTCATCAGTAAGCAGACTTCTGAGCAACAGATACGTAGTTGATAGTTTGAACGGTAGGCGATCGCGACTAAAACAATTTGATGATTTGATCGGTAACAAAGATTTATTGAGGAATAAGACAACTTGCGATCGCAGGGAAGATGCTAGGCAGGAAGCAGATCCTGCCTTGTTTGCCATCTCCCAGTCTCCTCAGTCTATACTGCTACGGTTTCGTGCTTGAGCTGTTTAAATTTATCTAGAAGACGATCTGCCCAATATTTAACGTCATAGGTAGTTACTGTTTGGTACATCTTCGACATCCGTTCTTTTTGTTCTTCTTCAGACATAACCAACGCCTGTTCGATCGCTCGATCCATTCCGTTAAGTGAATAAGGATTGGTCAAAATTGCTTCGGGCAATTCTACTGCTGCACCAACAAATTCTGATAAAACCAGAACTCCATCCCGTCCTTGGTGAGCCACAATATATTCTTTGGCTACTAGGTTTAGACCATCTCGTAGAGGGGTTGTCCAGCAAATATCGGCTGCTTTGTAGTAAGCGATTAGATGAGGTAGTGGCATCGGCTGAGTATACAATCGAACTGGCATCCAGTCTAGTTTGCCAAAACGACCATTAATTTGACCTACCAACTGTTCGATCGTGTTTTGAGCAGTTTCATAAACTCTCATGCCAGAAGCAGCAGGTACACAGGTCATCACAAAGCTAACTTTTTTGTGTAGGTCGGGACGACGTTCCAGCAAGCGACCATAGGCAGCTAGTTTTTCTTCGTTGCCTTTTACATAGTCTACTCGTCCAGCAGCAATAATCAGTTTTTTACCGCTAAGCTCCTCTTTAATTTGGTAGATTCGATTTTTAGTTTCTGTCTTTTCTAAGATTGACTCAATAAATTGCGGATTTGTCCCTACAGGGAACGCATCAATATTAACTACCTGATCTTTGTAGCTCAACTGAGTAGTCATTTCTGGTTCGGCTAGGGCAATACCCACAGGAGTCATATGTCCGTCGCTAACAGGCTCTTGTTTTAGTACTTTAACAGGCTTCAAACTACGAGCAACGTTGACAAAGTTTTCCGAGTAACGAGGTACATGAAACCCGACCACATCGCAACACAGTAGGCTTTCAACGATCGCATCACGCCAGGGCAAAATGTTAAATATATCTACCGAAGGAAATGGCGTATGGTGGAAAAAGGCAATTCGAGCATCGGGCTTTAATTCTCTAATATACTGCGGCGCTAGCCACAAATTATAGTCATGAACCCAAATTAGCGCGTCTTCTGCTGCTTCTTCACAGGCAGCTTCAGCAAAAAGACGATTGATATTTTTAAAGTTTTCCCATTCGGCGGTTTCTGAAGTGAAATGATAGGGAAAAGAGTGAAGAATTGGCCAAAAAGCTTCTTTGGAGGTAATGTAATAAAACTGTTTGACTTGTTCTTCGCCTAAAGGAATCCGCCGTACATTATAGTTGGCTTCTCCTTCGATACTAACTCTTTCTTCAAAGCTGTCTCTTTGTGCTTTCTCCACTTGTTTCCAGGCGATCCACGTGCCTTGGTTAACATCAGCAAAAAAGCTTTTAAGAGTAGGTACAATACCGTTAGGGCTTTTTTTTGCTACGTAATGGATTTTGCCATCTTTGATTACTTCGTCATGGGGTTCGCGATGATAGAGGATAACTAAAGATGATTTCATAATTTTTGTTAGAGATTAACTATTGATTGATGATTAGAGGACTTTGGCGAAACATTTAGACAATAGCTTGCTTTAAGAAAACAGCCACAATTCAATTGATTTTTAGAAGAGTAAATTCAAGTAATAAAAACTGTTGTTACTTTCCTGTCTATCTTCAATTGAATATTTTTTAATAATTTCCGACGAGTTTTGTCTCTAAAGCAGCCACCAAGGTTATTGTTATTAAAGGTTGAAAGTTTAATCATTGCCTCAGACAGACACTAAGATGTCGATTACAAATTCTCCAAACGTTATTTGTCGTAATTTGAGCTAGACGAATACGACTATTTTTGCCGACTATAATTTTATTTCTGACTTGATTTAAACTCCTGAGTTTGTTTGACTCTCGCAAAATGACTTTACTAAATTGCCTCTTCCCGAATTTGTTAACTAAGTTATTTTTTAGCTGAGAAAAACTAGTCCAATATCTTGAATCCTACACTAATTATCGTCATCAACTCAAATATGTTTTTGACTGAGTAATTCAAAGACGATTGATAGTAGAGTCGCTAGAATTTAAGTTTAAGGAAATTTAACAACTTATCGTAAAGTGTTGCCGTGTTGTCTTCTATACCTCAGAATGAACTAAAGGAAAAACGCAAACTATCCACAGACCAAGGAAAATTGAGTGAAAGTAGCAGTAGACACATCAGTTAAATTAGTCCCCGAAGCAACAGGAAAACTATTAGCGTGGGCGTTAGGATTAGAAGGTTCGACCAATACATATCTAGAACAAACTAAGGCTCTGGCTCGTAGACTGGGAGCATATTACCGACCCGATGGACTGACGGAAATCGGCTTCTGGGTACCAGGATTAATTCGTGATGTTCTGCATGAGAGAGAAATTTATCTCGAAGTTTTTACTCCCCAAGGTTCGATTGACTGGCAGGAAAAAGAACAAACTATCAAATTTAAACGCGATCGCCTGCAATTGGAACAACAGGGTGAATATATCTGGGGTGTCGTAGCGGGAATGCAGCCAGGAAACCGCGAACAGCCTGGTTCTTTTTACTGGTTGCGCTATGTCGATCGCGCAGAAAAATTGCGTACGGTTCGCGATCTAGTTCCTTATTCTTTACCCTACGGCATTTTTGCTCCCGCCGAGCTATACGATATTGATAGCCTACAGGCTAGTAGGGCGGATTTAGCATATTTAGAGCGCACCGCCAAATCCAACGAACCCAGAATCAAAATTCCTCGCGTTAGCGAGATTAAAAATATTTTACAGGTTCATATAGGAACTGCTTCTGCCGAAGGAACTATTGAGGGACTAACTCGCATTTACCAAAACATCGCCTCAAAAATCGAGCGAGAACAACCCTTAACCCCCAGCGAACAGAATTATCTCGGTTACGACGCGCTTGAGCTGTTGCCTACCGAACCGACTATTGAATATCGCGATGAATACAGTCCAGAAAGCGAATTTTTTGCCTTTGTTGGGGAAGAAGAAGATCTAGTTGAAATCGAATTATTTAAGCCGAACACCCAAGACTGGGGATACGATGTACCAATTTTAGGCTCTAGTACGACTAACCCAGCTTTACTCGGTACTTTGCGCCCAGATGAAGTAGTAGACTTTATTGCTACCTTACACAATTTTCCGACAGGTCCCATTGGGCTGATTTACGATCTGGTTTACGGACACGGCGATAACCAAAGTGAATTACTAATTGCTCGCGAATTTCTTAAAGGACCAAATATGTACGGTCAGGATCTTAACCATCAGCAACCAATGGTCAGAGCAATCCTCTTGGAGATGCAGCGACGCAAAATAAATACGGGGGCAGATGGCATCCGCATTGATGGCGGTCAAGATTTTCGCTTTTTTAATCCTCTTTCAGGCAGAGTCGAACAAGACGATGCTTACTTACTGGAAATGAGTAACACCGTGCAAGAAATCGAAGGTCACAAGCGACTGTTGTTTACTATCTTTGAAGATGGTCGTCCTTGGCCCGATGAAGGCTGGGAAGAAAAATCTACCTATCGCGAATTGATCGAACTAAAGCCAGAGTCCTATCAGTGGGGACCTCTGATTTTTGCTCATAATACTCCCAGTCTTAAAGGATTTTGGGAACAGAAGTGGTGGCGGATCGTGGAAGTCATGACTATCGGCGATCGCTGGATTACTGGCTGTGGCAATCACGATACGGTCAGAAGAGGCAATCAAATCGATCCTCAAGCAGCAATTAATTGGCATTTAGGCAAAACCCTACCCGAAGTACTACACAATGCCTATGACAATCCAGCGGTGACTCTTTGGGTCAACTGCTTTAGTCCTGGATTACCCATGGATTTTATTAACGCTACAATGCACGCTCCCTGGCTATTTTTCCGCAATACAGACGAGCAGTATGGAGTCAAGGTAGTATCAGAAGAGGTTGGCTTTTTAGACTGGCAGATTAGTCCTAGTTTGTATCGTCAGTCTCACTGTTTTCCTCGCCTAAAAACTCTGGGCTTTAAGCAGCTCAAGCAGTTAAAACAGTTTGGTCAAGCTTTACACCACGCCATGATTCAGCAGGATTATAACTTAGCAGAAGTAGTGGAAGTTTTGCGTGCCTGTACCAATCCCGATACCCACTGTATCGATGATTTGTCGCCTCTAATCGAGTTAATGCGAGGCGGAATGGTGCGCTTTTTGAAAAAGCTAGATGAGGATCGGCTTAAAGGATTTGCCTTGATGTTTATGGAAGATTGTTATCAAATTTGTAATGTTTCCTATTATAAATCTGAAGTAGATCTGGGGAGAGCTAAATTTAATTTGACTACCAGAGAGTTCCGCCATCAGCACTCCTGGTTAGCTAATAATATTCTGGCAGAAGAAACCTTTAACAAGATTGGTGAAGGAGAAAGAACCGTTGTTCATGGTGTACGCCATAACCCCGAAGGGGAACAAGCCGTGGCAATAGTTGCTAATTTTGAAGGTGACGCGATCGAGCTGGATGTAGGAGAAATATTGAATATCGATCTTACAGAGTGGAAGGTAGCGATCGCCACCCCCGATCTAGAAGTAGCAGATCTGACTAAACTGACACTGGAAAACAGTCAGGGCATCTTGCTAACGCAAGTGAAATAATGCTTTTGTAATTCACATAAAATAAGGCAGCAATAGTTTATTTAAAGCGATCGCCAGATCGGGAAAAGCTTGAGGTGAAATTATTCCTGTAGTCAGGGTTTGAATTTGAGAATAGGAATTATTAGTTGGTTGAGTTTAGATTAATCTATTCTGGTTTTATGGTTTTGCTAAGGGCAGAAAATATATTAAAATTACAGTCAATGAGTAATAATTGGGATTCATCACGGGTAGAAAGCAAAATTGGCATCAATTTCAAACATGACCAAACTCTTCGTCTTGCTTTAATTCATCCTTCCTACGCCAAACAAATTAACGAACCAGAGAACGATAATCAACGTCTAGAATTTCTCGGCGAGGCAATACTTAATCTCGTAATAGTTGAGTATCTCTACTGGCATTTTTCTCACTTTCAGCTTGGCAAGCTCAAGGCTTTGCGCGACAAAATAACCGAGACAGACAGACTAACTCAGCTTTGGTACGATTTGCAGCTAGGTGAAGCATATCCTTTTTTAGGTTTAAAAGAAGAACGACATCGCTTAAGAATAAAATCCAGTAATCCTTTTGAAAAGGCTTTTAAGGCTTTAGTCGGGGCAATCTATCTAGACAGAGGTTTTTCTCAGGCACGCAACTGGCTACACAAGCATTTGCTTGTCCCTTTGCTCAAGCGTTATCTAAAGCCCGAATTAGAACATTCCGCTTCCGACAAGCAGCTAGAACTTTTAGGAGAATCTTTGCTTCAAACAGTGACTAGAGACTATCTGTATAGTCAGATTCTTCAAGTGCAGCCCAGCCAATTAAGGTTACTGGAGAGAAAGTTGACTGCCAAAGAAAGCCAAAATAAGTATCTCAAGCTATCTAAAACCGCTTGGCATGAAGTTTGTGGCGATCGCCCTCAGCCAAAATCTTTTAAAACTTCGATCGCCCAGATTTATCTCCACTTTGATAGCGAAAACAGTAAAAGCAGCTTTCGTAAAACCAGTAGCCATCTTGCTCGGCACTTCTTTGATGATGATGAAGTTATGCGACAGGCGATCGCCCTATTACTCAAAGACGGTAAACCTCAAAAGTGGATTATTCACAATATGATGGGTTATCCCAGTAACAAATACAACCAAGGACGTGAAAGATACTACGAACTCATCGGACAGCCAAAATAAACCAAGCAGGCTACACGCAATCTTCAATCCCGTCTACGTATAAAACCGTAGTTTTTAAATCGGCGAGGATGCGGTTTAAATAGTTCTTACCAAGGTTAGGCAGTTTAACAAATCAGCTGTTGCTCGTCTCTTGATAATCACCACAGTGAATAGCCTGCTCTGTATTAGCTATCGAGGGGTTCGCCGTGCATTTGAGACGATAATCCCCCGTAAAAAAACGACATTTGGTACAGGGAATAGAGTGCATTTTTTTTGCTTGGCGTGCTACATCCATAATGCAGGCAGCCAAGCTCCAACCACAAAGACCCAATACAGAACAAGCTCCAATTAGGCGTAGCTGGAACAGAACTGGTTTGAATAGACCAACAGAATGGATTGCAAATTGAAACACTGCTAAACAAACAAAAAACTTACTTTATAAGTTTTCATTATGGCACAGATTAGCTGTTTAAATCTAACCGTAGGTTACAAGATCTTGCTTAAATACGACTCTTGATAATCTGAAATATTTGCATAATTTGCTGTTTATTGAAAGTCTTTAACAAAGCCATAGCTGCTCCTTGAGGATCTTGGGGTATTGTTACCGTTCCCCCAGCAGTTACCGTTCCTCCAGCAGTTGCTGCTAACTGCTGTAAATTTTTGCTGGGAGTTATTTTACTCCCTTGACCCGCTTTTAAATATTCTCCTCCTTGTTTAAGCTCTTTAATAACTACCTGAGCAATAGTACCGTAGGGATATTTCTTGTTAGTAATTGCTTTTTGAGTAGTAGTTATTAACTGTTGCCAGTTAGCTTCATCGGGAGCTATTTCCCCCAAATTCTTACAGGCAATATGCAGCTTCTGTCTGCTTTCTGGGCTATCTGGCTGTTTAAATATTTGCAGCATTTGTTTAAGAATCGTTGTCACCTGCGAACCAACATCAACTTGACCTGAAGAGCTACCAGACAGCAACTGCTGAAGATATTGGTCTAAAACGGCAAAATTAGATTCTGCTTGCTGAATAATTTCTACCGCATCACCGTCACTAAAGTTAGCAGAATTTTCTAGGCGATCGATTAAATCCTGTAGGTGATCGTATCCATTAAGAAAAAGTGTTTCTAGTTTTTGATCGACATCAACAGGATTATCTTTGAGGATTTTGAAAGAATCTTCTAAGCGATGAGCAGTTTTCTGAATACTGGTGTAACCCAACATTGCTGCACCACCTTTGACTGAATGCGCTGCACGAAACATTTCATTAACGGTTTCAGTATCCTGTACAGACACAGCTAACTGTAAAATGCCTTGCTCCAAAGTTTGAAGATGTTCTTTTGCTTCTTCTATAAAATATCCTAGAATCCTTTGCTGATTAGCTGTATCCAAAGCTTGTATCCCCCGTTTCTTTAAACTTTATAAAAGTGTACATATAAAGCAATATATAAACACAAGTTTATCCCAGACTACTTAAATTGGGTAGTTGATTTTCAATATTCAATGAAACCGAATTACGGTTTAGCCAAAACGAATTGATTTGAGCATTTTTTGCTCCTTGATAATCTTCAATAAAACTGTCTCCAATATGCCATGCTTGCTCGGCAACAAATCCATGTTTGTTTAACGCAATCTTAAAGATGTTCGGTTCTGGTTTGGCAGATCCTGCTACCGAAGAGATAGTGATGCTAGTAAAATAATGATCTAGTTCCAAAACTTTAAGCACCTGATTCAAACGGCTATCAAAATTGGAAATAACCCCTAATTCAATCCCCCGATCTTGCCATTTTTCCAAGCATGGAACTATATCAGAAAAAACATACCAAGGATCTTTAGTAGCGAAGTAAGTATAGATTTCTAGGAAAAAATCAGTAAAATTACTGAAGGTTTCTAGCGCATTAACCTGAGCAAAAGTTGTTTCAACTACATTTTTCCACCAGGCAAACTCTTGTGCTTCAATTGTGCCTAATTCGGTTGAGTTAAATGCTAAAGGAGGAGCAGATTTAAAACTTTCGCTAAAGGCTCGATCGAGTAATTTGGCATCTACTTTGACATCATACTTAAGAGCGTGTTGTTGATATATTTTACCTACGCTACTTTGAAGACCGAATAAAGTTCCCATCGCATCGAAGAAAACCACTTTGGGCGGAACATTGGTTGACGATTTAGGTGTCATTACTGGCAAAAATTGTTGAAGATCGGAGCTTAACGATTAATATTATTGTAAATTCAAGTTGGCTTGAACTATCTGTTGTGCTGTTTGAGTTAAATTATCGATCGCTTGCTGGCGATCGCTTTGGTAGGCTTGCCAGTATTCTTTGAGATCGATGGGTGTGCCTATTTTAACTATTGCCTCACGTTGTCCTTTCGATTTTGGTCGGTCGATTACAAATATTTCTCTTTCTAGACGGTCTATAGTGTCAAAAAATCTTTCTATTGTAGGATTGGTGGCTACATAACCATCATAGATAGCGTCAAAGTTAAGCAGGCGGACAGTGGTTTGATAGAGATGCTCGTAATTTAGGTTAGACTGCTCAACCTCCGAGAGAGAACTTAAAATATACTGAACCTTGTAAATTCTTTCTCGGTTGGGAAGATCGGGGACGGGTGTAAGATCTAGTTTGTCCTCGCAGTAATCGATCATCCGCTGTCTGAGATCCTCAATTCGTTGATTCCAATCTGTCACATCTAGAGGAGTGAGGTTATACTCTGCTTCTAAATTAGCTAAGATGCACCCTGCTATATTCCTCAAACGCCAATAGAAGTCATTTTTAGCTGGCTTGAGGGACAAAGCCGTTTCCAAGCGACTCAAAGCCTCTGCTAGCTGGGTTGGAGTCACCTTGGGATAACGATATTTTATGCTTATAGGAACCAGGTAAAAATCGGGGACGCTACCTTGTTGCTTAACTATTTTCTCCATCGCCTTAAAAGATAGCTCAATTGCTCCCGAACGGAAGGGAATTGTAGTATCGTTTTGATAGGAACAACCACCTTCAGGGAAAATTACCAGCTTGCATTGAGGTTGCTGAAGTATTTCTAAAGTCTTGACGATGCTATAGCGATCGCCTACACCCCGTCGAATTGAATAAGCCCCAACAACTTGCATCAGCTTGCCAATCAAACCGCGAAAAGCCTCATAAGCAACAACGTAATTAAACAGCTGTCCGACACGGGCGGATAGCGCAAACATTACCAACCCATCATCTAAGTTAGAATGGTTGGGAAGATAAACTACACGTCGCTCGGCGATCGCTTTCAGTTTCGCTACATCGCGATCGTCAATTACCAGCCTGACTTCGTAGAGTAGATAAATTACTAAATAACAGATGCTTTGGAGTATGCGGGTAAGCAGAGCATTTGTCTGGGGAGGAAAAAATTTAACCTCAGCTTTAGCAGAATTAGACATATAACTCTTGGTCAAATAAAGTACATCCTTTTATTAAAGAATAGGATGACTTCTGGCTTCTACAAAGCATTTAAGGAGACAACAACTCTACTATTGGTTGAGTGATCCAGTTAAACCCTACGGTCAGTTGATGTTTTAAAGTTGGTAGGCGAGAGAGATAGACCAGGCGACGAGCGACATAAGCCAGCGGTCCATCTAACTTCAGACCCAAACCACTAATTGTGGCGTTGTCTGTTCCCAGGGTCATCATTTCTCCCAAAGGTTGATAGCGGAATGATAATAAAGGGCGATTAGTGGCAGATGCCCAAAGATTCCAAGCACAATAATCAGACTGTTGATAGGCTACCTGTGCCGTTGCAGGAAGAGGTTGACCATCGATATCGTAACTCTTAGCAGCATCTCCCAAGGCGAAAATATCATCTCTGCCTTTGACTAACAACGTAGGTTCGATTTCTAGTAGTCCTTGCTGATTCTGCTCTAGGGGTAGCTTTTGAATCAACTCCGAGACTTGATTTCCGATAGTCCACAACACCAAATCTACAGGAATAGTATCGACCTGTCCTTTGTAAGTTAAGCTAATGCTGTCAGACTCGACTCGCTCGACTTCTGTTTCCAAATCCTGCCATATTTGATTTTTTTCCAAAGCTTTGATCGCAGTTTGACGATTAAAGTCAGAGCTATCTTTAAGAATTTGGTCGTTGCGATCTACGATGCGAATTTTGGCTTTTTCACCCAGGCGATCGGCAACCTTACAGGCTAATTCTACGCCACTGTAGCCCCCGCCTACTACCACAACTCTCAGGCGATCGCGGTCTGATTCTTCAAGTAATCTTAATTTTTCTTGCACACGATAGGCATCATTGAGGGAACGAAACGGGATCGCGTATTCTTTTGCCCCAGAAACCAGATCTACGGGAGTTCTACCACCAGTAGACAGGACTAACTTATCGTAGTCGATAGTTGTATGGTCTTTTAAAGTGACTCGTTTTGCTTCAATATCAAGATCGGTAACCTTACCCTGGTGAAACACCACCCCTGTATGAGCCAATAATTCGGCAAACGGCGGAGCAATTTCCCAACTCTGCATCTCTTCAGTGATTAGTTCGTATAGCAAAGGCGAGAACAGAAAGCGATCGCTTTGATCGATTAGGGTTATTTCTGGTTTTTGTTCGTCCGACCAAGGAAATTCGCTAAGGCGCAGGGCAGTATATAAACCACCAAAACCGCCACCTACAATACAAATACGTGATTTTTCGCTCATAAGATCTGTCTTATACCACCGAGCTAACTAATTTGCTCAACTTAATGTTAATTCTAACGGTTCTCTCGAATTTGTGGCATTAATTACAAGAGCAATAATAGGCTGCGCTGCTGATTAGGTCGGAAAAACCAAAGACCAGGTGGAATAAATAAAGACCGCTACGGCTACAATTGCTAATAATGCTTCGATTATATTACCAATAATAGTACCAACAACAACTCCGACACAAGCTTTCAATGACTGTTTGATGCGTTGACTCGAATTGAGATTTTTCCGATAAACATATTCCCCAATAAACGCTCCTAATACTGCGCCAAAGAGGATTCCCACTAGAGGTCCGCCAAAGGGTAAAGCAGGTAATAAACCAACAAATCCCAAAACCATGCCAGCGATCGCCCCATATTGGCTCCATTTGCTTGCACCAGTTTGTTTTGCTCCGAAATACACGGCAATGTATTGCACTACCGCGCTAAGAATTAAAACGGCAAAAATGAAAACTAGGGGTAACCCAATATTGGTAAAGCCAGTAGCAATACACCAGATCAAAATAGCCACCAAAATAAGGCTAGTACCAGGAAGCCCAGGAACAACTGCGCCAACTATACCTATTGCCATCAATGCCAGTACAATCCAGTAAATAATAGTAAGATCCATAATTAGTTAGTGGTTAGTCCCTAATCCTAAAGGATACCCTTCGGTAAGGGATAAGCTTCGCAAATGGTTAGTGGTTATTTTGTGAAAGACAAAATGCCCGATCTATAAGCGACTATTTACTATTTGAGCAAAGCGGTCTTTGCCTTTTTCCAAGCTGTTGGGAACGCCGTTGGGATACTCTTGATTAATAATGACAATCAATTTTTCAATACGATTGGCAGGGTTGGGGTGGGTACTCAGAAATTCTGGTTGTCCCGCACCACCTCTAGCAGAATTGAGAATTTCCATCAATAATTGGTTCATTGAGCATTATTTGACAATAACCTAATAATTTAGTCAAACGATCGCCAATACTCTTGATTCTTTTGGTTTGAGTAGCATTTTGACGGGCAGAGGTTAGAAATAAGATATCAGTAGATAACAGTCTAAACTCTCGCTTGATTTCTGTGTGTACTGACTGCCAGCGTGGTGCGATCGCCGTATTTAAATTTTCGCTATTCAAACATACAATATATCGTTCAAACCAGCTTGCTAAATTTTGAAACTTGTGCTGAATCTGGGATCGCTCAATTTGAGTTTCATCTACTAAAAAGCCTTCAAATTCCTTTAACAAAGTTAGGAAATCCTGATATGCTCGTTTATGTGATGCAGGTAACATTGTTGCGTTAAAATGAGGTAATTAGTAAGGTGAAATCCTACTAAGCAAACTTGACTTTTCTACTAATTTTATAGTTGAAGTAGGCGATATAAAATAAATTAAGCTTAAAAAATAAGTTTGTTTTTGTCTATTAATTCTCACCTAGGATACAAAATTAAATTATATAGCTCACCATATATTTAGTGTTTAGTAGTATTTAGCTCGAAATCGAATCATTCAATTAAAGTTTGAGAATAATCGAACAGAAGTAGCATGAATTTTCCAGTTTTCTTACTATATTTTCGCTCTTCCACACCTATCTTAATATTTTTAGATCTATGACCGCTATCTCTATCATAGAAAATCGCGCCGACGAAGTTCAGCTTCCCCATTGGTTACAAGAATGCCTACTCAACCAATCTGAAGCGGATTCTGACGATAGTTTAATTTGCCAAGCATTTAATTTTGCCTATCAGCTACACGAAGGACAAACTCGTAAGTCTGGAGAGCCTTATATTGCTCATCCCATAGCGGTAGCCAGTTTGTTAAGAGATTTAGGCGGAGATAGCGTAACTATTGCTGCGGGCTTTTTGCACGACGTAGTCGAAGACACTGAAGTTACCCCAGAAAAAATTGAAGAAATGTTTGGGGTGCAGGTACGGTTGCTGGTGGAAGGAGTAACCAAACTGTCTAAGTTTAATTTCTCTAGTACCACCGAGCGTCAGGCAGAAAACTTTCGGCGAATGTTTTTGGCAATGGCGACGGATATTCGGGTAATTGTGGTTAAGCTGGCGGATCGGCTACACAATATGCGGACACTGGATCACCTCAAACCAGAAAAACAACGTCGCATCAGTCAAGAAACCAGAGAAATTTTTGCTCCTTTGGCAAATAGGTTGGGGATCGGTCGTTTTAAGTGGGAACTAGAAGACTTGTGCTTCAAGTACCTAGAACCAGAAGCTTATGAAGAAATCAAGGCTTTGATTGCCGAAAGAAGAGCCGATCGCGAAGCTCGAATTGCTCAAGTTACTGAAACCCTGCGATCGCGCCTAGAAAAGCTAAAAATCAACGTGATTGAGCTAAAAGGAAGACCAAAACATCTTTATGGTATTTATCAAAAGATGCAGCGACAGCAGAAGGAATTTAGCCAAATCTACGACATCGCTGCTTTTAGAATTATCGTCGAAACTAATGAAGAATGTTATCGGGCTTTGGCGGTAGTTCACGATGCCTTTAAACCCATTCCAGGACGTTTTAAAGACTATATTGGCTTGCCCAAGCCCAATCGCTACCAATCTTTACACACTACCGTAGTCGGTTCCAATGGTCGTCCCATCGAAATTCAGATTCGGACGGTAGAAATGCACCATATCGCCGAGTATGGCATTGCTGCTCACTGGAAATATAAAGAAACGGGTACGAGCAATACTAATCTATCTTCTGAAGATAATAAATTTGCCTGGCTGCGACAGCTACTAGAATGGCAAAAAGATCTTAGCGACGCTCAAGAATACATGGAGAGCGTCAAAGATAACTTATTTGAGGATGATGTCTATGTTTTTACTCCCGATGGTGACGTAATTGCTCTGGCTCAGGGAGCAACTCCCGTAGACTTTGCCTATCGCATTCATAGCGAAATTGGCAACCACATGAAGGGTGCTAGGGTAAATGGTCGCTGGTCTGTATTGTCCAAACCCTTAGAAAATGGGGATATTGTAGAAATTATTACGCAAAAAAACAGTCATCCTAGTCTAGACTGGCTTAACTTTGTGGTGTCTCCCACCGCTCGTAACCGTATTCGCCAATGGTATAAGCGATCGCACCGTGAGGAAAACATTGCTAGAGGTAAGGAGCTACTGGAAAAAGAATTGGGCAAAAGCGGTTTTGACTCTTTACTCAAGTCCGAGCCGATGCAGATGGTCACGCAACGTTGCAACTATCAATCTGTAGAAGACTTGTTAGCAGCTTTAGGTTATGGCGAAGTTACTCAAAATCAGGTGGTAAATCGTCTGCGGGATGTGGTCAAAGAGCAGCAGCCAGTAGAAGAAATATCGGAAACGGAAGATACTACAACTCCTTTTGTTCAGGATTATACCGAACGACACGGTAGCAAGTCTCCGATTATTGGTGTAGAGGGAATGCTCTATCATATAGCGGGTTGTTGTAAACCGCTGCCTGGAGAATCAATTATCGGGTTAGTAACTCTAAGCTCTAGGGGGATTTCGATCCATCGTCAAGGCTGTCACAACGTTGATAAAGTTCCAGGAGAAAGAATTATTCCCGTGAGCTGGAATGATGGTAGTGAAACAGGAAAACCTCTAACCTACCCCGTAGATATTCAAATTGAAGCTATGGATCGAGTAGGTGTCTTGAAAGATATATTGGCACGGTTGAGCGATCGCGGGATCAACATTCGCAATGCTGGGGTCAAGACTAGTCGTAACAAACCTGCTTTGATTTCCTTGAGTCTAGATATTAGGGATCGCCAGCAATTAGAATATGTCTTTCAAAGAATCAAAAGTATGAGTGATATTCTGAATATTACTCGCGTCATGAACTCAGGGGATCACTAGTTATATTACTAGTTATATTTTTTAACTAGAATACAGTTTAGCGATCATTTGCTGTAGTACTTTCAAGGCAGATAAAGAACCTTGAATCAGTCTAATAGCAGTGATCGGCTGTTGTATAAAGGCGATCGCCATCGGGACAGCCTGTAGTTTGCCCCCATCATCAATAGCCCGACTCAGATCGGGTAGATCGCCGCTTAAATCGTCACTAACCACCCGCAACATTGCCACCGGTATTCCCTGATGTCGCAACTTTAAAATGTAACTATATCCCTCCATATCGACTACGCTGACGGGATATTTTTGAGCGAGCTTAAGTTTTGACTCAGCTTGAAAAATAAGGCGATCGCTCGTTAAGCAGTCAACTGCATCGACTGATAATTTATCTTGAATCATCCTAGTTAGTTCAGACTCTAGAGCTAGGCGATCGTGGTTCAAATTGTAACAGCTTGGCACGACTACCCCATCCCCTACAGCATGTTGCCGACAAAGGCTACCACACAAACCCGTAATCAGAACCTGGCGGTCAATCAAGGAAGAACAATTAGCCAAAGTCTGTTCGACATTTCTAGTTCCGATCGCAATAGGAATTACCTGAATATTTTTCACCTTAGCTTGCTGTAAACCGCGACAAACTGCTTGGTATTCTGCCCCTTGAGGAACGACAATAGTATTAATAATCACATCAGATCTTAATTGTTAATTATTTATGTCTTTGACCGAACCAAATAAGCCAGATAATCGAGCTAGTTTTTGGCACACAACTAAAGAAAACGGTACTACAGTTCTGATTGCTTTGGTTTTAGCCTTTTTGATCCGCGTTTTTATCGCCGAACCCCGCTATATACCTTCAGAATCTATGTTTCCTACTCTCGAAACAGGCGATCGCTTAGTGGTAGAAAAGGTGGGATACAAATTTCACGCTCCCGATCGAGGAGACGTAGTAGTTTTTCAGCCACCAAACAAACTGAGAATTTTGGGTTATGAAAAAAACCAGGCTTTTATCAAAAGAGCGATCGCCACGGGCGGAGAAACAGTAGCAGTTAAAGATGGTGTGGTTTATATAAATGCTCGTCCTTTAGTAGAAGATTACATTGCTGCTCCCCCAGAGTATGAGCTACCCCCCATTACCGTACCAGAAGGACAGCTATTCGTTATGGGAGATAATCGCAACAACAGTAATGATTCTCATGTTTGGGGCTTTTTGCCCACAGAAAATATTATCGGTCACGCCGTATTTCGTTTTTGGCCCCTAGAGCGCATCGGCACAGTTTGATAACTATTAATTACTGTTTGCCAAACTGTCTCTGATAAACAATTTCTTCTTTATTAGATTCTAATTTAATATCAGAGCGGGGGTATGACACGCATAACAAAGCATATCCCTCTGCCTGTAATTCCAGAGATACTCCCATTCCCTCACTTTGTTCCACCTCTCCTGAGAGAATTTGGGCAGCGCAGGTAGTACAAACTCCAGCACTACAAGAATAAGGTAGGTCAATACCTGCATTAGTGGCTGCATCTAA
This sequence comes from Pleurocapsales cyanobacterium LEGE 10410, assembly GCA_015207195.1. Lineage (GTDB taxonomy): Bacteria > Cyanobacteriota > Cyanobacteriia > Cyanobacteriales > Xenococcaceae > Waterburya. The sequence goes on from JADEXJ010000028.1 coordinate 30,681, forward strand.
AATACTTTGTGACTCTGCCACCTGAATAGTATGAATTTTACCTTGGTGGTTTATTTCAACAGTGTAGGTATTAGACATGACTGTATATAAGCTTCGTTCAACTAATTCAACTAAGGGTACTATCTTCTCACAATCCGATCGCTTGGTTACAATTAGGCGTGGCTGATTTGATGTATAAAGCTCCTAACAAGATGTTATATGGCTCTAAGCTTTCAGCCTGTCTAATGATTAAATAAATTTGTAATGCAAAAAATCATACCTTGATTCAGCAATACCCACAATCGAAATGCTCGAAGATACATTAGACAAATTTATTAAAAAGGTTTTCTTTAATCTCGTTCAGAAATTTGAGTTTCTAGTGTATGCTTTTCGTTAAGTCATATTGCTTAGCTTTTTAAGCCTAATTTAGGCAAAAGACGAAGATTATTGTGACTGTCGGTTAGCGTGAGGAGTTGTGGATCTAAATGAATTTGCGAAATCGGGCATTAGAAACTCTCAAACAAACTAGTAGAACATTTTATATTCCCATAGTCCGTCTACCAGGAGAGCTACAGGATGCAGTAGCATCAGCTTATCTTTGTATGCGTGCGATCGATGAAATAGAGGATACTCCTGACCTTGACAATTTTACCAAGGCAAAGGTTCTACGTAGTATTAGCTTAAGAATGCAGGAAATAACTGATAGGGACGCTTGTACTCGTGTTAGTGTGGATTTAGATTCTTTTGCTGATGCTGATATTTTGCCCCAAGTGAGTCTAGCTATTGGGGATTGGGCAAGTCTAGCACCAGAAACGATCGCTCCAAGAATTTGGGATGCTACCGCAGCGATGGCAGATCGTATGGCTTATTGGGCAGAACAAAATTGGACAATTACTACTGAAGCGGATTTAGATCGCTACACTTTTAGCGTAGCAGGAGCAGTGGGTCTATTATTATCAGATCTCTGGGCTTGGTACGATGGGACTAAAACTAATCGTTCTCAGGCGATCGCCTTTGGTAGGGGTTTGCAAGCGGTCAATATTGTTCGTAATCAAGGAGAAGATGCTCAAAGAGGAGTTGACTTTGTACCTGAAGGATGGACTAATCGAGATGTTCGAGATTATGCTCGTCGTCAGCTAAAACAAGCTAATCTCTATATAGAATCGTTGCCTAAAAATAGTCCTGCTCTAGATTTTTGTCAGATTCCCTATATATTAGCCAAAGGAACTTTGGACGCAATCGCCTTGGGCAAACCAAAATTGACTCGTCATGATGTTTCGAGCTTACTGGAGAAAGTGACTAATATTAAATCTGCGTAAAGGTAAGATTAGCTTGAGATGGCATTGAACCTGAAGAAACAATCTAGCGATCGCTAATTAGACCCCTCAATATTATCTTGTAGTACAATACGCCATTTATTGAGCCGATGGATTAGTTTGCTTGTACTCAGACAGCTAAAGCTAGATTGCCAAATATTTTAATTCCCAGAAATTGCAACGGGAAGTACTCGACCTTATTATCTACACAATGTTTACGCTTCTTCTAGATTATTTTGACCGATCGATAAAATCAAACATTCTGAGCAATAGTTATTTATTAGAGATCAAAAAGTCGTGTCACAATAAAGAAGAATAACAAAATTTAATAAAAGTTCAAAGAGGGCTATGGTCGCAACACCAATTAAAACCCAACCAAGGTTAACTATTCAAACTGCTGAAATTACTCCCGATACTACAGCAATTCGTTCCCTAGACTGGGATCGCGATCGCTTTGATATTGAATTTGGTTTACAAAACGGCACGACATATAATTCCTATTTAATTCGTGGCGATAAAACTGCTTTAGTCGATACATCCCACGCTAAATTTCGTCAGCTATACCTCGATACTTTGCAGGGGTTAATCGATCCCCAAGAGATTGATTATTTGATTATCAGCCACACCGAACCCGATCATAGTGGTTTAGTTAAAGATTTTTTGGAACTTGCACCTCAGGCGGTAGTAGTTGCTGCCAAGATGGCGATTAAGTTTTTAGAAGACTTAGTTCACCAACCGTTTGAGCGACAGATCATCAAAAACGGAGATACCATCGATCTGGGTCAAGGTCATGTAATTGAATTTGTTAATGCACCAAATTTACACTGGCCCGACACTATTTTTAGTTACGATCATAAGACTGGTATTCTGTTTACCTGCGATGCCTTTGGTATGCACTACTGTTCCGATGCTACTTATGACGAAGACTTAAAGGCGATCGAAAAAGATTATCGCTTTTATTATGACTGCTTGATGGGTCCTAATGCTCGTTCCGTACTGTCAGCGATGAAGCGGATGGATAAATTAGGCGAGATCGATATCGTAGCTAACGGACATGGACCTTTGTTACGGCACAACCTCCAAGAACTTTTAGACCGCTATCGTAACTGGAGTAAAGCCCAAACCAAAGCAGACAAAAGCGTTGCAGTATTTTATATCTCCGACTATGGCTATAGCGATCGCCTGAGTCAAGCAATTGCTAGAGGTATTACTAAAACTGGGGTAGAAGTAGAAATGGTCGATTTGCGATCTGCCGATAGTACCGAGGTTCACGAAATAATCAATCATTCTGTAGGTATTATCTTAGGAATGCCACCAGCGGATGGTAAAAAGCAAGATATTACTGCCAATTTAGGAACAGTTTTAGCAGCAGCCAAAGACAAGCAGTTAATTGGTGTGTTTGAATCCTATGGTGATGATGATGAACCAATCGATCCCCTGCTAACTAAGTTTCGCGAAGCTGGTTTAAAACCCGCTTTCCCTGCAATTAAAATTAAGGATACTCCTACCGAAGCAGACTATCAGGTATGTGAGGAATCGGGAACAGACCTAGGGCAATTGTTAACCCGCAAAGAAATGGTTAAACAGATGAAGTCCCTCGATAGCGACCTGGATAAAGCGATCGGTCGTTTGAGTGGTGGACTTTACATCATTACCGCTACCAAAGGAGATGTTAGCAGCGCGATGTTAGCTTCTTGGGTATCCCAGGCTAGCTTTGAACCTCTTGGTTTAACTATTGCCGTAGCTAAAGATCGGGCGATCGAATCTTTAATGCAGGTGGGCGATCGCTTTGTCTTGAATATTCTCGAAGAAGGCAATTACCAGGCATTAATGAAGCACTTTCTCAAGCGATTCAAACCTGGTGCCGATCGTTTTGCAGGAGTTAAAATTCAAACCGCAGTCAATGGTTCTCCTATTCTGACCGATGCTTTGGCATATTTAGAATGTGAAGTGTCTAGCCGTATGGAATGTAGCGATCACTGGATTGTTTACAGTAAGGTTGATTTGGGTCGAGTTTCTAATCCCGATGGCTTAACCGCAATCCATCACCGTAAGGTAGGAAATCACTATTAGATACCACATCGTTTAGATAATAGTCATGGCTGTTAGTTGCTAAATTTGAGAAATCTGAATGCACCTAACAGCTTTTTTTTGGCTGAATTTTTAATGGTATTTTTTTAGGTTAAGCAGAGATAAACAAGAAATGCTAAATTTATTATTCAAACCTCGTCCACATAGAGAACTGTAGTTTTACAAATTAAGCAAACTAGGTAAGAGGCAAATTAAAAAACAGAAAATACTTACTACTTATAGCGAAGTGTATCCCTTTAGGGACGAACAGATATTTTTACAACTCCTGGTTTCAAACTTGATGCGGTTTAGTTTGATTACTTAAACGTTTTGCAACTCGCCTTTAAAAGTGTTGATTTCTGGTAGCGATTCACCTTCGGCTAATGAAGAATTAATCATTAGTTGCAATACTTCCTTACCGTTTTTGAGTGCTTGTTCGTAAGTATCTCCATAGGTTTGACAGAGTTCTCCCCATTCTGGAAGAGTAACTACAAAACAATTATCTTTTTTAGACCACTGAATAACCATACTGTAATTTAGCATTTTAATATTGATAACGTTTTTTATTGTCTACTCAATCTTAAATAAAGATCTTAAGAACGTCATCTACTTAAACTTAAAGTAATCAGACTACAGTATAACTATCAGTGTTGTATATCAATTCTCCAATTGTTGTTCTAAAATTTAGTGGCGATCGCTATAAACGTCAGGGAAATATGTAATAGCAACTAACTACTAACTATTTGCGAAGCTTATCCCTTACCGAAGGGTATCCTTTAGGATTAGGGACTAACTACATAGTTTTACTTAACTTTTGTTGTTAGTAATCAACTCTGTCAGCGTATTAACCAGGCGATCGCTTGATAGGGGAACAATATCCTTGCCGTGCATCATCTCTTGCAGCATCACAAAATAAACCAGCGTTCCCATCATTACTCTAACGGTAGCTGCTGGATCTTCTAATTCTAGTTCGGGATGAGACTCAAAGTATTTAGTCAGGGTTTCAATAGCTGGTTTGGCAAGATTGTTGACATAAGCCTTGGCTAACTCTGGGAAACGCCCCGACTCTCCGATAATAATGCGAATAAAGTCCTGAAACTGGCGATCGCGCTTCACATTGTCCAACATCCGAGTAGCCATGCCCGATAATACTTTCTTAGGATCTTCATTTAAAGATTGAGGTCGATCTAAACCCATTACCGTTTGAAATTTATCCCGTGCTAAATCGTGAATTACCACATTAAATAGACTTTCTTTGTCGCCAAAATGACTATAGACAGTAGCTTTGGAAACCCCCGCTGCTTTAGCTACCTTGTCCATGCTAGTTGCTGCATAGCCACCTGCTAAAAACTCTTTCATCGCACCTTTTAAAATGGCTTCGGTTTTGGCTTCTGATTTGGAACCTTCATGGGTTTGATATTTATTCATATTGTCAGGCTTGGGTTACAAACATATTGTTGAGAAAACAACAAACTCCTCATGTTGACTTGAGTTTGATGAGTACCAAAAATTGATTTTTTGGGTTTGGGTAAGGGAGAAAGGTTTATTTTGCGTTGGGATACATACCCGATTGTCTTAAGATTATTGAGAAAAATTTTTCGTCGAACTCACGTCACGTTTAGTCTTATCATAACATTTATTAAACTAAACTGTTTAGTATTATAGACTAGATGTTCTTTGTTTAATTTCCCAGAGTAAGCAAAGATCGCCTCGTTCAAACATTTCTGTTCTGTAACAACTCAGGAGTAAAACCAATACCTTCCTTGACCAATTTTTTAGCCAATTCAAAATTCCACTCAGAATCCTTAACTGAATTGTTTTTTTGCGAAGAATCGTAAGTTATCTTGTTACCGAAAGATTTGATTAATTCAACCAGGCTACCTGAACCGCCAAAAGGATAAGCGCGAGGCTTGTAATACAAACAACCTTGATTCTTTTTTTCTTTAATTAAATCTATCAGAAAATAATCTCCATTAAAAATCGCATCCAGCATCGATTCAAAATACCAATTACCAGGAGTTTTAAAAAATGGATGTTGTGAGCGGATTTCTGGTTTGGTTAACTCTAAAAGTTTCCAATATATTATTCCTTCTTCGCTATCAAAATCAAAAGTATTAGCAAACCATTCAGCAGCTTCACGATCCAAATAATTTTTCCAAGGAAAACTATCTACTGGATCGCTATAATTTAAGTCATTTTTTTCCTTAAGATATATATCTGGCAACCAGTTGTTTTTGACCTCTTTTAGTTTCTCAAACATTTTTTGCAAACAAGCAAATCTATCCAGATTACCAATTGTAAATTCAATGTAGGAATATTCATCTTTCATATCGAACTAAGCTAATTATTGGCAGGTGTTAATTATGAACGGTTAGCTTTTGGTCAAGGAAAACTGCGTCAGTCAATTATTATCCTGACAGTTGTTCAACAGTAAAAACAAAGAGTGGCGATCGCTCTTGCTTTAGATGCTCCTTCCACAAGCATCTTGGCAGATTAACCTTAAATAGTTTCAGACAGTCAATCTGGATAAGAAATGGTCAATTTAAGGCAATAGCCAGAGAACAAGGTATCACTATTTTACTAGTCATTCACGAAAATTGTATTTTACGATGTTGGCGATCGCCTGGTTTAGTTGTGAAGACAGCAAATTAATTTACAATTTTGCCAAGATATCAGCAGTCAAGATCATCTTCTTATTTATAGGTTTTTTTGTGCCTTCCGCGGTCAAATAACCATGCAATATGTAAACAAAATTTATGCAGAAAAAGCATCGCTGAAAAACTTTTTGTAACCAAATATACAAATTGTTCAAACAAATCTACATAATCTTGGATGTATTGAGATTAAATACCAAGGATTATCAGAGTTTTTTCATATTCCTCGTTTCTTATTTATTAGCTTTCCTCATAGCACCAATTAGATTTATGACTACTGAAGCGGATACCAAAATCAAACTCAACAAAGTAGAAAAAGTCAAAGCAGCCAAAGATGGTTTAGACGTAAAAAACGAGCTAGAACATTTTGCCCAAATTGGTTGGGAAGCTGTTGATAAAGCGGATTTGGAAACTCGCCTTAAGTGGTTGGGAATCTTTTATCGTCCCGTAACTCCAGGACAGTTTATGATTCGGATGCGTGTCCCCAATGGCGTTGTTAGTAGCGAACAAATGCGGATATTGGCTGGTGCTATTGAACGCTATGGTGAGGAAGGTACGGCGGATGTTACTACCAGGCAAAATATTCAATTGCGAGGTGTCCGCTTAGAGGATATTCCTGAGATTTTCCGTAAGTTTAAAGAGGTAGGTTTAACCAGTATTCAATCTGGGATGGATAACGTGCGTAATCTAACGGGTTCTCCTGTAGCGGGTATCGATCCCGATGAATTGATCGATACCCGCGAAATGATGCAGAAAACTCAAGATATGATTACCAACAGTGGTGAAGGTAATTACTCATTTAGCAATCTACCTCGTAAATTTAATATTGCAATTGAGGGTGCGAGGGATAATTCAATTCATGCTGAGTTAAACGATTTGGCTTTTATCCCAGCCTATAAAGATGGCGTTTTGGGTTTTAATATCTTGGTTGGTGGATATCTCTCAGCCCAACGCTGCGCCGAGTCAATTCCTTTAGGGGCTTGGATACCTACTAACGATGAGGATGTAGTAGAACTGTCCCGCGCTGTTTTGACCGTCTATACCGAAAATGGGGGCAAAGAAGGTTTGAGAGCCAGTCGCCCTAAAGCCCGCTTGATGTGGCTGATCGAAACTTGGGGAATGGAACAATTCCGCGCCGAAGTAGAAAAAGAATTTGGTAAAACTTTAGCCGAAGCTGCACCAGAAGACGAAATTACTCAAGACAAAAAAGACCATCTGGGAGTCCATCCTCAAAAGCAAGAGGGATATAGCTATGTTGGTTTGCACGTTCCTATGGGGCGTTTATCCGCCGAACCCATGTTCGAGCTGGCTAGGCTAGCGGAGGTATACGGCAATGGTGAAATTCGCCTGACAGTAGAGCAAAACATTATTATTCCTAACATTGCCAACGAAAATATCGAAACTTTTCTCAGTGAACCATTACTAGAGCAGTTTACGACCGCTCCTAGCACCTTAAGTCGTTCGGTTATCTCCTGTACGGGGGCGCGGTATTGTAATTTTGCAATTATTGAAACCAAACAAAGAGCCTGGAAATTAGCTCAGGAACTCGACCAAGAATTAGACATTCCCAATCGGGTACGCCTCCACTGGACGGGGTGTCCCAACTCCTGCGGACAGCCCCAGGCGGGAGATATTGGCTTGATGGGAACAAAAGTGCGGGTAGATGGCAAAGCGGTAGAAGGGGCAAAAATCTTTACTGGAGGTAAGGTAGGTCAAGGTGCCGAATTGGGAACGATGATCAACAAGGGTGTTGCCTGTGACGATCTCAAAACCACGTTGCGTAGCCTGTTAATTGAAAAGTTTAACGCCAAATTAAAAGATGGTGTGGTCATTGAAGAACCGCAGCCTACGGTAGAAACCCCCAAACCCGATTCAGAAGAATCAAGAGATTCTACTACAAATACCAAGGTCTTCTTTGCTAATTCTTGGAAAGAAGCAGCCTGCTTAAACAACGAGTATATCTTGGATACAGCAGAAAAAGCAGGAATAGAGATTGAAAATAGTTGTCGTGCTGGTACTTGTGGCACCTGTACCGCTAAAGTTTTGAAGGGAGAGGTAACTTATGATGAAGATTATGATGCCTTGAGTGGTTTAGAATCAGGAGAAGTTCTAACCTGTTGTGCTAAACCAGTTAGTTTAGTCGTTGTTGATGCCTAACTCATGGCGTTATGTATTAACGTGTTTGAGATTCGCTCAATTCAAAAGTAGTGGGGTAAGCGTTGCTACCCTGCTATCTTATTAAATCTTTCTCAAGACACAGAGACTAAAGGTTTATTGATCTTAGAAGCTAGGGGAAAAATCTGGGGCGAAGAGATGTTGGGTGACAGGTTTACTTTAGTCCCCACGGCGATCGCCTTATTTAAATTGGTGCGAACATATAGTCTTTTCCCTGAAGCAGTTGCGACACAGTAAAAATATTCTCTACCCAAAAACTGTTTTTCTACTATCACGGTTGTTGCAGTAACGTCTGGAGTTAAAGTAATATCTTCTGGGCGTAACATCAAATCTCCTTCGTCTGATGTTTCCCTTACTCCTCGATCGTTAATGAAATCTTTTTTCGATACTGCTATTTCGCCGATCTCTGTCAGCCAAACTCGACCCTTTCTCTTGGCGGGTAAAAAATTAGCTTGGGTCACAAACTCGGCAACGAAGTGAGATCGAGGATTGAGGTATACTTCCTCTGGTGTACCCACTTGCTCTACTTTTCCCTGACACATGACGGCAATTTTATCAGAAATCGCCAAGGCTTCTTCGCGATCGTGAGTCACAAAAATCGCTGAGGTTCCCGCTGCTTTAAGAATCGAACGAATTTCTGCTCTTAAGCGATGGCGTACCTGCACGTCCAAATTACTTAGGGGTTCGTCCAACAAAATTAGGTTTGGTTGGGGTGCCAAAGCTCTAGCGAGGGAAATACGCTGTTGCTGTCCTCCAGAAAGTTGATGGGGATAGCGTTTGTCTAGACCTTCGAGTCCAACTAACTTTAGAACTTCGGTGACCCTTTGTTTTACCTGCCTGTCAAAAGACTTTTTATTGGTGAATAGGCTTTTATTCTGCTGTCGATCGCGATTTTTCAAGCCAAAAGCAATATTCTCTGCCACCGTTAGATGAGGAAATAAGGCATAGTCTTGGAATACCATTCCCGTGTTGCGCTTTTCTGCTGCCACGCTACTATTCTTATTGCAGACTACTTTTCCTGCTATTTCTACCGTTCCTTGAGAGATTGATTCAAATCCTGCGACTATGCGTAATAGGGTAGTTTTACCGCACCCCGAAGGACCTAGCAAACCCAACAATTCTCCGTGCTGCAAAGTCAAACTAACATTATCTAAAACTACCGTAGGGCGACTATTAAAAGATGCTCGATTGGGGTATGCTTTAGTCACGTTTCTGAGCTGAAGAATTGCTGATTGTTTCATTGTGTTTTTCCAACAACCAAAAATTTAGCTTTCAGTTGTCATAGCAGATTGATTAAATCTAGAGTCTTATAGGAATTGTTCTCAATTAAAGTTTAACCTATCCCCTGCTCTTAATCGATCGCTAGTTGACCAATTTCTCATCAGATCTTTAAAACAGACCGTATCTCTGCAATAAAGTCTCAAGCAACTTTGGCAAACTCTTGTGGAGTTGATTCTTGTCAGTAAAGCTAAGTTGCTTGTAACCTGCCATATCAAAAGGCATTTCTCCAGGAAGATCTGGACGTTCCATCCTTAGCAATAAGATCTGCCCGTTGTCTTTGTGCTGAATACCGTAGCCCAATTCGACGCAAACGTTGGGATCGACTAACAGATCCGTTTGCTGCTCTCCAGGAATACTACTAATTGGAGTAACATCAGCAATTAATAATAGACTCGTGCCGATTTTTCTAAATTGACTGTTGCTCAAGCGTAAAGGCCCTCCTGAAGACCGTGGCGTAACTTCTAAGGTAAGGGGAATCCGCGATCGCGCTGCTAATTTATCGATAATGGTATTTAAAGCTGAAGTAATAGCTTCATTGGCAGGCTGACAATAATTTTGCGGACTGTAATAAATTACTGGTTCGAGTCCTGAAATGCTAGTACATTTTGTAAAATAGATTTCTTGAGAAACCAAATCGATATTGGAAACTATGTAGCTACCGCTTCCCTGGATATAAAACTCAATGGTTTTGCCCAATAGATACAGTTGAAACCAGTCAGATCCTTCTATATCAAAGCGATCGTCGAGAAAATCTGCCCGCAACCCAGTTTTCAACAGACTGTTTCTGCTCAAACGCAGAGTACAAGGTTTTTGGATGATTTTTTTGATTGGTTCGTACTGCTCTATATACCAAGCTTTAAGCGCGATAATTGCCACGACTATCTATTAAAAGATGACTAAACTTTAGTGCATCTTAGCAGTAGATGCTGACATCTTCTCCACATATATCAGCTAAGTAACAAATCGCACGAAATCGTAAAGCTATTACCTCGTTATAAAGCGGGTTTAATTTGCACATAGGAGGGATTTTCACAATAGTTCGTCCCAAAAGCTTAATCTCTCGTTCAAAAGGACACTGGCTGGGAATTAGTTGGCAAATACGATGGGCAAAATCGCTGTTGTCGATCTCAACATTGTCTAACCACTTACGCAGCGGAGCAAGCAAGTCTATTTTGCTTCGTTTAATTGAGGTTCTCGAAAATTTTCTATATTGTAGCTGATTGACCCAAGCACCGAGATGTAAACTTTCAAATGTGTGCTGTACTAAATTCATGGTTGACTCCTTCACTCTAATAATTTGCTCACGCGAAAAATTTGATTTAACTATCGTCTCGATCCTTTAGCCTTTAAATGTCTCATTTGATGCTTTTTATAGCTGAGAATATTCTCGACCGAGATTTTGAGTCAGCAGTTTAAACTGTGCTTGAGAACGATAAAGCTAGCTATTAGCTAATTGGATACTGATTTGATATTATCTTGCACTATCTATTTGGTATTGTGCATGAGCAAGATCACCTAATTGCTATAAAGTTTGCTTAAAGATCTAGTTAAGTATTTGTAAATATCAAGTCGAAGTATTTTAGACACTAATCTCCAGCATTTTTCAGGTTATTTCCTAGCAAATAAATATTGTTCATGTTGTTATTTATGTAACATTTTCGCTTTTTATTACCATCTTCGATGTATTTCAGCTCAATTCTATATTTCGTCTCAACAAATTTATCCGAGATATTTACTCGACACTTTGCATAGCGATTAACAGCTAATAAATATCTTTTAAAAGCTTTCATTCCTCAGCTATCTGGTTAAGCTTATTTGCAACATCAAAAAACGTAGTTCACATAACTCGAAACAAAACCAGTTATTAAAGATGAATGCTGAGGTTTTAAGGATTAGTTGTAGGGCTAAATTTACTTCGTAGGTGGCATAAATTACTAATGTTTGTCGATTAGACCCAAAGCAGAGCGACAAAATCACTGTACAAAAAAATTTCTCTGGAAATAGTATAACGCTCTAATCTTTTATTGGCTGTAAAATATGTATTGGTTGTTACCGCAGCCAGACTTTTTTTGGATAGCTAACTGTAATTCTCTTTTTTTGGTCGATACTTTAATAATTATATCAAGAGCCAGCATGGTTTGAGCCAGCTTATTATACTAAACAAATCAGAACAACCAGTGGAGAGCTAAAGCGATCGCCAGCCAAAATAAGAAGCAGTAGCGAGTCAAAATTAAGGCGCGGTTGATTTTAGTGAGGGAGATGGGAAAGATGGCATCTCCTAACAAAGGTTTTTCTTTAACTACTCCTTGATAAGTATTTTTTCCTCCTAGCTGTACTCCCAAAATTCCTGCATACGCAGCTTCACTCCAGCCTGAATTGGGACTAGGATCTTGAATCCCATCACGACGGCAAATAGCCAATATCTGTAGAGGTTTGCCAGAAAATAGGCTCAAAGTCAATACGGTTAGGCGACAGGGGATCCAGGTTAAACGATCTTCTAGCTGCGCGCTAAACCAACCCAAATCGCTGTAGGGTTCGCGACGATACCCCACCATTGAATCTAGGGTGCTAGCAGCTTTATAAGCCAACGCTAAGGGTACAGCACCGAAGAGCGTAAAAGAACCAACAATAGCGTAGAAAAGAGGTGCGGTAACTCCATCGACCGTATTTTCGGCGACTGTTTCCAGTAATGCCCGCAATATTTCCGATTGGGATAAATTATCCGTATCTCGCCCCACATATAAACTCAGGCGCGAGCGTGCTGTCTCAAGCTCGCCAGCAGATAGTGATTCTAAAACATCCTCTACCGCCACCCGCAAACTTTTTCCTGCAAAGCAGCTGGCGAGGATGATTATTTCCACCCCATAGCCCAACCAGGGAGCGATTGCTTTAAAGCTGAATACGATTAACCAGCCCAAAAATCCACTACCAATAATCAAACCCAAGCCCAGTAAAACTCCAGCCAGACGACGTTTCCAACCAGGCTGGCAGAATTTGAGAGCTAGATTGGTGTAGTGTCGAACTAACCACCCCATCACCTGTACTGGATGAACCCACCCCCAGGGATCGCCAATTAAATAATCTTCCCAAGCTGCTAAGAGCAAGATTAAACCAGGATGCCATGCCAGAGAAAAACTACCAGGCATCAAATAATTAATCCCGAATTTGCTCGACATTATCTTCCCAATTCTGTCCGTCAAAATGTCTAATCGTAAATTTATCGCTCAAGTCTCGATCTAGACAGCGAACGTTGATGTCTATCATGTCTGGATGAGAACGAGGACGGTAAAAAGGATGTATGCCACATCTAGAACAAAAAGTATGTTGAGCCACCCTGGTATTAAAAGTATAAGAGACCAACATATCTTGTCCCTGAAGCAGAGTAAAGTTTTCTGGGGGAAGGATTAAATGTAAAAAACCTTTTTTACGGCAAATAGAGCAGTTACAATCTTCTACCACAAAGCGATCGATTAGTACTTGAAAACGAACCGCACCACAATGACAACCACCTTCACAAATTAGGTTTTTTTCGGGTTTATTCATAGATAGTTTCGCTCTTTAAACAACAAAATTATTCTCTTCCCCCTGGGCAGCTTGCCAACTACGAGCATCATAATATAAATCTGCCAAGGTGATACTATACAAAGCTTCTTTTAGTTTTTGATGCAGCCTTTGCCAGAGAGTAAAGGTTACCCAATCTTCAGCCAAATTATTATCAGGAGAATAGTTGGGCAAAGGCTCGATAGTTTCTCCTACAGCCTCTAAGATTTTTCCCAAAGAAATTTGTTCGGGTTGGTGCGCTAGTTGATAACCACCTTTAGCACCTCTAACCGACTTAACAATCCCAGCCCTGCGCATTTCAATCAATAATTTTTCTAGATAAGGTGCAGGTAAATCTTGTCTTTGGGCGATCTTGTTCACTGATGTTGGTCGATATTCAGGTTGTAAGCTGAGATCTAATAATGCTTTGACACTATAATGACCGCGAGTTGTTAATTTCATTGTTACGTTTTAAATCCAAAAGCCAACTTGTAGGTATAATTGATATTTTTTTATCAAGTTAGCAATCTTAATTTCTGATGTTGTAAAATAAATCTATCAACAAAAAAAATGAATTTTTGTTTAGTTGATTATCCTCAATAAGTGTAAGATAGTTTTAGATAAAGATAGCAAAGTAGAAAATATCAGTTTGATATAACTTTAGCTGAAAGCAAAATTGTAAACCAAATAAATTTTTAGTTGTTTCAAGTTAATGGCAAAAGTAACCCAACCACAACCTTTAGTAGGTTCAGTATTAATCGATAAAGTTAAAGAGCTTGGTAGTCTTTCTAAGGAGGAAAAGGCTAAAGAATGTGGCTACTATACAGTCACCAAGAACGGTGTAGAACGAGTCAACATGATGAAATTCCTCAATGCACTAATTGATGCCGAAGGAATTGAATTAGATAGTACTTCTAATGGACAGGGTAGAGGTGGTCGTTCTGCTAGTTATCGTATTAGCGTTCAATCTAATGGTAATTTGCTAATTGGTTCTGCTTACACTAAAAAAATGGGTTTAGAACAAGGCGACGAGTTTGAAATAACTCTGGGCAGAAAGCACATTCATTTACGCCAAATTGGTGTTGATGATGATGAGGAATAAGCCCAAAGCAGTGGCGATCGCCTTTAGCAAAATGGGTATTAGGGATTAGTCTTAGTTGAAAAAAATTAAGGGGCTTGCGGTCGAAGTTCGGTAAAACCCAAAATTATCGACCGTTCAGCCTCTGTTTTATCATTAGCAATCTTGAAAATTGAGAAGTGGCGCAAGTTCGGCAAGTAAATTTTATGATGATTTTATAATTTATCTGGTTGAGCTTGGTAGTTTTTGATTGCTAAGCTCCAGTTTGAACTAGACTGAGAGTTTTTGATAATTGCCTGTTTTGAAAGATTTAATTTCTCCTGTGTTGCTGAATCGATCAGCAGATAAACCATAGAATCATGTTGCCAACGTTGTTGAAGTTCGGCAGTTGATAGAGAAACAACTTGGCGATCGCTATAGAAACTCAAGCTAGGTCGTGTAGACATTGAACTATAAACTATCGTATTGGCTGGAGTATGCTGCCGAACCAAATTAGCTATCGGCTCGATCGGTTCTACTGTCTTGAGTTCCCAAATCCAGTGAGGAGAAATAACTAACAAAAAAATTGAGACAAAAAGTCCCCAGAACAGCAAAGGGATAAATTGTTTTTCCTGTTGAGCAATAACTACTGCCGTGGCAGCAAAAGTTATGGCAAACGAACCACAAATAAATGGTAGATAAAAATCTATGTAATTAGCCACGCCCCAGTAAAAACCCGCCCCAACAGCTACAATAGCCATCACCGCAAAACCATAGACCCATACACGAGGATAAGCCACAGCACTAGGTAAATTGCGAATCAAATCTAACTGCTTTCCAGCAGCCAGTGCCAATGCTGGGTACAAAGGCAATACCGACCAGTAATCTTGAGGAAGTAATAAAAACCCCAAAACAAAATAACCCCCAAGCCAGGTTCCTAAAAGTCTGCCCCACCCCCAATGGATGTTTTGACCGATTAATTTTACCCCAGCAAACATCACCATCAGCCAGGGGAGAAAATATTGTAGGGTTTGTATCAAATAATATTCAACGGGCAGTCCCAACTCAGCTAATGGAGATGCTGAACCCAAAAATAAGTGCAAAAAATCTTGGTTAGTTTTTAATTCATGGTAGCGAAACCACTCCCAAACATACCAGGAGATCCCAGGCGCAGCTCCTAAGATCAAACCACCCCAAAAATAAGCTGAGGTAATTAGACGAGGAGTATCCCACCACAAAAACAGCACAATAATTACTAAGATCTGTACGCTCAATAGTCCTTTAGTCAAGCTCATTAGCCCCAAACTAACTCCCGCAACTAACGCCCATCGAAGGTCGCGACGCGATCGCAAAACCGCCCAAATCGTTAAAAGTTCAAAGCAAAGCAAAGGACCATCTAGCGTTGCCAAGCGACCAAAACGCACCACTGGCAAACAGGTTAGATAAACCAGGGCAGAAAACAACGCAGGAAGACGAGTCACAAAAATTTCGCGACCAATTTCATAAAGTATCAGAACGGAAGCTGCACCCAACAAAGCTCCTGGCAAACGGGTAGTAAATTCGCTACTCCCAGCAATTTTATAGGCGATCGCTATTAAACCAGGTACTATCGGTGGCTGTTCGAGATACGGTTCACCCCATAGAGTAGGAAAAATCCAGTTTGACCAGCTTGTTCCCTGAGAAATTTCTTTTGCCACTTGTGCCAGGGTCGCTTCATTGAGATCTAGTAAAGGTAGATCGCCCAAATTTATCAAGAATAAAACCAATGCTGCAAACAACAAACCAATAAAACAAAACCACTCTAGCCAGATTTCACCTTGGCGCAGCTTATTGGGTGAGCGTCTCCAAATAGATATAGGATGAGATGGCATAAGTTTAGGACAATCAAAAAATAATTGTTGGTGTTTTGGCTCAAATTGCTAAAAATATCACTATCAGAACGTGATTTTGCTAAATGGTGTTAACATTCAATTTCGCTGTTCTTTATAGCAACCCTGAATAAAAAATATG
This sequence comes from Pleurocapsales cyanobacterium LEGE 10410, assembly GCA_015207195.1. GTDB lineage: Bacteria > Cyanobacteriota > Cyanobacteriia > Cyanobacteriales > Xenococcaceae > Waterburya. The sequence continues at coordinate 46,763 of JADEXJ010000028.1, forward strand.
TATTGCACTATTCGCCAATCACTCTACAGTTCTTAAATACTCTGGCAAACAAAACAGACCTGGTTTAGTCGCAGTCGTCTTTATTAGTCTATCTTCTATCGATTAAGACAGAACCAACGAGGCATGGGATAGTTTTTGCTCTGGGTTGGGTTGGGGTTCGATTACTCCTTGTGAACGCAGCAGAGTAATCTCAGAGGAAAATGTTAAGATGTTTCACAAGAAAACAGTATGAGCTTGGTTAAAACTATTAATTTGTTCGACCTTCAAGATTGTAGGCTTTCTGTCAAAATAAATATATTTAAATGACAAATGAAATAGATTAGCTATTAATAGAGTTTAAAAAATTGTTTTCCTTAATAATTTAACTGACAATCTGCCGAGAACGCCAATTTTTTATTTAGCTTATGGAAGGATCTTTTCAAATTACTATACAAATAGTTATTGCCGTTCTTGCAGGTATTAGCGCACAAGTAGTAGCAGAATATTTTCAAGTACCGAGTATTGTTTTTTTACTGCTATTTGGCATTTTGTTGGGAACAGATTGTTTTGACGTACTTCATCCCCATGAGCTGGGAGTAGGGCTAGAAGTATTAGTTGCGCTTTCAGTGGCTATTATCCTGTTTGAAGGTGGGCTGAATTTAGAATTACCTGAGTTAGGCAAAGTATCGGGTAGTCTGCGTAACTTGGTTACGGTAGGCACGTTAATCACTCTTGTTGGTGGGGGTATGGCTGCACACTGGTTGGCTGAGTTTCCTTGGTCAATCTCCTTTCTGTATGCCTCTTTAGTAGTAGTAACTGGTCCGACAGTAATTAGTCCCTTGCTCAAGCAGGTTAAGGTAGATCGGCAGGTAGCGACTCTTTTAGAAGGAGAAGGAGTATTAATCGATCCTGTGGGCGCAATTTTAGCAGTAGTGGTACTCAATACTATTCTCAACACCAATGCTGCTCCTCTAGATATCATGAGTGGTTTGGTGCTGCGTTTAGGAATTGGAGCGATTGTGGGCGGTGTTGGCGGTTGGTTGTTAGGAGTTTTATTAAAAAGAGCCTACGAGCTGTCGGATGAACTCAAAAATTTGGTCGTTTTAGCTGCGGTGTGGGGACTATTTGGGCTGTCACAAAGCTTGCGTAGTGAATCTGGTTTAATGGCGACTGTTGTCGCGGGAATTGTTGTCAAAGCTTCCGCTATCCCTGAAGAAAGGCTGCTTAAAAGATTTAAGGGTCAGCTAACCGTTCTCTGTGTTTCCGTACTATTTATTTTGCTGGCTGCCGACCTCTCCATTGCCAGCGTCTTGGCTTTGGGTTGGGGAAGTGTTCTGGCAGTTTTGGTCTTGATGTTGGTTGTCCGACCAATCAGCGTTGCAGTTTGTACTTGGAATAGCAACCTGAACTGGCGACAGAAGCTATTCTTGGCTTGGGTCGCACCAAAAGGTATTATATCTGCCTCGGTAGCCTCCTTGTTTGCTATTTTGCTGACGGAAAAAGGTATCAATGGTGGAGATGCCATTAAAGCTTTGGTATTTTTGACTATTTTGATGACGGTCTTTCTTCAGGGACTGACAGCACGATGGGTAGCCAGCTGGTTACAAATTACTTCTAGCGATGCCAAGGGAGCGGTTATTATTGGCTGTAATTCTTTGGGTCGGTTCATGGGTCGTTTATTTCAACAGCTAGGAGAATCGGTAGTTATGATCGATACCGATCCTGAAGCCTGCAAAAAAGCAGAAGCTGAAAATTTGACGGTGTTTCAAAGTAGCGCATTAGATCCTGAAGTTTTGACAGAAGCAGGGATTGAATCGATGGGGACATTTTTAGCTCTGACTAACAATGGTGAAGTCAATTTGGTGTTGGCTCAACGGGCGGTAGAAGAATTCCAACCCCCAAAAGTACTGGCTGCATTTCCTAAAAATAGTACTGACAGCGGTGCTAAAAAAGCGAAAGTCAGTCAAGCATTAATTCCTCAATTGCCCATTAAAACCTGGAATAGCTATATTGATGATGGTCAGGTAAAGCTGGGTAGAACAGTTTTGAAAGAACCCAATTTTTATTTCAAATCCGCTCATTTACAGGCTTTGGTTCGGGCAGGAGAAATGCTACCTTTATTGATCAAGCGCCGAGATAGCTTTCAAGTGGCAGTGGCAGCAGAAGAATGGCAGGTTAAAGATGAAATTTATTATTTGATTCATGACCCTAGACCCAAGTTGCTGAAGCGTCTGTCGGGAGGAAATCAGTCTTCTCGCCTTTTATTAGAAAAACTTCCTGAAGTAGAAGAAATACCTCTGGCTGCCCCGATCCCTCAAGTATCTCCTGAAACAATTGAAGAGGCTATCTAAGATGAAAGATCACCATAAACGCTTCTATATAAAAAACTACGTTTGTGTCGTAAATTACAACTAAAATTGGCAATGCTCAAAATATTAATAGATTTTTTGCAGAATTGCCTTGAGTAAGCCAGATTATCATGTAAATAAAGTTTATTAGACGAATTGTATTATGGATGTCAAATTAATTATCTTGGTCTTAACAGGAATTTTTACGGTTGCCTGTTTATTCTTTGGTACTAAAGGAGGTTATTACGATACTGATAAATATGACGGTAATGGTTCGGCACACTAACTAGATTCTGTGGTCTTGGCGTAGCAAATACTATTGTACTAGTTTGCTAAATGATAATTTCCGCTGCTAAACATTTCAGCTTAACTTCTCTTTAGATTTAAGTAAACTTTACCGCTGCTATAACTTAAGATCTTAAACAAAGACGCTAGAAGCGTTGGTATTTTAAATTTGTTGAAGTTTGGGTTATCAGGAGCTAATTTTATGAAAAAAAGTCAGGGAAAAACTTTATCTAGTTCCCTGCCTTTATCCTGCTTCGTTTATGCAGCAGGTCATGAAGACGAAGGTGTCTGTTTGCTACTGCGTATTGGTGAATATCGTATTTTGCTAGATTGCGGTCTAGAAGATTTATCAGCTTTATTGGAGCAAGATCGACCTCCAGCAGATTTGGTTTTTTGTTCCCATGCTCACGAAGATCATTGCCGTGGCTTACTGCAATTACATCAGGCTTTTCCTCAACTGCCAATCTATACCAGCGAGGTTACGGCAAAATTACTGCCCTGTCACTGGAGCGACGAGAATTTAGCCAATCTAAGCTGGTGTCAAACCTTACCCTGGCGATCGCCAATAAATTTAGATGCTAATCTGCAAATAGAATTAGTTCCCGCTGGTCATTTGCCTGGGGCTGCTGCGATTATTATCACCCACACTACGACCGAACGTAGTTACACGGTAATGTACAGTGGAGATTGCTCGGTTTCTAACTTTCAGTTAGCCGAGGGGATGTCGATTGAAAACCTACGAGGGTTAGCCCCTGATGTTCTAATTATGGAGGGGACTTATGGAACAGTACGCCATTCTCATCGTCGCCTCCAAGAAAAGCAATTGATGGAACGTATCAACCGAGCTTTGGACGCAGGAAAAAATGTCTTACTGCCCGTACCTTTCATTGGCTTGGGTCAAGAAATTCTCAAGCTGTTGCGATCGCATCATCAATTTACTGGACGAGATCTCGATATTTGGGTTGATAATTCGGTTGCCTTAACCTGTGATGTATATCTAGAATTACTGTCTCAGTTTCCCGAATCTGTCCAAAATTTTGCCAAACATCAATCTTTGTTTTGGGATGAGCGAATTTGCCCTCGAATGCGAAGGCTCGAACATCCTGACAGTTCGGTTATTGGCAAGAACCCTGGAGTTTTCTTGGTAGATTATAGAAGCGATCTGTGGCAATATATGACCGATGAAGAGGAAGAGTGGGTGGTGTTGTTGCCCGAACATCCGCAACACTATATTCAGCCAGACTCTCCTAGATTGGAACTGCTAAGAAGCTTATCTTCAGTAACAATTGAAACTTACTTGCTGGCAGAACACAGTGATGGGCGCAATACTACGCAGTTGATTCATAATCTGCGACCGCAGCACGTTATTTTTGTTCATGGTCTATTAAACTACCTGTTAGAGTTAGCCAGCTTAGAAGAACTACGCAACCGCTACCAAATTCATTCTCCCGCTCAGGGAATACTAGTGGAATTGCCTATAGGCGATCGCTTCGTGCAGCCTAAAGCTCCTCAACCTATTTACTATGAGGGCGAAATCAATGAAGTTGTGGGAACAATCGCAATTATCTTACCCGACAGCATTACCGACGATCCTAGATGGAATAATGTTGCCGATACTGGCATTATTCAAGCCCGCTGGCAGGGTGACGAGCTAGTTGTCAAAGGAATATCTCAGCGAGAACTATTGAATTCAAATAGTCAGGCTCGAATATCATCCGATCTAGACTGCTGTAGTCGCTGTCTTCACTACAACAACCAACGTTGCTGGAATCAATTTTCCCCTTTGTATGGTTTTAAAGTAATCCCTGAAGGTTACTGTCCTGTTTTTGAACCCAACGAAACAGAGGATGAAGCTACCTGATTGGCATCTTTGTTTTAGTGTCTGTCAAGCTGGCTCGATCGCTTCTGATTCCTCATTTTCTTATTCTTGTTCTGGTGATTGGGGATGAATTTGTTCTGCTTCTGGACACTCATCAGAAACTGTAATTTCACTGTTAATTTTAGATACAGATGCCAATTTTTGGGTCACAGCACCAATACTTTCTAAGCGTACCATTTCTTCCCAAGAGCTAATTTCATCGTCTTCTTCTGTTTCATAGCGGATCGTGACAATATCTCCCTCGAAATCAACAATACGACCGCTTTCAATCCAGCGTTGTTGATCCCGCAAGAAAATACAAACCTCACGACCATCTTGACAGAGTTGATAAATCTTGCGGTGTAACATGGTCTTCTATACGAGTAACTCCCTAAACTTTGTTTTAAATGCTGTATCTATTATTGCTATTTTGGCACGATGATACAAGAGTTGATCTTGCTTAAGTATTCGATGTTAACAAATCTTAGATCGAAAAACTACTGAACGGGAGTCGGCAGTTTTTCTAGGTAACGCAGAAATTCTAGT